>NZ_JAFCTN010000007.1:31030-200607 GCF_049896045.1 Pseudomonas sp. PWP3-1b2
CAACCGCGAAACTTAACCACCACCCACATCAATGTTGGGCGTGGGCTTGCCTGCTATCGCGGCCGTGAATTCCCCACCGCTATCGCAGGCAAGCCAGCTCCCACAGGGTTCAGCGTCAGCAACAATCATCACAATAATAAAGCGGCACACCACGCTGTTGGGGCTGGTGCTGATAGGCGCGGTGATGATCACAACGTACTTCGCCGAGGTGTTCGGCGTGCCGTTCCTGTTGATTCTGTCGGCGGTGTATTACGGGTTTTTCCGCAAGGGCAGGGCCAGGGCGTCAAGCAAGGCTTGGGCGTAGCCGGGCAATTGGTCGAACGAGCGCGCGCACAGCAGCAGTGTTCGGCAGGCCCAGTCTTCTTGCAGCGCCAGGGTTTTGAAGTTGGGTTCCAGCGGCCAACGCGCCAGCGCGGCCTGGGGAACAATCCCCAGCCCTGCGCCGCCGGCGACCATGCGAATCAACCCGTCAAAACCCTCGGCGCGGATGCGTGTTTGCAGGCGGAAACCCGCGTGCAACGCTTGCTCTTCGAGGTAAACCGTCAGGGCACTGTTGGCGGTCAGGCCCACAAAGTCGTGTTGCAGGCTGTCGATAAAACTCCCCTGGCTGAACGGATGATCCAGCGGCGCGATCAGCACCAGCGGGTCGGCGCGAAAGCGCAGGGTTTGCAAGCCGTGGGTGTCTACGGCGTCGGAGATGATGCCCAAGTCTGCCGTGCCTTGGCGCAATGCGTGAGTGATGCGCAGGCTGGGCAGTTCCTGCAGGTCGATGTCGAGGTTGGGGTGTTTGCGCAGGAAGTCCGCGAGCAATTCCGGCAGGTATTCACTGAGCGCCGTGGTATTGCACAGCAGGCGCACCTGGCCTTTGACGCCGTTGGCGTATTCCGCGAGGTCCTGTTGCAGGTGCTCCGCCTGTTGCAGCAGCAGGCGCGCGTGCCGGGCCAGGGCCTTGCCGGCGGGGGTTGGCGTGACGCCTCGGCGGTTGCGCTCGAGAAACTCGATGCCCAATGAGGCTTCCATTGCGCGGATGCGCGCACTGGCGGCGGCCAGGGATAAATGGCTGCGGCTGGCGCCGGCGGTGATGTTGCCGGTGTCGAGGATATGCAGGTAGAGGCGCAGGTCGATCAGGTCAAAGTGCATGGCTGGGGTTCTCGGGTGGCTGGGCTGGCCTCATCGCGGGCAAGCCCGCTCCCACATTGGATGTGTGAATACCTTCAAGTGTGGGAGCTGGCTTGCCTGCGATGGCGGCATCAGCCTCACGCAAAACAAGAGGCAGCCTCAGTATATGGCGAATTTTCGAGATCATCGAAAACCTCCACACTCCGCCCATGAATACCTTCCTCGCGTTCTACACAGACATCGGCCCCGCCCTGACCCTGCTGGTGTTCGGCACCTTCCTGCTGGCCGGTACCGTCAAAG
The DNA here is from genome assembly GCF_049896045.1 of Pseudomonas sp. PWP3-1b2. NCBI lineage: Bacteria > Pseudomonadati > Pseudomonadota > Gammaproteobacteria > Pseudomonadales > Pseudomonadaceae > Pseudomonas > Pseudomonas sp. PWP3-1b2. Next base: position 32,450 of record NZ_JAFCTN010000007.1, read on the forward strand.
GCATCATCGGCCTGGGCCTGCCCACCGTCGCCGTGGGCCTGCTCGGCCTGGCTATGCTGCCGGCGCAGGCTGCCGCATTGCTGATCATTCCTTCCACCGTCACCAACCTCTGGCAACTGGCCTTCGGCGGTCACCTGAGCGCATTGGTCAAACGCCTGTGGCCGATGCTGCTGCTGATCTTCCTCGGCACCGGGCTCGGCACGCTGGGGCTGGGCATGGGCGGCGAGCACTGGGTGGTGCGCGCCCTGGGCGGGGCATTGCTGATGTACGCGTTGAGCGGTTTGTTCTTGCCCACGTTTCAGGTCAAGCCTGCCACCGAACACTGGCTTGGCCCGTTGTGTGGCGTGATTACCGGCGTGATCACCTCGGCCACCGGCGTGTTCGTGATTCCGGCGGTGCCGTATCTGCAGGCGCTGGGCTTGAATCGTGATCAGTTGGTGCAGGCACTGGGGTTGTCGTTCACGGCTTCTACCCTGGCGCTGGCTGCTGGCTTGGCCTGGCGCGGCACCCTGGGCAGCGGCGAACTCAATGCGTCCGTGTTGGCGCTGGCTCCCGCGTTGCTGGGCATGTGGCTGGGCCAGGCGCTGCGTGAACGCATCAGTGCCGTGCTGTTCAAGCGGGTGTTTTTTATTGGCGTGGCGCTGTTGGGCGGCCACTTGCTGATCGGCGGTTAAATCAAGAGTGCTGGTTTATTCGTGCGTTTTGGTCAAATGTATTTTGCCGCGCCGCCGCTTATTCCTTGGGGCAGATGTCGATAGCCTGCCGGCAGACATTCCCAACCCTCTGGATCCTTCCCATGAAAAAAGTCCTCCTGCTCAACGGCGGCAAGAAATTCGCTCACTCCGACGGTCGTTACAACACCACCCTGCACGACGCCGCCGTGGCCGTGCTGGACCGCGCGGGCATCGACGTCAAAGTCACCCATATCGACGAAGGCTACGAGGTGGCCGAGGAAGTGGCGAAATACCTCTGGGCCGATGTGATCATCTACCAGATGCCCGGCTGGTGGATGGGCGCGCCGTGGATCGTCAAGAAGTACATCGACGAAGTCTTCACCGAAGGCCACGGCAGCCTGTACGCCAGCGATGGCCGCACTCGTTCCGATGCGTCGCAAAAGTACGGCAGCGGCGGCCTGATTCAGGGCAAGCAGTACATGCTCTCGCTGACCTGGAACGCGCCGCAGCAAGCCTTCGACGACCCCACGGATTTCTTTGAAGCCAAGGGTGTCGACGCTGTGTACTTCCCGTTCCACAAGGCCAACGAATTTCTTGGCATGACTGGCCTGCCGACCTTCCTCTGCGTGGACGTGATGAAACGCCCGGCCATCGAAGCCGACGTGGCGCGTTACGAAGCGCATCTGGCGCAGGTGTTCAAATTCTCGGTGTAAGCTGCCAGCAACCGATAACGAGGACCGCCCGTGAAAGCCCGATCCGATGAGCTACAGATCTTCGTCAGCGTGATTGAGTGCGGCTCGATTTCCGCCGCGGCGGAGCAGGTCGGGCAGACGCCGTCGGCGGTCAGCCGCACGCTGTCGCGCCTGGAAGCCAAGCTCGACACGACGCTGATCAACCGCACCACGCGGCGCATGGACCTGACCGAGGAGGGCAAATACTTCTTCGAGCAGGCCAAGGTGATCCTGGCGCAGATGGACGACCTGGAAGAGCGCCTGTCGTCGCGCCAGAAAAAACCCGCCGGGCGTTTGCGCATCAACGCCGCCGTGCCGTTCATGCTGCACGGGATCGTGCCGTACATTGCCGAGTTTCGCAGCCTCTACCCCGAGATCCAGCTGGAGCTGAACAGCGATGACTTGATCATCGACCTGCTGGAGCAGAGCACCGACATTGCGATTCGTATCGGTGTGCTGGCCGACTCGACCCTGCATGCGCGGTCGCTCGGTTGCACGCCGCTGCATATCCTCGCCAGCCCCGACTACCTCAAAAAACACGGTACACCGACGACGGTGGCGGAGTTGGCGGCGCACACCTTGATGGGTTTTACCCAAACTGAAACCCTCAACCACTGGCCGCTGCGCCATGTGGAAGGCGATCGCTGGCTGATCCAGCCGAGTATCGCCGCCTCCAGCGGCGAAACCGTGCGCCAATTGGCGCTGGAGGGGCAGGGCATTTGCTGCCTGTCGAACTTCATGACCGTCGAAGACATCAACGCCGGGCGCTTGGTACCGGTGCTGGAAGCGTTCAACAGCGGCTATCGCCAGCCGATTCACGCGGTGTTCTACCGCAACTCGCAACTGGCCCTGCGCATCCAGTGCTTTCTGGACTTCATTCAAACCAAGCTCGCGCGCTACGCCTGCTGATTCGTGAGCTGGGCGCAAGATTGAATTGGGCAATACGGTCTTATTCGACAGGGATGAGTCCTCGATACTGGGCCCATCACTTACCCAGTCAGGAGCACACTCCATGAACGTATTCGTTACCGGCGCAGCAGGATTTATCGGCGGTTCCATCGCCACTGGCCTGGTCAAGGCTGGCCACACCGTTACCGGCTTGGTGCGCAGCGCCGAGCAAGCCGCTGAAATGACCGCCCTGGGCATCACCCCAGTGATCGGCACCCTGGACGACGCGGCCCTGTTGAGCGAGCAGGCTTCGAAGGCCGATGCGGTGATCAACGCCGCCAGCAGCGACCATCGGGTTGCGGTGCAAACCTTGCTGGCCGCCTTGAAAGGGTCGAACAAGCCGTTTCTGCACACCAGCGGTTCGAGCATTGTCGGTGATGCGTCGGGCGGTCAATCCAGTGACGTTATCTACGTCGAAGGCAACCTGCCGGAACCGACTGTCGACAAGGCGGCGCGCGTGGCTATCGATAACCTGATCCTTGCTGCCGCCAACGACGGCGTGAATTCGGCGGTGATCTGCAACACGCTGATCTACGGCCACAGCCTGGGCGTGAAGCGTGACAGCGTGCAATTGCCGCGCTTGCTCAAGCAGGCGCGCAAAAGTGGCGTGGTACGCCATGTGGGCACGGGGCAGAACATTTGGTCCAACGTGCATATTGAAGACGTGGTGGCGCTGTACCTGCTGGCGCTTGAGAAGAACGTACCGGGTACTTTTTACTTCGTGGAAAGCGGCGAAGCGGCGTTTGTCGACATGACCACTGCCATCGCCCAAGCGCTGAAGCTGGGCAAACCACAGGATTGGCCGTTGGCCGAGGCTGAAGCCGAGTGGGGCTATGAAATGGCCAACTATGGCCTGGGCTCCAACAGCCGGGTGCGTGGCAAGCATGCCCGTGAGTTGCTGGGCTGGGCGCCGAAGCGGACCTCGGTAGTCGAGTGGATTCGCAACGAAATGGTGTGATGTTCACTTAGCACCGCGTCGTCTGCATCGCAGGCAAGCCAGCTCCCACATTTGATTGCATTCCCAGCTGTGGAACGCGGTTAATTGTGGGAGCTGGCTTGCCTGCGATGGCTGCACCTCGGTTCTCCAGGCTAGCCCCATCTACCGCAATTCCGTACCATCCCCAGCCTTATCCCCCGCATTACCCCGGTACCTCATGAAGCTCACCCGTCTGCGCGCCGATGCCTTGGCTGGCCTCACCACCTCTTTTGCCCTGTTGCCTGAATGCATTGCCTTTGCCCTGGTGGCCCACCTCAACCCGCTGATGGGCCTTTACGGCGCGTTCATCATTTGTACGCTCACCGCATTGTTTGGCGGGCGGCCGGGCATGGTCTCCGGCGCCGCCGGGTCGATGGCGGTGGTGATCGTCGCGCTGGTGGTGCAGCACGGCGTCGACTATTTACTGGCGACGGTGCTGCTGGGCGGGCTGATCATGATCGCCTTCGGCGTGCTGCGCCTGGGCAAGCTGGTGCGCATGGTGCCGCACTCGGTGATGCTGGGCTTCGTCAACGGCCTGGCGATCATCATTGCGCTGGCGCAACTGGAGCATTTCAAAAGCGGTGACACCTGGCTCAGCGGCACGCCGCTTTACGTGATGACCGGGTTGGTGGCGTTGACCATGGCCATCGTCTACCTGCTGCCGCGCCTGACGCGGGCGGTACCGCCTGCGTTGGTGGCGATTTTGGGCGTGGGCCTGGCGGTGTACCTGCTCGGCCTGCCGACGCGCACCCTGGGCGACATGGCTCACATCGCCGGCGGCCTGCCGACGTTCGCTTTGCCGCAGATTCCGTGGACCCTGGAAACCCTCGGTATCATCGCGCCCTACGCGTTTTTGATGGCGATGGTCGGCCTGCTGGAAACCCTGCTGACCCTCAACCTCACCGACGAAATCACTGAAACCCGTGGCTACCCCGACCGCGAGAGCGTGGCGCTGGGCGCGGCGAATATGGTCTCGGGCCTGTTCGGCGGCATGGGCGGTTGCGCGATGATCGGGCAAACCGTGATCAACCTCAGCTCCGGCGGGCGCGGGCGTTTCTCCGGGGTGTTTGCCGGGGTGATGATCCTGTTGTTCATTCTGTTCTTGTCGCCGCTGATCGAGCGCATTCCGCTGGCGGCGCTGGTGGGCGTTATGTTCGTGGTATCCCAGCAGACCTTCGCCTGGGCCTCGTTGCGGGTGATGAACAAGGTGCCGCTCAACGATGTGCTGGTAATTGTGGCGGTCACCGTGATCACGGTGTTCACCGACCTCGCCACGGCAGTGCTGTGCGGCATCGTGATTGCGGCGCTGAACTTCGCCTGGCAACAGGCCCGTGAGCTGTACGCGGACGAGCATCTGGAAGCCGACGGCAGCAAGTTGTATCGCCTGCACGGCACCTTGTTCTTCGCCTCGACCACGCCGTTTTTAAATCAATTCGACCCGGCCAATGACCCAGCCCACGTGACGCTCGATTGCCGTCACCTGAGCTTTGTCGACTACTCGGCGATTGCTGCGCTGATGACCCTGCGCGAGCGCTATGCCAAGGCTGGCAAGCATGTGCGGGTGCTGCATTTGTCGGAGCGCTGCAAGAAGTTGCTCAAGCGCGCCCGCGTGCAGCACGATTGATTACAACGGCAACAGGCTCTCCAGTTCAGCGGCGCGGGTTTGGGTCATGTCCACCCTGCAGGCGGCGCCGTTGACCCGATCGATAGTGCCGCCGCTGGCACTGTCCATAAAGCCGCAGTTGGCGTCACGGTATTTGATCCACAAGTGCTGAACGTCCTGCAGTTGCTGCTTTTTCTCGCCTTGCTCAAAGTTCATCACGGCTTGGTAAGCCTTGTTCAGTCGAGCGTCCTGCACCTTCAGTTCCTGGGCCTGACACGCGACCATCGAGGAGTCGCTATTGGCGCCATTCATGCATTTGGTCAGTGCCGGGCTGTCTTCGGCAGACGCTGTACCGCTCAGCCCGAGAAAAAGGGCGCTGGCGATGAAAGGAGCGAGCAGGGCTTGACGAGTCATTGTGGGGTTTCCTTATTGATGGGCAGGTGACAGTGCATCCGTCTTCTATGACTGGACCTGTCGTTTCCGGGTTCCGCGTCGCTTGAATTGCATGTAAGAACACCCCCCGAATTTTCATGGGCTGGCGCCAGACATATCCCCAGGCGACAGCGCTTGTCTGTGCGCGAAAATTACTTTCATAAAAATTGAAAGTAGCCCTCGGTAATGATTTATGAGTTTCACAACCAACTCGACGTGACCCTTTCCGAGGAGTACCGCATGGCCGCATCACCGGGCTTCGGGCTATTGGCATACGCTGCCATCGCCATCATTGCTTTGATTGTGCTGATTGCACGTTACCGACTCAACCCATTCATCGTCATCACGCTGGTCTCCATCGGCCTGGCGCTGATGGCCGGTATGCCGGCGGACACCATCATGGGGTCGTACGAGGCGGGCGTGGGTAAAACCCTGGGGCACATCGCCCTGGTGGTCGCGCTGGGCACCATGCTCGGCAAGATGATGGCCGAGTCGGGAGGCGCCGAGCAGGTGGCGCGCACGCTGATCAACCGGTTCGGCGAGCGCAACGCGCATTGGGCGATGGTGTGCATCGCTTTCCTGGTGGGGCTGCCGCTGTTTTTCGAGGTCGGTTTTGTGTTGCTGGTGCCCATCGCCTTTACCGTGGCGCGGCGTGTAGGCGTGTCGATCCTGATGGTCGGCTTGCCGATGGTCGCCGGGTTATCGGTGGTGCATGCGCTGGTGCCGCCGCACCCGGCGGCGATGATGGCGGTGCTGGCGTATAACGCGTCGGTCGGTCAGACCGTGCTGTATGCCATTGTGGTGGGGATTCCCACGGCAATCATCGCCGGCCCCCTGTACGCCAAATTCATCGTGCCGCGCATCCAGTTGCCGGCGGAGAACCCGCTGGAACGCCAGTTTATCGACCGCGAGCCGCGCACCCGTTTGCCCAGCTTTGCGCTGACCATGGGCACCATTCTGTTGCCGGTGGTGCTGATGATGATCGGCGGTTGGGCCAATGTGATTTCCACGCCGGGCACTGGTTTTAACCAGTTTCTGTTGTTTATCGGCAACTCGGTGATCGCGCTGCTGGTGGCGACCCTGGTGAGCTTCTACACCCTGGGCCTGGCGCAAGGTTTCAACCGCGAGTCGATCCTCAAGTTCACCAACGAATGCCTGGCGCCGACCGCCAGCATCACCTTGCTGGTGGGCGCGGGCGGCGGGTTGAACCGCATTCTGGTGGACGCCGGCGTGACCAATGAAATTCTCGGGTTGGCCCACGCCTTCCATTTGTCGCCACTGGTGATGGGTTGGTTGTTTGCTGCGCTGATGCGCATCGCCACCGGCTCGGCCACCGTGGCCATGACCACCGCGTCGGGTGTGGTGGCGCCGGTCGCCCTGGGCCTGGGTTATCCACACCCTGAATTGCTGGTGCTGGCCACTGGCGCAGGCTCGGTGATCTTTTCCCACGTGAACGACGGCGGCTTCTGGCTGATCAAGGAATACTTCAATATGACGGTGATCCAGACCTTCAAGACCTGGACCGTGCTGGAGACCCTCATTTCGGTGGTCGCTTTCGGTCTCACTTATGGTTTGTCCTGCATTTTGTAACCCGGAGCTCCCATGGACATCCTCTACCAGATCCGCGCCCGCCAGGGCTCCTTCAGCGCCGGTGAAGGGCGTATCGCCAAGCTGATGCTTGATGACGTGGGCTTTGCCGCGTCGGCCAGTCTGGAAGCGCTGTCACACCGGGCCGAGGTCAGCACCGCCACGTTGTCGCGCTTTGCACGCAGCGTGGGTTGCCGGGATTTGCGTGACTTGCGGCTGCAACTGGCTCAGGCCAGCGGCGTTGGCAGCCGCTTTTTGGACCCTGCGGGGTTGCCGGAGCAATCGGCGTTTCATCGGCAGATTCTCGGCGATATCGAGGCGACGTTGCGCCAGCACCTGTCGGGGTTTAACCAGGCACGTTTCGCCGACGCGGTGAGCCTGCTGGGCAAGGCGCGGATGATCCATGCGTTCGGCATGGGTGGCCCGTCGAGCCTGTGCAGCGATGAGTTGCAGGTGCGCCTGGTGCGTCTGGGCTATCCAATTGCCGCCAGCCATGACCCGGTGATGATGCGTGTCACGGCTGCGACGCTGGGCCCGGAGCATGCGCTGATCGTGTGTTCGCTCACCGGCCTCACGCCTGAATTGCTGGACGTGGTGACGCTGGCGCGCAACTACGACGCGCGCATCATCGCCATCACCTTGGCCGACTCGCCCCTGGCCCAATTGGCGGACGTCGTGCTGGCGCTGCAACCGGCCGAAACCAGTTTTATCTACAAGCCCACTGCGGCGCGCTATGGAATGCTGCTGGCCATCGACCTGCTCGCCACCGAGCTGGCACTGGCCCTGCCGGACGACAACCAGGAACGCCTGCGCCGGATCAAGCTGGCCCTGGATGATTATCGCGGCGGCCCTGACAGCCTGCCGCTTGGAGACTGACATGAAGTACGACACGTTGATTCGCCAGGCGCTGATCATTGATGGCAGCAACACGCCTGGGTATGTGGCCGATGTGGGGCTTCTTGCCGGGCGCATCGAGACCATCGGGGACTTGTCGACAGCCGTAGCCGAGCATGAAATCGAGGCCAGCGGCCGCGTGCTGGCGCCGGGCTTTATCGACGTGCACACCCACGACGACACGGTGGTGATCCGCCATCCGCAGATGCTGCCCAAGCTGAGCCAGGGTGTGACCACGGTGATCGTCGGCAACTGTGGCATCAGCGCATCGCCGGTGACGCTGCGCGGCGATCCGCCGGACCCGATGAACCTGCTGGGCAAGCGTGAGGCGTTCACTTATCCGCGTTTTGCCGACTATCGCGCGGCGGTGGAAAGCGCCCATCCAACAGTCAACGTCGCCGCGCTGATCGGCCATACGGCGCTGCGCAGCAACCATATGGACGACCTGCACCGCACCGCCACGCCGGATGAAATCGCTGCCATGCGCGTGCAGCTGCAAGAGAGCCTCGAAGCCGGCGCCCTCGGTTTATCCACAGGCCTGGCCTACGCCAGCGCGTTCAATGCCGAGACTGACGAGGTGCTGCAACTCAGTGAAGAATTGACGGCGTTCGGCGCGGTGTACACCACCCATTTGCGCAGTGAATTCGAACCGGTGCTGGAGGCGATGGATGAGGCGTATCAGATTGGCCGGCATGCGCAGGTACCGGTGATCATTTCCCACCTCAAATGTGCGGGCGCAGGCAACTGGGGGCGCAGCCCGCAGTTGTTGGCGTCGCTGGAACGGGCGGCGAAGACCCATCTGGTGGGGTGTGATTGTTATCCCTATGCGGCCAGCTCTTCGACGCTGGATTTGAAGCAGGTGACCGATGCGTTTCGCATCACCATTACCTGGTCGACGCCGCACCCGGAAGTGGGCGGGCGTGACTTGCAGGATATCGCTGCCCAGTGGAATGTTTCGCTGATGGACGCAGCGCGTCGTCTGCAACCGGCGGGGGCGGTGTATTACGGCATGGATGAGGCGGATGTGCGACGTATCCTGGCGCATCCGCTGTCGATGGTGGGTTCGGACGGGTTGCCCGAAGACCCGTTTCCGCACCCGCGTTTGTGGGGCGCGTTCCCGCGGGTGCTGGGGCATTTCAGCCGGGATGTTGGCTTGTTCCCGCTGCACACCGCCGTGCACAAAATGACAGGGTTGTCGGCCGCTCGTTTTGGCTTGGCCGAGCGTGGCGAAATTCGCGAGGGGCACTGGGCCGACCTGGTGTTGTTCGACCCGCTGCTGGTGCGCGATGTGGCCGACTTCAACCAGCCGCAGTGTGCGGCGCAGGGGATTGATGGCGTGTGGATCAACGGGGTGTTGAGCTACAGCGACGGCCAGGCGAACGGTCAGCGGCCGGGCCGGTTTCTGGCGCGCAGTGGCGATTTGCGTCGTGGATTCGTGGCTGGACGGTAGACCGGGTTATCGTTCATCGCAGGCAAGCCAGCTCCCACAGTTGACCAAGTTTCAGCGTTGGAATGCAGTTAACTGTGGGAGCTGGCTTGCCTGCGATTGCGATCTGCCATTTAACACGGGAAACCCTCTATAGTTGGGTTTTCAGACAAGGAGGCGGATACATGCACTTAGGAAAAGTAGTCCCCATTCTGCGGATTTTCGACGAGGCCAAGGCGTTGGAATTCTATGTGGAGTTTCTGGGGTTCAAGGTGGATTGGCAGCATCGCTTTGAAGCGAATTTCCCGCTGTATCTGCAGGTATCGCTGGGTGAGTGCGTGCTGCATTTGTCCGAGCATCACGGCGATGCGTCGCCGGGTTCGGCGGTGCGGATTCAGGCGCAGGGCGTGGACGCGTATCAGCAGCAATTGCTGGGCAAGGGTTACCGATATGCCAAGCCCGGGGTTGAGCAAACGCCTTGGGGCTCGCGGGAGATGAGCATCAACGATCCATTTGGGAATCGGCTGGTGTTTGTTGAAGAAGGCGAGGGCTGAGTGGTAAGGCCCAACTCACGGAGGGCCGAGTATGTCTAAGTTTGCACCTGTGGCGAGCGGGCTTGTCCCGCGTTGGACTGCGCAGCAGTCCCATTTTTTGGGGTCGCTACGCAACCCAACGCGGGACAAGCCCGCTCGCCACAGTGACAGTGACAGTGACAGTGACAGTGTCTGGACTTGACTGATCGGGTTAGAAATACCGTCGGCTTTCAAAGACCCTGAAAGAGTGTGTTCTTACACTCGGAAATGGCTGACCATCTGCTGCAACTGGCTACCCAACCGCGCCAGCTCCACACTCGATTTAGCCGTCTCATCACTCGCCGTAGCAGTCTGTTCCGACACATCACGCACATTCACGATGCTGCGGCTGATCTCTTCCGCTACGGCACTTTGCTGCTCCGCCGCCGCTGCAATTTGCTGGTTCATCGACTGGATATTCGACACCGTACGGGTGATGTTTTCCAGCGACACGCCCGCCTTGCGCGTCAGCTCGACACTGCTGTCGGTGAGGCTGCGGCTGTTGTTCATCACCGCTGCCACTTGCTGGGTGCCGTTCTGCAAACCGGCGACCAGGCCTTCGATTTCTTCGGTGGATTTTTGCGTGCGCTGGGCCAGGCCGCGCACTTCGTCCGCTACCACGGCAAAGCCGCGACCGGCTTCACCGGCACGTGCCGCTTCAATCGCAGCGTTGAGCGCGAGCAGGTTGGTCTGTTCGGCCACGGCCTTGATCACGTCCATCACGCTGCCGATCTTGTTGCTCTCTTGTTGCAGATGGGTCATCGCGTCGGTAGAGCGCGCCACTTCGGCGGCCAGGCGTTCGATCTGGGCGATGGCCTCGGCCACCACTTTGTCGCCTGCACGGGCTTGGCTATCGGCGTCAGCGGCGGCGAGGGAGGCTTGTTCGGCGTTGCGTGCGACTTCCTGCACGGTGGCGGTCATTTCATGCATCGCGGTGGCGACTTGATCGGTCTCGATCTTCTGGCTGTTCACACCGGCACTGGTTTGCTCGGTGACGGCAGACAGCTCTTCGGCGGCGCTGGCGATTTGCGTCACACCGTCGCGAATACCGCTGATCAGCTCACGCAAGGTGGTGCCCATGCGCTGGATACCTTGTTGCAACACGCCCAGTTCATCACGGCGGGTGACCTGGATGGTGTGGCTCAGGTCGCCGGAGGCAATGCGCTCGACCACGGCCAGGGTTTCCCTGATCGGGCGAGTGATCTGGCGGGTAATTACCCACGCTGCGATGATGCCGACCAGCAGGGCGAGCAACGTGCTGATCAATTGCAGGCTGCGGGCCTGGGCGCTTTCGACGTCACGGCGGTCCAGTTGAATGTCGTAGAGTTTTTCGCTGATCGTCACGATATCGCCACCCTGGGTGGTCATTTCGGCACGGGCGGTGACAATGTTGGCGTTGGCTGCCTTGTAGCTTTGCACGGCGCTGCGATAGACGCTGAGCGCGGTGTCCAGCGAGGCCAGCGCGCTTTGTTGACTGCTGCCAAACGTGGCGTTGAGGCCTTTCAAGCTAGCGATGGCTTTGTCGATTTGCGCGGCGGCGCGGGCTTCGGTTTCGGCGTTGACGTTATTGGTGTAGCCACGCACTTCGTAGCGCGCCAACTGGAAGTCTTCCTTGGCATTGCTTACGGCCTGGTACTGGGCGAAGCGCTCAGGACTCTCGGGCATTTGCTCCACGCTGTCTTCCAGTGCATTGATTTGGGCATTGGCAATGTCGGCCTTGTCGCCCATTACCTGGCGAGCGCTGGCGCCGTTACGGTAGGCCTCGCGCATTTTGTTCAATGACTGCTGATACGCCGTAATCACCGCCTTCTGCTGGTTGAGCAGCTTGAGGTTTTCCGGGCTCTTGAAGCTGTCCAGCAGCTTTTGCTGCTGAGCGGCGAAGGCGTCGAGGCTGGTCTGTACGTTTTGCGCCACGGCTTCGTCGCCGTTGGCCAGCATGTATTGCAGGCGCACGATGCGCAGCTTGGTCAATGAGGCGTTGAGCTGAGTGATGTCGCTCATCCAGTTGCTGCGATCGATCAAGCCGCCCAGGCTGGTCCAGCCGGTGAGGGCCAGGATCGAGGTGAGGACGAGTACCAGGCCAAAGCCCAGGCCCAGTTTGAGGTTGACGCTAATGTTGCCGAACCAGCTATTCATCGAAAGCTCCATAAGGTGATGTCTGTCTGCTGGACGGTGTTGTTGTTTGAGCCAGCCAAAGTATGTAGGTCGGTATCGGCGGCAAGGCGTGGATCTGAAATTATTTTTAAGCGGACTGATGAACGGTGAACCCCGCCCGATTGCCGGGCGGGGTTGTTAGGCGGTGTGGGTCAGGTTATTGCTCGTAGCCCGATGCCTGCAGGAGGGTCGGCTTTGAGGATGTTGATAAGCTGCGAAAGGTCAAAGAAACGCTCATTTTTGAGTGCATCCCAGCGTTCGATAAAGTACTGGCCTTTGTCATTGATCTGAATCGGCGTGGCGATGATGTCATTGCTGCGTGAGCGGTGAACCAGGTTGACTTCGAACTCACTGGGGCGCTCGATGAAGAACAGGCCCGCTTCGGTCAGCCGAGTACGGTCGGGCAGCGGCGCGCGTCGTGGCACCGGCTGTTTGAGGTTGCCCACGTCAATTCTGAAATCACTGCGCACGGCCACAATCGAGTGTTCACCGAGTGATTGCCAGCCGCCGATGCGCAGCTTCTTGGCCTGCTCCGGGTAGGTATCGCGCACATGCAGGCTGACCGCATCCTGCAACTGCGCAACTCCTGGTACTCCGCGGTGCATATCGGTATGGGAATTGCCCATGAAAGCCACCCACTTATGGGCGCCTTCTGCCAGTTGGTCGGCCTTGATCACTTCATTGGCGAAATAGTTGAATAACTCACTACGGCTCATATCACCGATGAGGCCTTTGAGGTGATAGCTGGCCGTGCAGTCCAGTGCCCTGACGCGAATCCCGTATTTATTCGCTGTTTTGACCACGTTGGTAAACGTGTGGGCGCCCTTGTACCCCGGCATTTGTCCGGCATCGAGGGCCATCAGGTAGTTTCTCAAGCCTGGCGGCATTTTCGAGGTGCGGTGAAAGGTGTCCAGTGCTGCCTGATGCAGGTCGGTGAGCAGGTGCTCCATGTACAACGTTTTCACCCCCTGTTTTTTCAGGTGCTTCATGGCGCCGATCAACAACTGCTTGGCGGATTGCTGGATGTGGATTTCGCCGATGATCAATCCGTTTTTGTGCCGATACAGCTGCTCGATAAAGACCTGCTCGCTCTGGGTCGAGAGTTGAGTCAGAGGTGCGCGCGGGGCCAGGGTGACGTCGGCAAAGGCGTTTTGTGCAGCCGTCGCCAAGCGTTGCCGTATTTCGAAGAATTGGCGTTGTGCGCCGATATGGTCGGGTTTGGTCGGCGTGTAGCGCGTATCCAGCCCGCGACGGATTTGCGTCATCTCCTCAATGGGGGCGTAAATGGCGTGGGGTATGTCGAACTCGGCGAAGTGCGACGCGGCAACGCTTGCAGGCGAAACGGTACGCGGTGTTGGCAACGTCACGGTGTGCGCCGATATCGATAACGCGTAATCCCCTCGGGATTGCCCGCTGGAGGCGCTGTCGGGATGCAGCCCTGTGGGCTGTCCCGGCGCTGCATCCTTGATGCGCAGGGCCGGGGCATTTTGCAGGTCGGCGAGCCCTGAAATCCGCTCATACGAACCCAGGCGATTCGATTCCACCAGGGCTATCCAGCCTTCACCCGGGTTGTCTCTCAGCCTGTGCTGAATGACTGTGTGTGAGTAAAAGTTGCGCAGTTTGCTGCTGCGGGGGATGAAGCGCGGTCCATCTCCCAGGGCCAGTACGTGTTCCATATGGTAGGAGGCGGCAGCATCCAGGCCGTCGATTGCGATATTCAAGCGCTGGGTTTCGTACAGCAGCTTGCGGTAGGTAAAGGGCGCCTCTTCGGTGAGCCCCAAGGTCTCGTCGATCCATTTCAGATGATTGCTGATCTGCTTCAGCGCTTGGGCCTTATCACCCTCAAGTTGGTTATTGAGGATTTTCAGCTTGCGGTGGAACAGGTCGCGGGGCAGGTTTTCGATATATACCCGCTTGAGTCCCTGTTCGACCATTAATGGCAGTTGCTCTATCAGCAGCTGCTTGCTGGCGATGGAGTTGTTGGCGGCCCCGATGATCAAGCGTTTATCCCGACTGAACAGCGTCTTGAGGATATCGCCGTGAGCCGCATCGGTGGCGAGCATCGGCAGGTGCGCTTTAGGCCCAGGGACTGGCTGGGTCTGGAAGAAGGCGTCGGCGCTAAGGCGCAGTTGCTCGACTTTCTGAGTGTAAGCCAGGCGCAGTGGTTCTACCTCGGCTCTCGCCGTGGTTTGAGCGGCGGCCTCAACGACATCGTTGATGTCCACCAGGTTGTTTTTGAACTCAGGAGCAAGCAACGCGCGGAATGTTTTGGCGTCATCCGGCGCCACGTCAAAGGCGTCCAGTGGGCTGTTGTCATCGGCCAATAATTGTTCATATTTCTTGCGCCCGCCACCGGCCATTCCGGTGCGCACCCACTCGCCGCGAGCGTTGCGATTAGCCAGGCGTGCGGTTGAATGCAACTGACCGGTCAGTGGATCGTGGCGATACAGCACGTAGCGGCCCAAGGCATCGGGCTGTTGTGGCGCCCATAACGATTGCCCATCAAACAGCACATGCTGCATGCCTTCGGGGTCGAGCGTGTCGAGTTGGCTGATAAATGCGTTTTTTGCCGCCTGGGGGCCGGTGCGAATCGTCGGACGCAGTGCCTTCAAGGTGCTTTTAAATGCGGGGCGAAGATCAAATAACAAGCCGCCCCCGAAGTTGGCCAAATAGCCAATGTAGTGGTCCAGGGCGGCGCCTTTGTCGTTCTGATGGTAGGCATTCAGCGCGAGCATGGCGTCCTTGAAGGCCAGTAGCCCGCCGAGGGCCAGGCTCAGTACAGGAAATGGCATGGTTGCCACGGCGGTTACCCATTCAATGCAGGTCCACAGGATGCCGGTAATCATTTGGGTGCGATTGACCGTGGTGGCGTGCACGTCATCAATCTTGCGTTGCAGGCGCATGTTGTAGAACTCATGCCGCAAATCGCTCAGAGGCTTGATGTGGCTGATCCCGTCATGCCGGGCGGGGCTCGGTGTGGTGCGATTGATATCCTCCGGCAGGCTCTTTTTGGCGGTTTGGAGAAAACTGCTGACGCGCGAAATGGCCTGCTGTGGCATCCGTGCAGCCCAGTAGCCGATCATGCCTTCAACCTGTTTCAACAGGTAGTTGAACAACCTGGCCTCGCGAAAGCACACGCCATCCGGCGCATCGGGTGTGTACAGCAACACCGGTTTGTCGGCGTGGCTGAACAGGTAATTGCCAAGCACCCAGTCGCCATCAATCACCAGCCGATGGACTTTATACAGGGTGCGCGTAGTGCCGTCGGTTGCTGCCAGGCTGTCGATGGCCAGTTCAAGCCAGGCCAGGTCCCCGCTGGCGATATGCCCTTGCAGGCGCGACTCCAATGCGGCGCTTTTCATCTGCAGTTGCTGGATCGCCAGCACGGCGTCGCGACGTTCGGCGTACCCCGGGCTGGTACTGCTTTGCAGGCGCTGGCGCACTTCGTCGGTATAGCGCCGGCCGATCCAGACGCCGGTAACGGAGCGCGCGACGTTCTGTGGGGTCAAGGGTGTCAGGTCGACTTCCGGCGGGCCGCGAAAGGTGGCCGCTGCGGAGAATTTTTCGTTGAGAAACCCGATACCGTCTTCGTACCCATCGCGGTACAGGGTGGTGTAGGAGACGGGGAGCGCAGAGGTTCCGACCAAGGGCTTGGGTGAGTAGGCGAAGACGCTGTCCGGGTCGATATCGTTCCGGGAGCGGCCCAACAATTTATTCAGGCTGAGCGTGGCCTGTTCGTGCAGGTAACGTTCGAATGTCGGAAAGTTAGCCTCGGCATCCGGCCTGGCATCGTAGGTGCGCAGCGCCCCGGCGGCATCATCCGCGAGGGTCACCAGACGCGCGCGGTCTGCCGTGGAAGCCGCGCGATACCAGGCTGGCGAGCTTTGCTCGTAGTCGTCACCCTGCACCGCCAACTGGTGCGCAGCCAGAGCGTCCAGGCAGTCCGCGTGAGTGCGAGGTTTGCCGAAGGTGACTTCCTGATGCTCCTCGGCATCGGGCCGCAAACTGATGCCTTGCATGAACGCGCGCATCTTTGGGCGAAAGCGCAGGGGCAATTGCTCCAGCAGGTAATCGCGCATCGTCGGTTTGCTGCTGTGGGGCGTGTTGTCGAGCCAGCCGATGATGTGCGTTTGGCAGGCGTGCAGGGTGTTGAACGCGAAGAACTCTTGTGTGCCCGGCGCGTTCGGCGCGCACAGTAACAGGCGTTTGACCTTGCCGCTGGCGTCGTTCTCGCGCAACAGCCACAGGTCTTTGAACTGTGCACCGTGCAGTAGCACGGTTTGGGCGCACAGCTGCGGGCCAGGTTTTTCTCGCAGGTGTTCAAACAGTTCGAAATCAGTCTGGCTCAGATGGCCTTTGAGTGTGGCGACATAAGCGAGGGTTACCAGGCGCTGGTCAAAAAAATCGCGCGCGGCCTGTTTGATTTGCGGGGTTGCCAGGGCGGTTTTTTGGCCAGTGGCGAAGTCCAGGCGAGGTTGCAGCGCTTGTACGTGAGTCACCACATTCTGCGCAGTCAGTTCGGCGTGTTCAGCCTTGAGCGGCGCGTCGGCATAACTCAGCGTGCTGTGTTCGAGGAAGGCCGAGCCCGGCGTGCTGTCATTTGTGTGCAGGCCGCGCAGGGAAAGCTCCACCAGTGAGCGTTTCTGCTCATACGTGCCAACGTGGGGCACTGTGCGACGGGTCGTGATGTGTAGCAGGTCAGGGTCCAGGTCGTGAATGTCCATTTCATCGGCCAGTTGCTCAGCCCACTGATGGCGGGCGAGGGCCTGGGGCGTTGCGGCAGGACCAAACAGGTCAAGGAATGTTTGTCGGGCGCTGTTATAGCGGACCAGGTGTTGGTCGAGCGTGGTTCGTTGGACGCTGCTCGCGCTGCGGTACCAGTCGGGCAATGCGTTGAATAAATGACGCTCAAGTAACTGCTGAGCTCTGAATTCCAGGCGTTGGGTCAGGTCGGGCAAGGCGGCGTCGATGGCGTTGTCCAAGTGTTGCTTGAGTTGAGCCGCGTTGCACAGATTGTCTTCTGCAAGGCTCAGGGCGAACTCGATGTCTTTCGCGCGTTTGTCGAGCAGAGCCTGATAGGTGTATTCGAACAGCGGTTCGCCCTCAATGGGCAGCAGTTCCAGCGGGAAAATGCCAATGGCGTCGAGGTGCTGATACTGCACGGGCAGGTGAGTGCTGAATTCTGCCAGGCCGGCGCGCGTCGCCAGCGTTGACTGCAAGCCTCTCTCAAGTTCGTGCAGCGAGTCGAAAGCCTCCAGGCCGCGTGACGGCGTGAACAGCAACACCGGGCCGACGGGCTCGGTGGCGCTCAGGCTGTCGACGGTCGGGCTGGCTTTGCGCGTCAGCACGAAGGCCCCCGCGAATGCCACGGTGTGCGCCTGGTAGCTGAACGTGAGCGCGTACATGCCCGGCCGGAAACCTGGCCCGCGGGAGCAGTCTTCAAGCATCTGCAGGTCGGCGGGGGAGAGCAGGTAGTCACTGACGTTGAGTCGGGTCTCCTGCTCCAGGGCGCTGATGCCGGCGCTGAAGGTCAGGTACGTCTTACGGCTCTGGCCATCGACGGCGCTTGTTTCATCCAGGGCCTCAAGGTTTTTGTTCAGGTTGGTTTTTAGTTGGGCAAGGTATTGCTGACCCGCAGGCTGGGTGAGGTCTGCCCCGTCGAGGTCTCGATACAGGTCGCGGGCCTTGTTCTTGAATGCGCCGTTGATGCGCTTCAAGGTGGTGTTGATCTGCTCCAGCGCCAAGCGCTCTTCTGGCAAGGCGACAGTCTGCTTGCCGAGCGCGCGCAGGCTGGGGTCAATTTCCATCAAGTGGGCATGAATCTGATCAAGCGTGGGTGCAGATTGAAGGGTGTTCGGCGTACTCATTGGCACAGCCCCAAGGGTGATGAGTTGAATCACCAGCATGGAGAGGTGCGGGCAGGGGCTGGCAGTAGATAGGTATGCCCGGGTGCTCATCAACGCCCGGTGTTGTGTGCTAGTCTGCTGGCCCTTTTAGTTCTGGATGGCACGCAACGCGCGGCACTTGTGCGCGGTTTGAATGCCTTCCTACAGCGGAGCACCTTCATGTCCGACGTTAATCTGTCCACCGACGAAACCCGCGTCAGCTACGGCATTGGCCGTCAACTGGGCGACCAACTGCGCGACAACCCGCCACCAGGCGTCAGCATCGACGCGATCCTGGCTGGCCTGACCGACGCTTTCGCCGGTAAGCCAAGCCGTGTTGATCAAGAGCAAATGGCTGCCAGCTTCAAGGTTATCCGCGAAATCATGCAAGCCGAAGCGGCTGCCAAAGCTGAAGCGGCTGCTGGCGAAGGCCTGGCCTTCCTGGCTGAAAACGCCAAGCGTGACGGCATCACCACGTTGGCTTCCGGCCTGCAATTTGAAGTGCTGACTGCCGGTGACGGCGCCAAGCCATCCCGCGAAGATCAGGTGCGCACTCACTACCACGGCACCCTGATCGACGGCACTGTGTTCGACAGCTCCTACGAGCGCGGCCAGCCTGCAGAATTCCCGGTGGGTGGCGTGATCGCCGGCTGGACCGAAGCCCTGCAACTGATGAATGCCGGCAGCAAATGGCGCCTGTACGTGCCGAGCGAGTTGGCTTACGGCGCTCAAGGCGTTGGCAGCATCCCGCCGCACAGCGTTCTGGTGTTCGACGTCGAGCTGCTCGACGTTCTGTAAGACCTGCTGACAATTGCACCTGGCTCCCTGTGGGAGCCGGTGCATTCAGGTTTTGCGCGGTCGCTCATGGATGAAACTTGCCATTAAGCTCCGTCGCCGGGCGCAACGCTCGGGCATAGCAGAACAGAAACAGGTTACGTACCACTTCCTTCAGCACTCCAGGCTCGCTGGAACTCAGGCCATTCACATCCAGGTCGCCCTGATCCTGCAGCTCATTCAGCGCCTCTTCCTCCAGCACCGCACAGACTTCACCGGTTTCCCGATGCAGGATTCGAAGGTAAGGGTGTGGGCGGTCCAGCCAGGCATCTATCAAATACGTCATGGTGCATTCTCCTTGATGGGTTTCAATGAGAATAATTCTTATTCGTGGAATAGCAAGTGCCTATTGGCGGTTTCCTGAGTTTTCTGTGTGGATATTGCGTTCGATCAAGGCAGAGGGCGAAACGCCATCCCGCGGCGGGCGCGGGATGGAGGCAGCAGATTCAGACTTTTCGCACGAATTCGGACTTGAGTTTCATCGGGCCGATACCGTCGATCTTGCAATCGATGTCGTGGTCGCCATCGCACAGGCGGATGTTTTTGACCTTGGTGCCGACCTTCACAACGAGCGAGGTGCCTTTGACCTTGAGGTCTTTGATCACGGTGATGGTGTCGCCGTCCTGCAGGACGTTGCCCACAGAGTCTTTCTTCACGGTTTCATCGCTGGCTGCTTCGGCCTCGCCATTGGCGGACCACTCATGGGCGCATTCCGGGCAGATCAGCTGGGCGCCGTCTTCGTAGGTGTATTCGGAATTGCATTTCGGGCAGGGTGGCAACGTGCTCACTAAAGCTCCTTGAGAGTCAGGATGGCTAAAAGTCGCACATTATATAGGGTTTTAGATTCGGGCGGGGTGAGACGCGGTCAAATGTGGAAGCTGGCTTGCCTGTGACAGCGGCAGTGAATCCACTGAAGTCATCGCAGGCAAGCCAGCTCCCACATGAATCGGCGCAAATCAGTGAGTACGCGCGACTGCAAACTCACTCAGCTCAACCAGCGCATCCCGGTATTCGCTGGCAGGCAGGGCGTCCAGGCACTTGATGGCACGCGCTACATAGTCACGCGCCAATTGTGCGGTGTATTCCAGGGAACCCGAGGCTTCCACCGCAGCGCGGATGGCCTCCAGGTCTTCGATCCCGCCTTTCTGAATCGCCTTGCGCACCAGGGCAGCCTGTTCCGGCGTGCCTTCGCGCATGGTGTAGATCAGCGGCAGGGTCGGTTTGCCCTCGGCCAGGTCGTCACCGACGTTCTTGCCCAGGGTCTCGGCGTCGCCTTTGTAGTCGAGCAGGTCGTCCACCAGCTGGAACGCAACACCCAAGTGATCGCCGAACGTACGCAGCGCTTCGAGTTGCTCTGGCGTCGCTTTGCACAGGGCCGCGGCGCTGTGGGTCGAAGCTTCGAAGAGCATCGCGGTTTTGCCGCGGATCACTTCCATGTAGGTTTCTTCGGTGGTGCTGGCGTCGCGCACCTTCGACAGCTGTAACACTTCGCCTTCAGCGATGATGCGCGTGGCCTGTGAAAGAATTTTCATCACCGGCATCGAGCCCAGTTCGACCATCATTTCGAACGAGCGCGAGTACAGGAAATCGCCGACCAGAACACTGGGCGCATTGCCCCACATCGCGTTGGCAGTCTCGCGGCCACGGCGCATGCCCGACATGTCGACCACGTCGTCATGCAGCAAGGTGGCGGTGTGCAGGAATTCAATGGTGGCGGCGAGCAGGCGCAGGTCATCGCCTTCGCGGCCCAGGGCCTTGCCGCACAGCAACACTAATAAAGGACGCAGGCGTTTGCCGCCGGCCGACGTAATGTAGTCGCCAATTTTGGAGACCAGCGGCACTTTAGAAGTCAGCTGCTTCTTGATGATGACGTCGACGGCGCTAAAATCGTCCGCGACCGCGCGGTAGAAGGCTTGGGGTTGCATCAGCGACAGTCGCTCCAGAAGGGTTGCGCGGCATGCTAGGACCCACGCCCGGCACTGTCAAGGCGCGATGGACGGCCCCTTGCAAGGCTTCCTTACCTTGCGTACAATCGCGCACCCTGAACTTCCTGGGCAGCACCTGCCTTACGCAATTGCATTAGGGACGTCCATCCCATGCAGCCATGCCAGCCAATACCTCTTCTTATAAAGAGCTGGGTGAGCAGGATTATCGGAGAAATACCATGTCGTACGCAGTAATTGTTACTGGTGGCAAGCAATACAAGGTCGCCCCAGGTGAATACCTGAAGATCGAAAAACTGGAAATCGCTACCGGCGAATCCGTTACCTTTGATCGCGTTCTGTTGGTCGCCAATGGCGATGACGTGAACATCGGCGCTCCAGTCGTTGCTGGCGCTACCGTTGTGGCTGAAGTGATCTCCCAAGGTCGTCACGATAAAGTCCGCATCATCAAGTTCCGTCGTCGTAAGCACCACATGAAGCGTATGGGCCACCGCCAGTGGTACACCGAGATCAAAATCACCGGTATTCAGGCTTAATTTCAGCCTAATTCCTCACTAGGAGAATTGACTCATGGCACACAAAAAAGCTGGTGGTAGTACCCGTAACGGTCGCGACTCAGAAGCCAAACGCCTTGGCGTTAAGATGTATGGCGGCCAGAAAATCATTCCGGGCAACATCATCGTGCGTCAGCGCGGCACCCAATTCCACGCCGGTTACGGTGTTGGCATGGGTAAAGATCACACCCTCTTCGCTAAAATCGAAGGCGTGATCAAGTTTGAAGTAAAGGGCGCTTTCAACCGCCGTTACGTGAGCGTTGTCGCCGCTTAATTGCGCGATCGCTGGAAAAGCCCTGTCTCGCGACGGGGCTTTTTCGTTTGTGGAGTGAGTCTCTTGCAAAGCTGTTTGTGATGGGCTCAGGCGCTGGATAGGCGGTCGTTTTCTGAGGTCGCTGCGCTCATTTTTGCAAGAGTCTTATGTCTTGGTTTTTTTAAGCTCGTCCGTGCGACGAGAGGCGTTTTGTTATGAAGTTCGTTGATGAAGTTTCCATCCGAGTAAAAGCAGGCGACGGCGGTAACGGTTGCATGAGTTTCCGCCGCGAAAAATTCATCGAAAACGGTGGCCCCAACGGCGGTGACGGCGGTGACGGCGGTTCCATCTACATGATGGCCGACGAAAACCTCAACACCCTGGTCGACTACCGTTACACCCGGCACTTCGATGCCGAGCGTGGCTCCAACGGCGGCAGCACCGACTGCACCGGTAAAAAAGGCGAAGACCTGGTACTGCGCGTACCGGTTGGCACCACGATCATCGACTCCGCTACCCAGGAAGTCATTGGCGACCTGACCAAGGCTGGCCAGAAGCTGATGGTTGTGCAGGGCGGCTGGCACGGTCTGGGTAACACCCGATTCAAGTCCAGTACCAACCGTGCACCACGCCAGACCACGCCAGGCAAGCCGGGCGAGCAGCGTGACTTGAAGCTGGAAATGAAAGTACTCGCCGACGTAGGTCTGCTGGGCCTGCCAAATGCCGGCAAAAGTACCTTCATTCGCTCGGTCTCGGCCGCCAAGCCGAAAGTAGCCGACTACCCGTTTACTACCCTGGTGCCAAACCTGGGCGTGGTCAGCGTAGACCGCTGGAAAAGCTTTGTGATCGCCGATATTCCTGGCCTGATCGAAGGGGCTTCCGACGGCGCAGGCCTGGGCATTCGCTTCCTCAAGCACTTGTCGCGTACCCGTTTGCTGCTGCACCTCGTCGACATGGCGCCGCTGGATGACACCAGCGCACCGGATGCCGCCGAAGTGATCGTCAGCGAGCTGACCAAGTTCAGCCCGGCCCTGGCCGAGCGTGATCGTTGGTTGGTGCTGAACAAGTGCGACCAGATTCTTGAAGAAGAGCACGACGCGCGCGTCAAGGAAATCGTCGACCGCCTGGAATGGACTGGCCCGGTCTACGTGATCTCGGCCATCGCCAAAGAAGGCACCGAGCGCCTGACCCGCGACATCATGCGCTACCTCGAAGACCGTGCTGACCGCCTGGCGGCTGACCCGGTATTCAAGGCTGAACTGGCTGAGCTCGATCAGCAGATCGAAGACGAAGCCCGCGCCCAGTTGCAGGCGCTGGACGACCAGCGTGCCCTGCGTCGCAGCGGCGTGAAGTCGG
This sequence comes from Pseudomonas sp. PWP3-1b2, assembly GCF_049896045.1. Taxonomy (NCBI): domain Bacteria; kingdom Pseudomonadati; phylum Pseudomonadota; class Gammaproteobacteria; order Pseudomonadales; family Pseudomonadaceae; genus Pseudomonas; species Pseudomonas sp. PWP3-1b2. The sequence goes on from NZ_JAFCTN010000007.1 coordinate 55,272, forward strand.
TCCATGACATCGGTGACGACGATTGGGACGAAGAAGACGTAGATGACGAAGACGGTCCGGAAATCATTTACGTGCGCGACTGATTCGTTGCAGTAAACTTAAGCGCCGCTCTCTGGAGCGGCGTTTTGGTATCTGGGATTCGGTAGCCACGAATAACGTTTTGGGTGGCGCTGGGTCGCGCAGCCCTCACTCTAAGGTTGAAGATGATGCGGAGCAAAGTGACAGGTGCGCAGCGCTGGGTCGTAAAGATCGGAAGTGCGCTGTTGACGGCGGATGGCAAAGGTCTGGATCGCGCAGCCATGAGCGTCTGGGTTGAGCAGATGGTGGCTTTGCATGAGGCCGGTGTGGAATTGGTGCTGGTATCGTCCGGGGCTGTTGCGGCCGGCATGAGCCGCCTCGGCTGGACCGCGCGACCCAGCGCGATGCACGAGCTGCAAGCCGCCGCCGCCATCGGCCAGATGGGCCTGGTGCAAGCCTGGGAATCCAGCTTTGCCGAGCACGGCCGCCACACTGCGCAGATTCTGCTGACCCACGACGACTTGTCCGACCGCAAGCGCTACCTTAACGCCCGCAGTACCTTGCGCGCATTGGTGGAGCTGAAGGTCATCCCGGTGATCAACGAAAACGACACGGTGGTCACCGACGAAATCCGTTTCGGCGACAACGACACCCTCGCAGCGCTGGTGGCCAACCTGGTCGAAGCCGACCTGTTGGTGATCCTCACCGACCGCGACGGCATGTTCGACGCCGACCCGCGCAATAACCCCCAAGCCCAGCTTATTTATGAGGCGCGCGCCGATGACCCGGCGCTGGACGCCGTGGCCGGCAGTGTGGGCGGCGCCCTGGGCCGTGGCGGTATGCAGACCAAGCTGCGTGCAGCACGTTTGGCGGCCCGCTCCGGTGCGCACACCATCATCGTCGGCGGGCGCCTCGAGCGCGTGCTGGATCGCCTCAAGGCGGGTGAACGCATCGGAACGCTGCTGTCGCCGGAACGCGGCATGCTCGCGGCGCGCAAACAATGGCTGGCCGGTCATCTGCAAACCCGCGGCACTCTGGTGCTGGACGCCGGCGCTGTGTCTGCGCTGTCTCAGGGCCACAAGAGCCTGCTGCCGGTGGGCGTCAAGTTGGTGCAGGGCAGCTTCCGCCGTGGCGAAATGGTGGTGTGCGTAGCGCCCGACGGCCGTGAAATTGCCCGTGGCCTGGCCAACTACAGCGCCCTTGAAGCGCAGAAAATCATTGGACAATCCTCAGAAGCGATTGTCGGACTATTGGGTTATATGGCGGAACCGGAACTGGTTCATCGCGACAACCTGATCCTGGTCTGAAAACAAAGGGAATAAACCATGCGTTCATTGAAGTTAGTGCTCGGACTGCTGTTAGCGATGCCCGTGCTGGCGTCGGCTGAAGAGATTGCCCAGGTGTCGACCGTGTTCAAGTTTGTCGGCCCCAACGACCGGATTGTGGTCGAAGCGTTTGATGACCCCAAGGTTGACGGCGTGACCTGCTACCTGTCGCGCGCCAAGACCGGCGGCGTTAAAGGCGGCCTTGGGTTGGCTGAAGACCGCGCTGAAGCCTCGATTGCCTGCCGTCAGGTAGGTCCGATCCACTTCAAGGGCGAACTCAAGGACGGCGACGAAGTGTTCAAGGAGCGCACGTCGCTGGTGTTCAAGACCATGCAGGTGGTGCGTTTCCTCGACAAGAAGCGCAACACTTTGGTTTACCTGGTCTACAGCGACCGTTTGATCGAAGGCAGCCCACAGAACGCCGTGACTGCAATTCCTATTTTGCCTTGGCCAACCGCGCAGTAACCGGTGGGCGAGTTTTTCACTCGGCGTCTATGATTGCAGGCTTGTGGTCTGTAATCTCGACAGGCCGCAATGCGAAGAACATGGGATATCTGGAGTTCGTCATGAGTGCTTTCCACGACCTGAAACTCAAAGCTTTAGACGGTCATGAGCTGCCGCTGGCGCCCTTCAAGGGGCAAGTTATGCTGGTGGTCAACGTGGCCTCCAAATGTGGCTTGACCCCGCAATACGCGGCGCTGGAAACCCTCTACCAGCAATACAAGAACAAGGGCTTTACCGTGCTGGGCCTGCCGTGCAACCAGTTTGCCGGCCAGGAGCCGGGCACCGAGGAAGAGATCCAGGCGTTTTGCAGCCTGAATTATGGCGTAACGTTCCCGCTGGGCAGCAAGCTCGACGTGAATGGCCCTGATCGCCACCAGCTCTACCGCCTGCTGGCGGGCGAGGGCGCCGAGTTTCCCGGAGACATCACCTGGAACTTCGAGAAATTCCTGCTGGGCAAGGACGGCCGGGTGCTGGCGCGTTTCTCACCCCGCACTGCCCCGGATGATCCCACCATCATCCAGGCCATCGAAAAAGCCCTGGCCTGATTCGCGGATTTGCCGCGGCAGCGGGCCTGCTTTGGCAAGCGAGCCTGCTGTGGCAATCTGGCTTGTTGTGGCGAGCGGGCTTGCCCCGCGTTGGGCTGCGAAGCAGCCCCAATAAACCCACCACGGTTCTTCAGACACTCCAAGGTGCATGCTTTCGGGGCCGCTTCGCGCCCCAACGCGGGGCAAGCCCGCTCGCCACAATTAGCCCGCTCTCCACAAGTCAGTGCCAACCGGGCTTTCCTGCTTTTACCCCTTAATCACCCAGATCAATAGTGCTATCAAGCACGCTGCGCACACCATATTATCCGCATCATAAACCCTCTTCCGTGGAGTGCCCCCATGTCTGTCCAAGCTTTGTTCAAACCCTTCCAGCTCGGCGCACTGCAACTGTCGACCCGCGTGGTCATGGCGCCGATGACCCGCTCGTTCTCCCCAGGTGGCGTGCCCAACTCCAAGGTCATTGAGTACTACCGCCGCCGCGCCGCGGCGGGCGTGGGCCTGATCATCACCGAAGGCACCGTAGTGGGCCATCCGGCGTCCAACGGTTACCCGAATGTTCCGCATTTCTACGGTGAGGCCGCGCTGGCCGGCTGGAAGAAAGTGGTCGACGCGGTGCACGCCGAAGGCGGCAAGATCGTCCCGCAGCTGTGGCACGTGGGCAGTGTGCGCCGTATCGGCACTGAACCGGACGCCAGCGTGCCGGCCTACGGCCCGATGGAAAAACTCAAGGACGGCACTGTTGTCGTCCACGGCATGACCACCCAAGACATCAAAGACGTGATCAACGCCTTCGCCCAAGCTGCCAAGGATGCCCAAAGCATTGGCATGGACGGCGTCGAGATTCACGGCGCCCACGGCTACCTGGTCGATCAGTTTTTCTGGGAAGGCACTAACCAGCGCACCGACGAATACGGCGGCAGCCTGGCCAACCGTTCGCGTTTTGCCATCGAGCTGATCCAGGCCACCCGCGCCGCTGTCGGCCCGGACTTCCCGATCATTTTCCGATTCTCCCAATGGAAGCAGCAAGACTACACCGCGCGCCTGGTGCAAACCCCGCAAGCCTTGGGTGAATTCCTCAAGCCTTTGTCTGACGCCGGTGTGGATATTTTCCACTGCTCCACCCGCCGTTTCTGGGAGCCTGAATTCGAAGGTTCCGACCTCAACCTGGCCGGCTGGGCCCGTCAGCTCACTGGCAAGCCGACCATCACCGTCGGCAGCGTCGGCCTGGACGGCGAGTTCCTGCAGTTCATGGTCAATACCGACAAGGTCGCGCAACCGGCCAGCCTGGAAAAACTGCTGGAGCGCCTGAACAACGACGAGTTCGACCTGGTTGCCGTGGGCCGTGCCCTGCTGGTAGATCCGGATTGGGCGGTGAAAGTGCGTGAAGGGCGTGAAGGCGACATCCTGCCCTTCAGTCGTGAGGCGTTGACGACCCTGGTGTAAGGGGCGACAGGACGGGCACCGGGTGCCCGTCCTTGCACACTCCACGCAACTGCCGTTCAAACTGCTCGATAATCGCCGGCCAACCCTGGCGGCTCGCATGTTGGCGAGCATTCAAGCGCATGCGGCGCAAGCCTTCCGCGTCTTCCAGCAGCCAGTTGGCCGCATCGCAAAAAGCCCCCTCATCCCCCGGCATCGCCAGCACGCCGTTGTAGCCATGGCGAATATGCTGGGTCGCAGCCGCCTGGTCGTAGGCGACCACACCCAAACCCGAAGCCATGGCTTCCAGCACCACGTTGCCGAAGGTTTCAGTCAGGCTGGGGAACAGGAACACGTCGCCCGAGGCGTAATGCCGTGCCAGCTCTTCACCGCGCAACGTGCCGCAGAAAATCGCCTCCGGCAACTCCTTCTCCAGCATCGATCGCTGCGGGCCATCGCCGACGATGATCAGTTTCATCTGGCGCTGGGGATAGGTGTGTTGCAAGGTCTCGAAGCAGCGTTTAAGCAGCCCCAGGTTCTTTTCCTGGGCCAGTCTTCCCACATGCAGCACAGCGATTTGCTCACTGTTCAACGCCCAGCTTTCACGCAGCGCGTGATCGCGCTTGGCCGGGTGAAACAATTGGCTGTCGACCCCGCGGGACAACATGCCCAGACGCTCGAAACTGCGCCGCTCCAGCTCCAGGCGCTGGCTCGTGCTCGGCACCAGGGTCAAGGTCGAGCGGTTGTGGAACCAACGCAAATAGTGGGTCACCAGACGGCTCAGCATGCTCAAGCCGTATTGGTTCGAATACTGCTGAAAGTTGGTGTGAAACCCACTGACCACGCCTATTCCCAGGCGCCGTGCCGCGCGCAAGGCGGACAAGCCCAGCGGCCCTTCCGTGGCGATATACAGCACGTCCGGGCGCTGACGGGTCCAGCGTCGCATTAATTTGTGCATCGACGACTGGCCCCATTGCAGGCCCGGGTAACCCGGTAGCGGCCAGCCGCGGCACAGCAGCAAGCCGTCATCGCTGGGGCGGCTCTGATCGACACCCTGTCGCGGGCGCACCAGTTCGACCTGATGGCCGCGTGCGCGCAAGCCGTCACACAGGCGGCCAAGGGTATTGGCCACCCCGTTGATCTCTGGCGGGAAGGTTTCGGTGATCAGGGTGATGTGGAGCGAGGCTGTCGTCATGACCCACAGTGTCACTGTGGGCCATGTCGTCATTGTGTCATCGGGATGATGGATTTATGACTTGGCGATAGCCTGCCGTGTCATCGCCTCGGCCCCTTGCTCACGCACCCAGAACAAGGTGGCGCCAGCAACGGCCGCCGGCATCATCAGCAGGTTCACCACCGGCACCAGCAACACCAGGTAAACGATGCCGCCAAAGCTCATGCTTTGCCAGCGCTTCTGGCGCAGCCAGGCGAGCATTTCGTTCCAGCCCAGCTTGTGGTTGTCCGCCGGGTAGTCGATGTACTGGATCGCCATCATCCACACGCCAAACAGCAGCCACAGCGGCGCCGCGATCAGGTTGACCACTGGAATGAACGACAGGATAAACAGGCCGATGGCCCGTGGCAGGAAGTAGCCCAGCTTGCGCATTTCCCGGGACAAAGTACGCGGCACCATGGCGATCAATTCGCCCCAGCTGAACGCCGGGAAGTCGTCGGTGCCACGCACCACCACTTCAACTTTCTCCGAGAGAAAGCCGTTGAACGGCGCCGCGATGATATTGGCCAGCATGGTGAAGGTAAAAAACACCATCAGCACCACCAGCACCACAAACAATGGCCACAGCAGGTAATTCAAAAAGCTCAGCCAACTCGGCAGCGTCGGCATCAAGTGGTCGACCCACAGGCTGAACTGGTGGCCGGCGAAATAGATCAAGCCGACGAACAGCATCAGGTTGATCGCCAGCGGCAGCAGCACAAACGCGCGCAGGCCAGGGCTCAACACCAGTTTGAGACCTTCGCGCAGGTATTGCGGGCCGGAAAGAGCAGGGGCAGGCATGGAAAACTCCGAGCAATGGGCGAACGCGCAGACCTTACCGGCTTTGCCTTGGCGGTGGAAGCGGCGACATCAACGGTAACAATGGCTTCGATTAATGAGGCCGACGGCATAGAGACCGCCTATGAGCTGGATTGTTATTGCGTATTTCCTTAATCTTGCCCCCCTCGATACGCTGCACCCATTATTTTTCAGGGCCTGCGAGTTCAAGCACTTCCCCAAGTGTTTCGCGGTCCTTTTTTATTCCAGCCGCCTTGTTGTCCGGGCGGTCGATAGGAGTGAGTCATGTCTGATACCCGTCATTCGCGAGTGATTATTCTCGGTTCCGGCCCTGCCGGTTACAGCGCTGCCGTCTACGCTGCCCGGGCCAACCTCAAGCCGCTGCTGATCACTGGCATGCAGGCGGGCGGTCAATTGACCACCACCACCGAAGTCGACAACTGGCCGGGCGACGTCCACGGCCTGACCGGCCCGGTGCTGATGGAACGCATGAAAGAACACGCCGAGCGCTTTGAGACCGAGATCGTCTTTGACCACATCAACAAGGTCGATTTCTCCAAGAAGCCTTACAGCCTGACCGGCGACAGCGGCGTCTACACCTGTGACGCGCTGATCATCGCCACTGGCGCCAGCGCCCGTTACCTGGGCCTGCCGTCGGAAGAAGCGTTCATGGGCAAAGGCGTTTCCGCCTGCGCGACCTGCGACGGTTTCTTCTATCGCAACAAGCCCGTCGCTGTAGTCGGTGGCGGCAACACGGCCGTGGAAGAGGCGCTGTACCTGGCCAACATCGCCAGCACCGTGACCCTGGTTCACCGCCGCGAAACCTTCCGCGCCGAGAAAATCCTGATCGACAAGCTGCACGCCCGTGTCGCTGAAGGCAAGATCATCCTCAAGCTCAACGCCACCCTGGACGAAGTCCTGGGTGACAACATGGGCGTGACCGGTGCTCGCCTGAAAAACAACGATGGCAGCTTCGACGAGCTGACCGTTGACGGCGTATTCATCGCCATCGGCCACACCCCGAACACCTCGCTGTTCGAAGGCGTGCTGGAAGCCAAAGACGGTTATCTGGTGGTGCAGGGCGGCCGTGAAGGCAACGCGACTGCGACCAACATCGAAGGCATTTTTGCTGCCGGTGACGTGGCTGACCACGTGTACCGCCAGGCCATCACCTCGGCCGGCGCCGGTTGCATGGCGGCCCTGGATGCCGAGCGTTACCTCGACGGGTTGAAGGACGCTTCGTTCTAAACCGTTGAAAAAAAAAAACCGGCTGAGAGGCCGGTTTTTTTATGTCCACAATTTAATCAGCGCCGCAGTTCAAATGTGGGAGCTGGCTTGCCTGCGATAGCGGTGGAACAGGAACAACCCCCACGCAGGCAAGCCCGGAACCACAGTGACCGTATTGCAAATTGAATCAGCGGCGGGTCAGGGGCTGTGCGGTGAATTTCACACCGGCCAAACCATGCGCAATCAGCGCGCGGATATTGGCGTGGTCTGTGCCTTCCGGCGTTGCCACGACAGAGCGGTAATGCTCACCAAACGCCAGCAACGCTTCCTGGTCACTCAACCCTTCCAGCAACGCCAGGCCCAGCGTCTTGCACGAGCCTTCGTTTTGCCCGGCAGCATTCTCTACATCGCCGTTAGTGAAAGCTTGCGGCTGATACGCGTAACCAGCAGCCACAAAAGCCAAGGTCTCGGCAAACGCGTGTTCGCCGCTGTTGAGGCTGGCGCGCAGGGTGTTCAGGTCAGTCATGGGTTTTTCCTTTGGCGAACGCGGCCTGTTGGTCGGCGCTGGCTTCTCTCTGGTATTGAGCTTTCCACTCGGCGTACGGCATGCCGTACACCACTTCACGGGCGTCATCGAGGCTCAGCTCGATCTGGCGTTCGTCGGCCTCGGCCTTGTACCACTTGGATAGGCAGTTACGGCAGAAACCGGAGAGGTTCATCAGGTCAATGTTCTGCACGTCCTTGCGGCTGTCCAGGTGCGCCACCAGTCGGCGGAAGGCGGCGGCTTCGAGTTCGAGGCGTTGTTGATCGTTCATAAGGCTCACTGAAAATTCGGGGTTAGCGGCTGGCCGCCAGGGTAATTGAAACTGATTCGGCAAAGCGCAGCGCGTGGGGTTTGTCCACTTCGACTTCGGCGTACAGCACCGACTCGTTGCTCATCACCAGGTCGAGCAATTCCTGGGTCAGGCGCTCCAGCAGGGCGAAGCGATTGCCTTCGACGTGAGCAATGATCGCCTTGGTGATGGTGCGGTAGTTCAGCGCGTGGTCGATATCGTTGTCGCGCACGGCTTCCTGGGCGGCATACAGGATGGTCAGGTTGATCAGCACATCCTGCTTGTTGAGGATCTCGTCCTCGTTGATGCCGATAAAGGTGCGCAGGCAAAGGTCCTTGACCCGGATGCGCGCCATGCCTGGTTGAAGTTGTGGCATTGCTACTTGCTCCGTCCGATCAGTTGCAGGAACTCCATGCGCGTGGTGTTCGACTCGCGGAACGCGCCGAGCATCACCGAGGTGTTCATGGTTGAATTCTGTTTTTCCACACCGCGCATCATCATGCACATGTGCCTGGCTTCGATCACCACCGCGACGCCATCGGCCTGGGTGACCTGCTGGATCGCGTCGGCGATCTGCCGCGTGAGGTTTTCCTGGATCTGCAGGCGCCGTGCGTACATGTCGACAATGCGCGCCAGCTTCGACAGGCCCAGCACTTTGCCGGTCGGAATATAGGCCACGTGGGCCTTGCCGATAAAGGGCAGCAGGTGGTGCTCGCACAGCGAATACAGTTCGATGTCCTTGAGGATCACCATCTCGTCATTGTCGGACGCAAACAGCGCGCCGTTGACGATTTCATCCAGGTTTTGCTCGTAGCCATGACACAGGTACTGCATGGCTTTGGCAGCACGCTTGGGGGTGTCGAGCAGGCCTTCGCGTTCCGGGTCTTCGCCCAGGCCCTTGAGGATTTCGCGGTAGTGTTGGGGCAGGGACAAGGTCATACAACATCCTCACAAACGGCTTACTTGATATGCCGCCCGCCGTTGACGGTCAGGGTGGTACCGGTGACATAGGGGTTGTCCAGCAGGTAACGCACGCTCTGGTAGATCACTTCGGGCCCTGGCTCGATGCCCAGTGCCGCCTTGGCCAGGACGTTGGCGCGGTAAGCCGCGTCATCGCCTTCATTAAACATCACCATCGCCGGGGCAATGCCGTTGACCTTGATCAGCGGCGCGAATTGCGCAGCAAACGATAACGTGAGGCTGTCGAGCCCGGCCTTGGTGGCGCAGTAGGCAATGTGCTGGCGGCTGCCCTTGCGCACCACGTCGTCGCTGATATGCACGATATCGGCGGGTGTTGAGCGTTTCAGCAAGGGTGAACAATGCAGGTTGATCAGGTAAGGCGCAAGCATATGCACGCTGAACATGTCACAGAACGCACGGCTTTCGTCGCCCGGCGTTTCTGCGACCCACGCCGAGGCATTGTGGATGATCGCGCGCAGGCTGTCGGTCCGGGTGTTAAGCGTCGCAATGAACGCGAGAATTCCTGCTTCGCTGGAGAAGTCGGCAAACACACCGACCGCGCCGCGCTTGCGCAGGGCTTCAACGCCTGGGCGCTCGCTGCGGTAGCTGAAAATCACCGCGTAGCCCTCGTCGAGCAAGCGCTCGGCGCAGTGCAGGCCGACACGCTGGCCGGCACCGGTGATCAGGATCGGGGCGTCTGTTGCAGTCATGGGAGGCTCACGTCGCTGGCAGGTGGAAACTATACCAGCGACATGCGGCCCTGTACTCAAGCGGCGGCTTCGGCAACCTTGGCCGGTGGTGGCGCAGGGTGCAGCCAGCTCGCCAACAGGTGAGTGGACAGCGGGATGAAGCAGTAAACCATCAGCGGCGTGAGTGCCAGGGTGCTCACCAGTACGCGGCTGAACAGGTCCAGTTCGTTAAGCAATGAACCCAGACCGAAGTTAAACAGCAGCGACACCGGGAAAAACGCCAGCCAGATTGCCACCGCCTGTTTCCAGCGCGGCGGGCGTACGCCTGCTGCGCCAAACCAGCCATCGATGCCACTGACGCGGTGCTCGGACGGGTCGGCAAACAACTCGCTGCCACGGCTCAACCAGGCACTGCGCGAGGCAGAGAACTCCCAGGCATGCAGGGTTTTTTCGTCGGCGAAGCGGAAGATAATCTGAAATTCATCGTCATGGGGCGGCGGAGCCAGCACACCGGAACCCAAATAGCCGGGGAAGTCAGTGGCCAATTGCTCGCCTTCGCGCAGCCAGGCCATCAGCTCTTCGTAGCGCCCTTTTGCCACGCGGCGCGCAACCATCAAAGTGACGGGGGAGGTAGACATTGTGTATCTCCATATAAGACGGGTGCGCTGAACCGGATAGGTGGCGCACGAACGACGCTGCGGGGTGTTGCAGCGACGTGGAAAAAACAGGCAAGGATTATTCCTGTTTTGAGAAATTACGCCAGCGGCATCCGTCGATTGGCGTTGGACCTTGAATGGAGGGCCGGAAACTGCGCTAAATAGCACCCAATCCGACTCCAGCGTATCCGATCTCTGATGCCCGAAATTATTGCTCCCCGGCGTGAAAAGACGCATGACAGTGTCATCGACGCTGAACAGCTCTTTCCGATTCGCGAGGTTTCCCGTCTGACCGGCGTAAACCCCGTCACATTGCGTGCCTGGGAGCGCCGTTATGGACTCATTCAGCCCACGCGCACCGAAAGTGGGCATCGGCTGTATTCAAGCGCCGATATCGACACCGTGCACCGTATTCTCGACTGGATCGAACGCGGCGTGTCGGTGAGCAAGGTGGGCAAGATCCTCGCACGTGATGAATTGCACAGCGAATCGCCAACGGCATCGCGTATTGATACCGAACTGGAGTGGCAGCAGTGGCAAACGCGATTGCGCCTGGCGATCAACGCATTTGATGACCGCCAACTGGACCGGTTGTACGGCCAGATTTTCTCTGCGTACTCAACGGCCGTGGTGTTTCAAGACATCCTGATGCCGCTGTGGCAGCAACTGTTGCGCCATCACGGCGGCTTCGGCCAGGCCAGCGAGTGGCTGTTCTTCGACAACTTTCTGCGCTCGCGTACCGCCTATCGTCTGCAAATGGCCTGCGCTTCGGCGACACCGCGGGTGTTGTTGGCTGCCATCGTCGGGGAGTGCCGTGAGCTGGAATTACTGGTTGCGGGTTTATTGATCGGCAGCGAAAAGCTCGCCGTCAAAGTGTTGGGGGTTGGCCAGCCGTTCGATGAGTTGACGCTGGTCTGTGAAAAGACCCGGCCGCAAGCGCTTGTGCTGTTTTCCAATCGAGCCCCTGTCAGCGAGTTGCCGACGCGGCTTAAACGCCTGGCAATGACACTGGATTGCCCGTTACTGCTGGCCGGGGATGCGTCGGACCTGGCAGAAGACAGCCTGGCGGGTTCGTCGATTGGCTGCCTGGGCAACGACGCACGGTTAATGCAGCGCCGTTTGCAGCAGTGTCTGAATGGCTAACTGGATACCTGATTTCAGGCATGGACGTGCGGGTGCACCAAACGATGCTGGTGCAGGATGAACTGGCGCAGCCGCTCGATTTCATCGGAGTCACTCTGGCTCAGGCGGTAGGCAAACAAGCCCCGCGCAGTTTCCCGCTCCAGCGTGCCGCGCAGTGCAATACGCTCGTAGCCGGACGGGCTGAACCACAGGGAAAAGGTTTTTGGCGCCTTGATCCGGCCGCGAATCTCGATCAGCACGCCCTTGAATGACACCTCATGCACCCACAGCGCCGCCGGGTTGCCCCTGACGTTCTCCAGGGCCACCGGCGTTTCCAGCGCCAGGCGCCAGGGCCGAATCATCGGCCCGTCTTCGAAAATGCTCGGCACGCCCAACCGCAAATGCACCGCATGAAACTCGTCTTCCACCAAATGCAGCGGGAAGGTGAGCTGCTGGTTATCGAACTGGGCTTGAATGGTGACGTGGTCGTGAGCGGCGAGCCGGGTGAGCAAATCGCGAATCTGTGCACCGCCGTTGACGGTCAGGCTCGACCACGCATCCCGCACGTTAAGCTGCGGGTTGTGCTGCATGTCCTGGATGAAATCCAGTTCGTCCTGTGTCAAGAGAGTGTCGCGGTGCATTGACGTAGCTCAAGGCTGGGGCATTAAAAAGCCATTATCGCTGTAAAGGCCGAATTTTCTACAACTTGTTAATTGCACTCGCCGCTTGCAGGGCTGCCAGTTGCTCTTGCAGCTCTGCCACCTGGGCTTCCAGCTGGGCCACGCGTTGTTGAGCCTTCACCTGTGTGGTGACGTCTTTTTGCACGCCGACGAAGTACGTCTGCTTGTCCGCCTCGTTATAAACCGTCGAAAGCGACAGTTCGTTCCAGAAGTGCGTGCCGTCCTTGCGGTAATTACGCAGGGTTTGCCGGCAGGAACCGCCCTTGTCGAGGGCTTCACGAATGGCGGCCAACGCGACCTGGTCGCGATCACCGGACTGCAGAAAACGGCAGTCCTGATACAAGATGTCGTCCAAGGTGTAACCGGTCATTCGCTCGAAGGCTGGGTTGACGTAGATCACCGGCTTGTCCCGGCCTTCTCGTTCGGCAACGACGATGCCGTCGTTGGAAGCGTTGATGACGATTTGCATCAGCGTGGCGTTAATCATAAAGCGGTCCATGGCATGTGTCGGCGCTTGGAGTGTATGGCAACTATTGAATGTTGCGCCGAGCGCGCTGAAATATTTGCGTCAGCTGCTAATATCCCACGCTTTCGCTCAACCACAGGATCAGATTGATGAAAGTCGCCATCCTTTCCGGCTCGGTGTACGGCACGGCTGAAGAAGTCGCCCGCCACGCCGCCGGTATCCTCAACGCGGCCGGTTTTGAAGCCTGGCACAACCCGCGCGCTACCCTGGCTGACGTGCAGGCCTTCGCCCCGGAGGCGTTTCTGGCGGTGACGTCGACCACCGGCATGGGCGAGCTGCCTGACAACCTGCAACCGCTTTATTCGATGATTCGCGACCAGTTGCCCGCCGCCTGGCGTGGCCTGCCGGGCGCCGTGATCGGCCTGGGCGATGCGAGCTACGGCGACACCTTCTGCGGCGGTGGCGAACAGATGCGCGAATTGTTCGGTGAGCTGGGCGTGCGTGAAGTGCTGCCGATGCTGCGCCTGGACGCCAGCGAAAGCGTCACCCCGGAGTCCGATGCCGAGCCGTGGCTGGCTGACCTGGTTACTGCACTGCGCGGTTGACCGGAAACTCGCGCAGCAATGCCAGCCAGGCTTGGGCGGCTTTCGACAGATAGGCGCCCTCGCGCCAGATAAAGGCAATGTCCCAGCGCAAGTATTCCGGTGCCTTGAGCGTGAGGCGTACCACACCGGGGCGCATCAAACCCCGCGCGACCACGCTGGGCAGCAGCACCACGCCTTGCCCGGCGGCGACCAGCGCGACCAGAAAATCCGCCTGGCCGCTGCGCCCGATTTCCTTCGGCGTGAAGCCCAATTGCTGACAGGCCTGCATCAAGCGGTCGTTGAGCACAAAACTGCGCTGGTACATCAGGAACGGCGTGTCCGCCAATTCCTCCAGGCGTACCTGTGCGTTTTGCGCCAGGGGATGGTCCATCGGCAGCAAGGCATCCAGCGGCTCATCGCAGAAGGCTTGCCAGGCGAAGGCCGGATTATTGGGCATCAGGCTGCCGCCCACCTCCAGCTCACCGCTCAAAATCGCCTGCTCAATATTGCGGCTGCCGCCTTCCAGCAGTTGGATAGTCACATTGGGGTAACGCCTGCGGTACTCGGCGTACAGCCCGGCGAACAGCGTATCGCCGGCCAGCAACGGCAAGCCCAGGCGCAGCTCGCCACGGGTGAGTTGCCTCATGTCATCCAACTCGCTGAGCAACTCGGTCTGCAGCCGCAGCATGGCCTCAGCGCGCTGCAACACCACCTCACCGGCGGCGGTCAGGCGAATCTGTGAGCCCGCGCGCTCCAGCAAGGGCGTGCCCAGGCTTTGCTCCAGTTGCGCCACCTGTTTGCTGACGGCGGACTGGCTGATGTGCAGGGTTTTGCCCGCTTGGGTAAAACCACCACGGTGGATGACTTCGACAAAGCTGCGCAGCTGTTTGAATTCCATCGACATGATTCCAGTTTGGAATAGCTGGCAGTCTAACAATTCGCTGTGGGTATGGGGGCGGCCTCTTTAAACTGGGCGCCTGCGAGGAGCCATAGCTTATGAAACGTCTCACCCTCCAACACCTTGGCCGCCTGCTGATGGAACTGGTCGTGCTGCTGGCTATTTATCTACTCGGCTGCCAACTGGCCGCCTGGCTGGCCTGGCCGATACCTGGTGGCGTGGTGGGGCTGGGCATGTTGTTGGCGGCGTTCGCCAGCGGTCTGGTCAAGCCTGCGGCACTGGAGTTGGGCGCAGGCGTATTGATGGCCGAGATGCTGTTGTTTTTTATCCCGGCGCTGATGAGCCTGCTCGATTACGGTGGCCTGGTGCGCACTGAGGGCTGGCGCATCATGCTGGTGATCGGCCTCAGCACGCTCTCGGTGATGCTGGTCACGGCGTTCACCGTGGAACTCGTCTGCCGCTGGAAGCTGCGCCATGAAGCTTGAGCTGATGCCGGTGTTCTGGCTCGCCCTGACCCTGGGCGCTTACCTCTTCAGCCGCTGGATCTACCTGCGTACCGGGCGCTACCTGCTCTCGCCGCTGATTCTGGTCCCGGCGCTGTTGCTGGCCGTCGCCGTGCCGATGAAAACCGCCTACGCCGAATACGCCACCGACACCCACTGGCTGATGCTGGTACTGGGCCCTGTCACCGTGGCGTTTGCCGTGCCGATCTGGCAACAACGACGCTTGCTGGCGCGCCACTGGTCAGCCTTGCTGCTGGGCATGATTGCCGGCAGCGCGGTGTCCATCGCCACCTCGTTCGGCCTGGCCAAGGCGTTGGCGCTGGACAGTTCGGTGACGATGTCGCTGGTGCCGCGCTCGATCACCACGCCATTTGCCATGCCGGTGTCGTCCGACCTCGGCGGCGTGCCGGAACTCACGGCCGTGTTCGTGATGTTCACCGGTGTGTTTGGCGCCATGCTGGGCGGCGTGTTGCTCAAGTGGCTGCCCTTGCGTACGCCGCTGGCACGCGGCGCGTTGTTTGGCGTGGGCGCACACGGCGCGGGTGTCAGCCGCGCGCGGGAAGTGGGCAGCGAAGAGGGCTCGGTCGCGGGCTTGGTGATGGTGTTGACGGGCTTGCTCAACCTGTTCGCCGCGCCTTTATTGGCGGCGCTTCTCTGACGTTATATGGACTACGCTCATGGATGACTCGCTCAGTCATCAAGCTGGCTGCGAAGGCGACTACTTTGCGTGACGGCGCCTGTCTAGACTGACCTCTCACTCAAAAAAACAATAAGAACGAGCACCAAGGAGGTCGTTGCCGTGAGTCTAGCCCCCATCCTGTCGTCACAGAATGTCAAAGATCAGGTCAGCGCAGCCGAGTGGCAGGCGCGTGTCGACCTTGCCGCGTGCTATCGCCTGGTGGCGTTGCACGGTTGGGACGACCTGATCTTCACGCACATCTCGGCCAAGGTGCCGGGCACCGATGATTTCCTGATCAACCCCTACGGGCTGATGTTTCACGAGATCACCGCATCGAGCCTGGTCAAGGTCGATCAGGCCGGCAACAAACTGATGGACAGCCCCTACGAGATCAACCCGGCGGGCTACACCATCCACAGCGCTATCCATGAAGTGCGCCACGACGTGACGTGCGTGATCCACACCCACACGGCGTCCGGCGTCGCCGTTTCCGCGCAGAAGCAGGGCGTGCTGCCCATCAGCCAGCAATCCATTTTTGTCTTGTCGAGCCTGGCGTATCACGCCTACGAAGGCGTGGCGCTGAACCCTGAAGAAAAGGCGCGCCTGCAGGCGGACCTTGGCGACAACAATTTCCTGATGCTGCACAACCACGGGCTGTTGACCTGCGGCGGCACCATCGCCGATACCTTCCTGATGATGTTCACCTTCCAGCGCACCTGCGATATCCAGGTGCTGGCGCAGAACGGTGGGGCAGCGTTGATCGCCATCGAGCCGCAGATTCTTGCCGGCGCCAGAGCAATGGTGGCAGCTGTCACAAAGAGTACTCAAGGTATGGGAGGCGCGCTGGCCTGGCCGGCGTTGCTGCGTAAATTGGACAGCCAAGACCCCGGGTATAAAAGCTGATGCCACTCGCCGAAATCCCGCTCAGAGCCTGGCGCAAACGCAGCCAGGCGTTCGTCTTTCGTGGTCGCACCATTCGCTACTGGGTGGCCGGGCAGGGCGAGCCGCTGCTGTTGATCCATGGCTTCCCCACGGCCAGTTGGGACTGGCATTACCTGTGGCAACCCCTGGCCCAGCGCAACCTGGTGATCGCCTGCGACATGCTCGGTTTCGGCGCGTCGGCCAAGCCGGTGGATCACGACTATTGCCTGCTGGAACAGGCCGACCTGCAACAGGCGCTGCTCGAGCACCTGCGCGTGGAGCAGCCGGTGCATGTGTTGGCCCATGACTACGGCGACAGCGTGGCTCAGGAGTTGTTGGCGCGCCATTACGAGGGTCGCTTTCAGATGGCCAGCTGTGTGTTCCTGAATGGGGGGCTGTTTCCTGAAACCCATCGTTCGGTGCTGGTGCAAAAACTGTTGCTCAGCCCGCTGGGCTGGATGATCGGACGCGCCTTCAGGCGTACTGCGTTATCGGACAGCTTCAGCCAGATTTTCGGCCCGAATACGCGGCCCAGCGAGAGCGCGCTGGATGATTTCTGGAGTTTGATCAACTGCAACGACGGGACGCGCATCCTGCATAAACTTATCAACTACATCCCGCAGCGCCGGCGGATGCGTGAGCGTTGGGTGGCCGCCATGCAGCGCGGCGAAGTGCCGTTGCGGGTGATCGATGGCGAGGTTGATCCCATCTCCGGTGCGCACATGGTTGAGCGTTATCACGAGCTGGTGCCGCATCCCGATACAGTGTTGCTGGCGAACATCGGCCACTACCCGCAGATTGAAGCGCCGGTGCTGGTGCTCAAGCATTACCTGGCGTTTCGCGAGCGGATCGCGGGGCCTGTGAGGGAGTTGGCGTGTTTGTGATGCCTGATTGCGGCTCCCACCCAATCATCCCGCTGCCTTATCAAGCACCATTCAGCCTCGGCCGACTTTATTGTGACCAACGCCTGTGTGCCTGACACTCACCCCATTCCCATTGTCGCCAGCGGAGTTCGGTATGAGTGAGTCAGTGCAGTTCAAGGATAAGGTCGTGATCGTCACCGGTGCCGGCGGCGGGTTGGGCCGTGCCCATGCGCTGCTGTTCGCCAGGCACGGGGCCAAAGTGCTGGTCAACGACCTTGGCGGTTCCACCCAGGGCGAGGGCGCCAATGCCTCGGCGGCTGACCGCGTAGTGGCTGAAATCCGTGAGGCAGGCGGCATTGCCGAAGCCAACCACGATTCCGTCACCGACGGTGACAAGATCGTGCAGAACGCCCTCGACGTGTTCGGTCGCATCGACGTTGTGGTCAACAACGCCGGCATCCTGCGCGACAAGACCTTCCACAAAATGGAAGACGGCGACTGGGACCTGGTTTACCGGGTGCATGTCGAAGGCGCGTACAAAGTCACCCGCGCTGCCTGGCCACACCTGCGCGAGCAGGGTTATGGCCGGGTGATTTTTACCGCGTCCACCTCGGGCATCTACGGCAACTTCGGCCAGTCCAACTACGGCATGGCCAAGCTTGGCCTGTATGGTTTAACCCGCACCCTGGCGTTGGAAGGGCGCAAGAACAACATCCTGGTCAACGCCATCGCCCCCACTGGCGGCACGCGCATGACCGAAGGCCTGATCCCGCCGCAGGTGTTCGAACGCCTCAAGCCGGAACTGGTCAGCCCGCTGGTGGTGTTCCTGGGCAGCGAAGCCTGCCAGGAAACTTCAGGGCTGTTTGAAGTGGGCGGTGGCTGGATCGGCAAGACTCGCTGGGAACGCAGCCTCGGTGTGGGGTTTGACCCTGAGGCGGGTTTCTCGCCGGATGACGTGGCGGCGCATTGGGCGCAGATCTGCGATTTTGAAGGCGCGGCTCACCCCAAGGACACCATCGAAGCGTTGAAGGAGATGATGGCCAACTTGCAGAAATTCAGCCTCTGATCGTTGCTTGAACGGTGTTGAATCCTGCGGGGCGCTGATGGCGCCCCGTTTTATTTCAGGCATAAAAAAGGCCGCTGCAAAGGCAGCGGCCGAAGTAAGACGTTGGATCAAGGAGCGACAAATCAACGTCAGTGAACAGCGGTAATAGATTGAAAAATGGATCAATCTATTGGAATCAGACTTTTCCGGCAGTTGTGCCAGCGGGCCATTTGCCCTGAAAGCCCGGCAAGAATAGCCGCTTGTAACAAAATGAGTAATAGCAGTTCAGGACAAGGACTGTTGCATAATCCGTAACGATCGTTCCCGTGCACCGCGTGGCAATGCGCGTTCAAGCACGCGCTATCCATTCTCCTGATACCGGTTCATCTATCCGGTCCATGGCCCCGCCCAAACCCCGGCCAGAGGGCCTGTTAATCCTTTCGAGCGACAACACGAATACCTCCTTGGTGCGCTTATCCCTCCCGAAAGGCGGCAGTAGGGTGGGGCCTTCTGTCACTCACCGGGGAAGACGCATGACAAAAACAACAATGCGCGCCATCTTCACGCCACAGGCGCTCGCTGCGGCGGTTGCGCTGGGGTGCTGTGCCCAGGCGCAGGCTGTGTCGTTCAACATTGGCGAGATCGAAGGGCAATTCGATTCTTCGCTGTCGGTCGGCGCCAGTTGGGGCATGCGCGACGCCGACAAGAAGCTGGTGGGCACTCCCAACGGCGGCACCGGGCAGGCGTCCACCGGGGATGACGGGCGGTTGAACTTCAAGAAAGGCGAGACCTTCTCGAAAATCTTCAAAGGCATTCACGACCTGGAGCTCAAGTACGGCGACAGCGGCGTGTTTGTGCGCGGCAAGTACTGGTACGACTTCGAGTTGCAGGACGAAGACCGCGAATTCAAACAAATCAGCAATAACCACCGCGACGAGGGAGCGCGCTCGTCCGGCTACGAGCTGCTCGACGCCTTCGTCTATCACAACTATTCCATCGGCGACCAGCCGGGCAACGTGCGCGTGGGCAAGCAGGTGGTGAGCTGGGGTGAGAGTACGTTTATCGGTAACTCGATCAACAGCATCAACCCCATCGACGTCTCCGCGTTTCGCCGTCCGGGCGCCGAAATCAAGGAAGGCCTGATTCCGGTCAACATGCTGTTCGCTTCCCAAAGTCTGACCAACCAGTTATCCGTTGAAGGGTTCTACCAACTGAACTGGGAAAACACCGTACTGGATAACTGCGGCACCTTTTTTGGTGGCGATGTGGCTGCCCACGGCTGCAACAACAACTACACCGTCGGCAGCCCGGCGATTGCGCCGCTGCAACCGGTGGCGGCGGCCTTCGGCCAGGGCTTTCAGGTCACCCGTGAAGGCGTGGTGGTGCAGCGTGCCAAGGACCGCGAGGCGCGCGATGGCGGCCAGTTCGGCGCGGCCTTGCGCTGGCTCGGCGATGACACCGAGTACGGCCTGTACTTCATGAATTACCACAGCCGCACGCCCACCGTGGGTACCCTCACCGCTAACACCAGCCTGGCCACCATCGGGCGTATTGCCGCCACTGCCAATGCCATCGCACCCGGCTCCGGCGCAGGCCTGGCTCAAAGCACCATGCTCGGGCGTGGCCAGTACTACCTCGATTACCCGGAAGACATCCGCCTGTATGGCGCGAGCTTCTCCACCACCTTGCCTACCGGCACGGCATGGACCGGCGAAATCAGTTACCGGCCGAATGCGCCGGTGCAGCTCAACACCACCGACCTGACCCTGGCGCTGGTCAACCCGATCTCCGGCAACACCGCCTCGCCAATCCGCAGTTCGTTCGGCTCGGACAACGCCGGTTACCGCCGCAAGGAAATCACCCAGATCCAGAGCACCATGACCCAATTCTTCGACCAGGTACTGGGCGCCTCACGCCTGACGTTGGTGGGCGAGGCGGCGTTCGTGCACGTCGGTGGGCTGGAAGACAAATCCCAACTGCGCTACGGCCGCGACTCGGTGTACGGCGCCTACGGGTTTCAGGGCGATACCGACGGTTTCGTCACGGCCAACTCCTGGGGTTATCGCGCCCGGGCCATCCTTGACTACAACAACGTGTTTGCCGGGGTGAACCTCAAGCCCAACCTGTCCTGGTCCCATGACGTCAGCGGCTATGGCCCCAACGGCATTTTCAACGAAGGCTCCAAGGCCATCAGCGTCGGCGTGGACGCGGACTACCGCAACACCTACACCGCGAGCCTGAGCTACACCGACTTTTTTGGCGGCGACTACAACACCCTGACCGACCGCGACTTCCTCGCCCTCAGCTTCGGCGTGAACTTCTGATCTGGCTTAAAGAAGGACAAGAATCTATGCGTAAGCTATTTGCAGTGATGGCCCTGAGCTTGCTCGCCGCTCAGGTAATGGCGGCGGTCTCACCCGAAGAGGCTGCCAAGCTCGGTACCACCTTGACCCCGGTCGGCGCCGAAAAAGCCGGCAACGCCGACGGCTCGATCCCGGCCTGGACCGGCGGCATCCCCAAAAACGCTGGCGCGGTGGACAGCAAGGGTTTCCTCGCCGACCCGTTCGCCAGTGAAAAACCGCTGTTCGTAATCACCGCCGCCACGGTCGACAAGTACAAGGACAAACTCTCCGACGGCCAGGTGGCGATGTTCAAACGCTACCCCGAAACCTACAAGATCCCGGTGTACCCGAGCCACCGCACGGTCAACCTGCCGCCGGACATCTATGAGTCGATCAAGCGCAGCGCGCTGAACGTCAAAACCATCAACGACGGTAACGGCCTGGAAAACTTCACCGGCAACCGTTATTACGCATTTCCGATTCCGAAGACTGGCGTGGAGGTGCTGTGGAACCACATCACCCGCTACCACGGCGGCAACCTGCGCCGCATCATCATCCAGGCGACTCCGCAGACCAACGGCAGCTACACGCCGATTCGCTTCGAGGAAGAAGTGGCGGTGCCCCAGGCCATCCCGGATATCGACCCGGCCAAGGCGGCTAACGTGCTGAGTTACTTCAAGCAATCGGTCACCGCGCCGGCACGCTTGGCGGGCAACGTGCTGCTGGTGCACGAAACCCTGGACCAGGTGAAGGAACCGCGCCTGGCCTGGATCTACAACGCCGGCCAGCGCCGTGTGCGCCGCGCGCCGCAAGTGTCGTATGACGGGCCGGGCACCGCCTCGGACGGCCTGCGCACCACCGATAACTTCGACATGTTCTCCGGCGCCCCCGACCGTTACGACTGGAAACTGGTGGGCAAGAAAGAGATGTACATCCCCTACAACAGCTACAAGCTCGACTCGCCGACGCTCAAATACGACGACATCATCAAGGCCGGGCATATCAACCAGGACCTCACCCGCTATGAGCTGCACCGCGTGTGGGAAGTGGTAGGCACCGTGAAGCCGAGCGAGCGGCATATCTACGCCAAGCGCCACATGTACATCGACGAAGACAGCTGGCAGGTTGCGCTGGTGGATCACTACGACGGCCGTGGCCAACTGTGGCGCATCGCTGAGGGCCATGCGCAGTTTTACTACGACCATCAAGTGCCGGCGTACACCGTGGAAACGCTGTACGACATCATTGCCGGGCGCTACATCGCGCTGGGGATGAAGAACGAGGAGAAGCACAGTTTCGTGTTTGGCTTTGCGGCAAAGGCGGCGGATTACACCCCGGCGGCGCTGAGGTCCGAGGGCGTTCGCTGATGCTCATCTGAAATGCAATCAACCTGTGGGAGCTGGCTTGTGTGGGAGCTGGCTCCCACATTTAGTTTTGTGCATGCCTTTCAATCATTGTGCTGAATACTTCTTCAACAACCGCCAACCACAGGACTAGGGTAGGCGTCAGGTTGCATAACAATAAAAAAGCAGGATGCAGCAATGACCGCCATGACACGCCTCCTGGACCGTCCTGGATTCATGCCTCGGCTGTCCGCCCACCATGTGTTGCGCCCCCATCTGACCGAGCCGTTGCTCGCCGCGCCCGCCAGGGTGAGGTTGCTGTGTGCGCCGGGCGGCAGTGGCAAGAGCGCCTTGCTCGCCGAGTGCGCGTTGCAGGCGCCGGCGGGGTGCCAGGTGTATTGGCTGCCCCTCAACGGCGGTACGCTCAGCCCGGCTGATCTCTGCCAGCGCCTGGCGCACCACCTGAGCCTGCCCTTTGTGGATGAAGCCACATTGCTGCTCGACCTTAGCCGCTGGCAAGCCACGGCCTGGGTGTTTCTCGATGATTTCTGCCGCCAGCCCGCCCCCGAGCTGGACGCCTTGCTCGACCGTTTGCTCACCACCGCCAGTCCCGCGCTGACCTGGTGGCTGGGCGCGCGACGACGACCGCTGTGCAATTGGCCGCGCCTGTTGCTCGACGATGAGTTGCTGGAGTGCAGCGAATTGTCATTCAGCCCGGCGCACATTCAACAGCTGTTGAGCCCAGGGCAAACCGTCGACAGCGTCATGCAGTTCAGCGCCGGTTGGTGCGCGGGTGTGCGCATCGCGATGCTCGGCGACGGCCACCCCGACAAGACCTTGCTCGATTATCTGCAACACGAGCTGCTCGGTACCTTGCCGGCGGAACTGGCCGACGCCTGGCGCGTGCTGGCCCACCTGCCGCGTTTCAACGTGAGCCTGTGTGAGCACCTGTTTGGGGCTGGCGACGGTGATCAATACCTGCGCGATTTACAGGCGCTCGGCGCGTTTATTCAGCCGTGGGAAGACACCAGCGAGTGGTTGCAGGTTTTCCCACCGCTGGCGCGGTTGCTGCGCGATGAACCCTGGCCGGCCAAACGGTCGTGGCATCGGCGTGCATGCCAGTGGTTCACCGCCGAGCGTGACTGGCAGGCAGCGTTTGAGCAGGCGCTGCTCGCCGAAGAGTACGAAGTGGCGGTGAGCCTGTTGCAGCACTTCAGTTTCGAGGATGTGTTTCGCCAGCAAAACGCCGTGCTGTTGTTGCGCCTGCACGAGGAACACGGCGACGAATTGATGCTTGGCTCGGCGCAACTGGTTGGGCTGGTGACGGCGGCCTTGTTGTTTGCCGGGCGTTTCGAGCAAGCGGCGGTGTGTATCGATCAGTTGGCCCGGTTTGCCCCGCAACCGACGGCGGCGCAACAGCGGCATCTGTTGGCGCGCTGGCAGGCGTTGTGGGGCTGGTTGCTGCATTTGGGCGGCGATGCCGAACGCTCCCGCGCGCATTTTCTGGAGGCGTTGCAAGCCTTGCCCGGCAGCGCCTGGACGTCGCGGCTGATGTGCCTGTCGGGCTTGACCCAGCAAGCCTTGCTGCGCGGCGAGTTGGACGTGGCCCAGGCTTTAAACCGCGAAGCCCTGTGCCTGGCCCGTGCCCATGGCTCGCTGGTGCTGGAAGCGCTGCTTGAGCTGGACCACGCACAATTGCTGGAGCAACGCGGTGCGCCGTATCGCGCGCAAAGCCTGTTGGAAAACCTGCAGGCGATGCTCGATCAACAGCGCCTCAAGGCCGGGCCGTTGATGGGGCGGATCGCCCTGCGGCGCGGGCACCTGGCGTTGCGTCAGGGGCAGGACACGCTGGCCGCCGAATGCTTCGATGCGGGCTTGAAGATGTGCCTGCATAGCCAGGACAAACGCGTGCTGTACGGTTTTCTTGGGCTGGCGCTGTTGGCCGCCAACCACGGCGACTATGCGCAGGCGTTTATCCAACTGCGCGAAGCCGAGCGACTGATGCAGCAACGCCATGTGCCCGACACGGTGTACCGCGCGGTGTTGCTGTTGATCAGTGGGCATTTCTGGCTGCAACAAGGTCGCGCCGAGCTGACCGTGGAAGCGGTGCGCCGGGTGCTGCGTCACTTTCGCGGGCCGCAGGCGCGGCAGGCGCCGCCCGCCACCCTGGAATTGATCCCGCGTCTGGAATACCTGCTGGTATTGGCCGAAGTAAAACTGGGCTGCGCCGATCAGCCCATCGCACGGCTCACTGCCTTGCTTGAGGCCACGCAACAGCGCGGCATGCTGTGCCTGGAAACCGAGTTGCAGTTGGTGCTGGGGGAAGTCGCCTGGCAATTGGGGGATATGGGGTTGGCGCGTCGCTCTCTGCAAACCGGCCTGGAACTGGCGGCGCGTTGCCAGGTTCAGCAAGCCGTTCGTGAATTGCGTTTGCGCTCGCCGGGGCTATTGAGTGAGCTGGGCCTGGAACCCCAGGCGTCGCCCACGGGCGTGGCGCAAAACCCCTTGAGCCATCGGGAGCTGGAAGTGCTGCAGTTGATCGCGTCTGGTAATTCCAACCTGGAAATCGCTGACCGGCTGTTTATTTCCCTGCACACCGTCAAGACCCACGCGCGGCGTATCCACAGCAAACTCGGTGTGGAGCGAAGAACTCAAGCGGTGGCCAAGGCCAAGACGTTGGGGTTGATGGTTTAAGCCCCTACCTACCTCCCCAAAGGCAACGCCCCCACCCCGACATCCCTGTGGCGAGCGGGCTTGCCCCGCGTTGGGCCGCGAAGCGGCCCCAATGAGGATGAATGCCGTGTATCAGATACTCCTCAGCGCCTGATTTTGGCGCTGCTTCGCACCCCAGCGCGAGCAAGCTCGCTCGCCACACAAGCTCATTCACTACAGAATCTCGCTCGCCACTTCAGATAGTGGAGAACGCCTGGCGGTATTCACCGGGTGTGGCGCCCATGGCTTGGCGGAAGCGGTGGGTGAAGTGGCTGGCGCTGGAGAAACCGCACTTCCAGGCGATTTCACCGAGGGGCAGGGCGCCGCTGCGCAGCAGGGTTTGCGCGCGGGCCAGGCGCCGTGCCAACAGGTATTGGTGGGGCGGCAAGCCGAAGCTTTGGCGGAACATCCGCGCGAAATGGTATTCCGACAGTGCGCACAGGCCGGCCAATTGGCCAAGGCTGATCGGCTCTTCCAGGTGGTGATCGATGTAGTCCACCAACAGCCGTCGCTGGTGCGCCGCCAGCCCGCCTTTCAAACGCAGGCCTTCGCGTGCGCCGACTTGGCTGAGCAGGGTGTGGCTGAGCATTTCATGGGCCAGGCTGCTGGTCAGCATACGCTCGGCGGGCTCGTGCCAGTTGAGGGCGATCAACTGGTGAAAACGCTGAGCCTGGCTGGCGTCTTCAAGGAAGGTGCTTTCGCGCAGTTGCAATTCGCGCGGTTCGCGGTCGAGCAGGGTGACGCAGCCGAGGGCAAATTGCTCCGGGCTGAAATACACGTGGGCCAGACGAATTTCGCCGTTGATCACCCAGGCTGACTGGTGTTCGGCGGGCATGATGCACAGCTTGTCGGGGCCGCCTTTGGTGCCGGGCCTGTCACGGTGAAAGGTGCCAGTACCACCGCTGATGTAGCACGACAACGTGTGATGGGTTGTCGCCTGATACTCCTGGGCATCGTGGTGGTTGCTCCACAAGGCCACAGACAAGCCGTCACCGAGCTCGGCGCAGGCCTCAAGGCGTGCATTGGGCGAGCGGTTAAGGGCTTGAAAGACTTGCAGTGATTCCATAGCTGACATGGCGTGTACTCTCCGACGCCTTGCATCCTACTCCGCGCCGTGTGCGCTGTGATCCCGCCGCCCGACAAAAGCGCAAGAATGTGCAAGAACGCCGACGGGGCGGCGGGGGAGACTGTGGCTCAACCGACGGAGCCCGCTATGAACCTTTTCCTGTATTTACTCACCGTGCTGATCTGGGGCACCACCTGGATCGCGCTGAAATGGCAGCTGGGCGTGGTGGCGATTCCCGTGTCGATCGTCTATCGCTTTGGCCTGGCGGCACTGGTGCTGTTTGCGCTGTTGTTGCTCAGCCGCAAGTTGCAGGTGATGAACCGGCGCGGGCACTTGATCTGCCTGGCGCAGGGGTTGTGCCTGTTTTGCGTGAACTTCATGTGTTTCCTCACGGCCAGCCAATGGATTCCCAGCGGATTGGTGGCGGTGGTGTTTTCTACTGCCACGCTGTGGAACGCGTTGAATGCGCGGGTGTTCTTCGGCCAGCGCGTGGCGCGTAACGTGTTGATGGGCGGCGCGCTGGGGTTACTGGGGTTGGGCTTTTTGTTCTGGCCGGAGTTGGCGGGGCATACGGCCAGCCCGCAGACATTATTGGGGTTGGGGTTGGCGTTGCTCGGGACGATGTGTTTTTCGGCGGGCAATATGCTCTCGAGCTTGCAGCAGAAGGCCGGGCTGCGGCCATTGACCACCAATGCGTGGGGAATGGCCTATGGGGCGGCGATGCTGGCGACCTACTGCGCAGTGCGCGGGATTCCGTTTGAGATGGACTGGAGCGCACGGTATGTCGGGGCGCTGTGGTACCTGGTGATTCCGGGGTCGGTGATCGGCTTTACGGCGTATCTCACGCTGGTAGGGCGTATGGGGCCGGAGCGGGCGGCGTATTGCACGGTGTTGTTTCCGGTGGTGGCACTGAATGTGTCGGCGTATGCCGAGGGGTATCAGTGGACGGCACCGGCGTTGATGGGGTTGGTGCTGGTGATGCTGGGGAATGTGTTGGTGTTTCGTAAGCCGAAGGCTGTGGCTGCGATCTTCAAGGCGAAGGCTATCTAATGTGGGAGCTGGCTTGCCTGCGATGGCAGTGTGTCTGCCAGCTCGTCTTTCACTGACCCAACGCTATCGCAGGCAAGCCAGCTCCCACATTTGACCGAGGTGTTTGGGTTATTTGAGGCCCAGGCGTTTGGCCATGCGGCCGAGGTTGGCGCGGTCCAGGCCGAGTTCGCGGGCGGCGCTGGCCCAGTTGTGCTGGTGGCGTTCAAGGCAGGCGCTGATGATCTGGCGTTGATAGTGTTCGGTGGCCTGGCGCAGGTCGCCCGTGATGGTCGGGACCGGCTCGGCCGGCGCCTCAAGCACCGGCGGCGCACTCACATCGGGCAGGTCCAGGTCCCTGGCATTCAGGCTCAAGATCTTCGGTCGTTCGCGACAGTTACCCAGGGCTTTCAGCGCGCTGCGTCCGATCAAATGTTCCAGCTCTCGCACATTGCCGGGCCAGTTGTAGGCCAGCAGCGCCGCTTGCGCATCGCTTGTCAGGCGCAAGCTGCCCAGGCCCATGCGCGAGCGGTTCTGTTCGAGGAAAAACCCCGCCAGCAGCAACACATCGCGACCGCGCTCGCGCAGCGCCGGCACTTGCAGCGGGTACACGCTCAGGCGGTGATAAAAGTCGGCGCGGTAGCGACCGCTGCGCACTTCTTCAGCAAGGTCGCGGTTAGTGGCGGCGATCAAGCGCACGTCCACCTGATGTTCCTTGTCCGAGCCCAGGCGTTGTAATTGGCCGCTTTGCAGCACGCGCAGCAGCTTGGCTTGCACGGTCAACGACAACTCGCCGACCTCATCCAGAAACAAGGTGCCGCCATTGGCCAGCTCGAACTTGCCCCGGCGCTCATTCACCGCGCCGGTAAAAGCGCCGCGCACATGGCCGAACAGCTCGCTTTCCACCAGGGTTTCCGGGAGGGCGGCGCAGTTGAGGCTGATCAGCGGTTTGTTCGCGCGCGATGACGCCGCGTGAATGGCTTGGGCGACCAGCTCCTTGCCCACCCCGGTTTCCCCGGTAATCAGCACGGTCAGGTCACTGCCGCCCACCAGATTGATTTCCTCGACCAGGCGTTTGTGCGCCTTGCTCTGGCCGATCATTTCCTTGTGCTGCTGGCCGCTGGCCTGGCGGTAAATCTCGGCGCGCTGATGTTCGTCTTCGGCGCGCAACGCCAGGCGTTCGATGCGTTCAGCAACGTTGACCGTGGCCGCCGCGAGGCTGGCGAAGGCTTGCAGGGCGGCCAGTTCGACGCGCTCGAAGCGTTCGGTGTCGAGCGCGTCGAGGGTCAGCAGGCCCCAGGGTTTGTCATCGATAAACAGCGGGCAGCCCATGCAGTCGTGCACTTCCAGGTGGCCATGCAGGCCATCGACCAAGCCATCGTAGGGGTCGGGCAATTCGCTGTCGCTGTCGAAGCGGGTAGGGCCGCAGCCTTGCAGCAGCACCTCAAAGCGTGGGTGTTCGCTGACCTTGAAGCGCCGCCCAAGGGTGTCGGCGCTCAAGCCGTCTACGGCCAGCGGCACCAGCCATTCTCCCTCCAGGCGCAACAATGCGGCGGCGTCGCACGGCAGCAGGGCGCGCATGGCGTGCAACAAGCGGCGGTAACGCTCGCCTTCAGGCAGCTCGCGGGACAGGTCGGCGACCAGAGGCAGCAGGGTTGTGAGCAGCGATTGCGCAGTCATAATGACTCCTTGTAGTCCTTATGACTATAAAGCGCAGGGCGTCATATTGACTACATAATATTTAAACTATTGAAAAATAACGATTTATAAGTTGGCACGTTTACTGAGTAACACAAGGTAATCAGTTAAAAAGACTCAGGAGTCCGCCATGCTTAGTGCCCAAGACCGTGCCATCGTCAAATCCACTGTGCCGCTGCTGGAAAGCGGCGGTGAAGCGCTGATCACTCATTTCTACCAGATGATGCTTTCCGAGTACCCGCATGTGCGTCCGCTGTTCAATCAGGCGCACCAGGCCAGTGGCGACCAGCCCCGCGCATTGGCCAACGGCGTGCTGATGTATGCGCGGCACATCGATCAGTTGGACCAACTGGGCGACCTGGTGGCGAAGATCATCAACAAGCACGTGGCCTTGCAGATCCTGCCGGAGCACTACCCGATTGTCGGCGCTTGCCTGCTGCGCGCCATCTCTGAAGTGCTGGGCGACGAGATTGCTACGCCCGAGGTGATGAGTGCCTGGGGCGCTGCGTATGGCCAATTGGCCGACATCCTGATCGGCGCCGAAACCGCCATCTACGACGAAAAAGCCCAGGCCCCGGGTGGCTGGCGCGGTGCGCGGTCGTTCGTGCTGGTCAAGCGGGTGCAAGAAAGCGACGAGATCATCTCCTTCTATTTTGCCCCGGTGGACAACGGCCCGATCCTGGCCGCCGCGCCGGGCCAGTACATCGGCATGAAGCTGCTGCTGGAGGGCGAAGAAGTGCGCCGCAACTATTCGCTGTCGGCCCTGAGCGATGCGGGCCTGTACCGCATCAGCGTCAAGCGCGAAGCCGGTGGGCGAGTGTCCAACTACCTGCATGACCAGATGCACGTCGGCGCGACCCTCGACCTGTTCCCGCCATCGGGTGAGTTCACGCTGGCCGCCAGCGATAAACCGCTGGTGCTGATCAGCGGCGGCGTGGGTATTACGCCAACCCTGCCGATGCTCGAAGCCGCGCTGGCGACACACCGCCCGGTGTACTTTATCCACTGCGCGCGTAATGGCGGGGTGCATGCATTCCGGGATTGGGTGGATGCGTTGGCGGCCAGGCACCCGCAGCTCAAACGCTTTTACTGCTACGCCGAAGATGACGGCGTGAGCCCTGCGGCAGACAAGGTCGGCCTGCTCAGCCAGGCGCAACTGGCCGAGTGGCTGCCCGAGCAACGTGACCTCGACGCCTACTTCCTTGGCCCTAAAGGCTTCATGGCGGCGATCAAGCGTCACCTCAAAGCCCTGGGCGTGCCGGACAAGCAGGCGCGCTATGAATTCTTCGGC
Source organism: Pseudomonas sp. PWP3-1b2 (assembly GCF_049896045.1). Classification (NCBI taxonomy): domain Bacteria; kingdom Pseudomonadati; phylum Pseudomonadota; class Gammaproteobacteria; order Pseudomonadales; family Pseudomonadaceae; genus Pseudomonas; species Pseudomonas sp. PWP3-1b2. The sequence goes on from NZ_JAFCTN010000007.1 coordinate 84,698, forward strand.
CCGGCTTCGGCCCTGGAATAACGCTTTCACCGGCATACCGAGTCGGCGCCATCGCGGGCAAGCCCCCCCCCCCCCCCGCGGGGGGGGAAAAAAGTGGGTTCCGGGGTGGGCGCCTGGGGGGCATCGCCGGGCTCCCACGTGGTGTGTCATCCCTTGGTGGGCGCGGGGTTTGCCCGCGATGGCGTCCGCACAGCCACAACATTTCCCCTGATTAATCCGCACTTAACCCCCCTCTGTTTTAACCACACTCTGTGTGTAAACTTGCGGCCATCAGGCACAACGACAAAGGGAAACGGGGATGAGTGACGAATTGCGGTTGGGCAGGGAGCGGCGCTTTCTGGTGTTACTGGGCATCATCTGCCTGGCGCTGATCGGCGGCGCGCTGTACATGCAAGTGGTGTTGGGCGAGGCGCCGTGCCCGCTGTGCATCCTGCAACGCTATGCCCTGCTGCTGATCGCGATCTTCGCCTTCATCGGCGCCGCCATGCGCAAAAAAGGCGCGGTCACCCTGTTCGAGGGGCTGGTGGTGCTGAGCGCTCTGGGTGGCGTAGCTGCGGCGGGCCATCACGTGTATACCCAGTTCTTCCCCGAGGTCAGCTGCGGCATCGACGTGCTGCAGCCAATCGTCGACGACTTGCCACTGGCGAAGGTGTTCCCGCTGGGCTTCCAGGTCGATGGCTTCTGCAGCACGCCGTACCCGCCAGTCCTCGGCCTGTCTCTGGCGCAATGGGCGCTGGTGGCGTTCGTGCTGACAGTAATCCTCGTGCCGCTGGGCATTTACCGCAATCGCCAACGCAACGCTTGAGCCTTTCACCGAAACGCCCCGTCCGCCTTTAAGGCAGGCCGGGGCGTTTTTGGTTGTAGGGTTTTGTGAAAGGGCTGTGACGAGTGGCAACTTAAGGTGCGCGCAGTGTGCGACATGTTGTCACACGGAAGCTGTCACATGAGGTTTCTGACACGCCCGACGATCCCATAAAGTTGCGCCGTGCAGCCAAGTTGTGCTGTCAATTTGAGCTTTCAGCGCTGCCCCGAGCATCGCGTCTTCTTAGCCATGGGCTGCTGTCCAAATGCCTTGTTTTCTGGGGGGTTGGATCAGTTTTGCATACCCTTACAATGTGTAAGGGAAGTGGCGCTTTGCCCAATAGCACGGCATTTTTTGTGGTTTTTGTATCGAATCGAACACGATAAGATCCCGAATCTTTGCAACATTGGTGAAGGATTGTTGCTGGAATCGATAAAAATTATTTCTTTATAAGACATGGTTTATACATCGCCAGCTAACTACAATCGCCCGCACTGAATGACCAATGCTGTTCAATCTTTGAGCATTGGCGCGGTCGAGGGGCAGATGGATGGCTCTGTGCGACCCCAGGTTCCGGTAGCCTTTCAACTTTCCGCACCAAATGGAATTGGTCTGTAACAGGGCCTTTAGCCACGAAATCGAATAAGAACTCACCGCAGGTCCGTGAAACGTACAGATATGGCGTGACGGGCAGGCTCTTATTCAATCGAAGAGAAATGCCAACCCTTGGCAGGGTGAAGTGTTGGCGATCAAAACCCAACTGCATTGCGCAAGCTGCTTTAGAGGTCGTGAGATGAGTAAAAACAGGTACCCCCGATTACTAGGCTTTTTGCCGCTGCTCGGCATGATGTTAATGCTGGGAGGCTGCAAGTGGACCTTGCTCGACCCTAAAGGTCAGGTCGGTCTGGATCAACGAAACCTGATCATCACCGCTACCCTGCTGATGTTGTTGGTCGTGGTGCCTGTGATCATCATGACCTTCGCCTTCGCCTGGAAATACCGCGCGTCGAACACCAGCGCTACGTACGCGCCGAAGTGGTCGCACTCCACCAAGATCGAAATCGCGGTGTGGCTGGTTCCGATCCTCATCATCATCGCCCTGGGTTACATCACCTATAAGTCGACCCACGAGCTGGACCCGTATCGTCCGCTTGAGTCCAACGTCAAGCCGATCAACATCGAAGTGGTCGCGCTGGACTGGAAGTGGCTGTTCATCTACCCGGACCTGGGTATTGCCACGGTCAACGAAATCCGTTTCCCGGAAAACACTCCGCTTAACTTCCGGATCACCTCCGACGCCGTGATGAACTCGTTCTTCATCCCAGCTCTGGGCGGTCAGATCTACGCGATGGCAGGCATGCAAACTCGCCTGCACCTGATCGCCAACGAAAAAGCTGAAATGGAAGGCATCTCCGCTAACTACAGCGGCGCTGGCTTCACCGGCATGAAATTCAAAGCGATCTCGACGAGCCAGGAAGACTTCAACGCCTGGGTCGCCGGAGTCAAGGCCGCACCTAAACAGCTTGATCAAGCTGAATACGATGCCCTGACCAAACCAAGCCAGAACAACCCAGTCGCTCTGTACTCCGCGTATGAGCCGGACCTGTTTCAGAAAATCGTCGACAAGTACGAAGGTATGAAGCCAGGCAAGCCGGTCAAGCACGAGAAGAAAGAAGTGGCCGCGGTTGAAGGTTCTGACACGGGCTCGCATTCAACTGCTGGGGCAGAGGAGTAAACGATGTTTGGTAAATTAAGTTGGGATGCGGTCCCGTTCCACGAGCCGATCGTAATGGTGACCATCGCCATGATCGCGCTGGGTGGTCTGGCACTGTTTGCTGCAATTACGTATTTCAAGAAATGGACCTACTTGTGGACCGAGTGGTTGACCTCTGTCGACCACAAGAAAATCGGTGTCATGTACGTCATCGTTGCCATGGTCATGCTGCTGCGTGGTTTTGCCGACGCCATCATGATGCGTACCCAGTTGGCCATGGCCACCGAGGGTTCGCCTGGCTACCTGCCGCCTGAACACTATGACCAGATCTTCACCGCTCACGGTGTGATCATGATCATCTTCATGGCGATGCCATTCTTCACCGGCCTGATGAACCTTGCCTTGCCGCTGCAGATCGGTGCGCGTGACGTTGCCTACCCGTTCCTGAACTCCCTGAGCTTCTGGCTGCTGGTGTCCGGCGTTGTGCTGATCAACCTGTCCCTGGGCGTCGGCGAATTCGCCAAGACCGGTTGGGTTGCGTATCCGCCGTTGTCGGGTATCCAGTACAGCCCTGGCGTAGGTGTGGACTACTACATCTGGGCGCTACAGTTATCAGGGCTCGGGACGACACTGACGGGGGTCAACTTCCTGGCCACCGTCCTGAAAATGCGCGCCCCTGGCATGAAACTGATGGACATGCCGATCTTCACCTGGACCTGCACCTGGGCCAACGTCCTGATCGTGGCTTCGTTCCCGATCCTGGCCGCTACCATGGCGCTGCTGTCGCTTGACCGTTACCTGGATTTCCACATTTTCACCAATGAACTTGGTGGCAATCCAATGATGTACGTGAACCTGTTCTGGGCATGGGGTCACCCTGAGGTGTACATCCTGATACTGCCAGCGTTCGGTATCTTCTCTGAAGTGATCTCGACCTTTACCGGCAAGCGCCTGTTCGGTCACCACTCGATGGTCTACGCCTCTGGCGCGATCTCCGTACTGGGCTTCATGGTTTGGCTGCACCACTTCTTCACCATGGGCTCGGGGGCCAGCGTCAACGCCTTCTTCGGGCTGGCGACGATGCTGATTTCCATCCCGACGGGGGTGAAGCTATTCAACTGGCTATTCACCATCTACCACGGCCGTTTGCGCATCACCAGCCAGGTTCTCTGGACCCTGGGCTTCATGGTGACCTTCGCCATCGGCGGCATGACTGGCGTACTGCTGGCCATCCCGGGTGCTGACTTCGTGCTGCACAACAGCCTGTTCGTGATCGCTCACTTCCACAACGTGATCATCGGCGGCGCGGTATTCGGTTACATCGCTGGTTTCAGCTTCTACTTCCCGAAAGCGTTCGGCTTCAAGCTGCACGAAGGCTGGGGCAAGGCTGCATTCTGGTTCTGGATCTCGGGCTTCTTCGTCGCGTTCATGCCGCTCTATGCACTGGGCTTCATGGGCATGACCCGTCGTCTGAACGCCACCACCAACCCTGAGTGGGTGCCGTACCTGTACGTTGCCATGGTCGGTGCGTTGATGATCGCTGTCGGTATCGCCTGCCAGTTGATCCAGCTGTACGTGAGTATCCGTGACCGTAAGCAGAACGCTTGCGACTCCGGTGACCCATGGAATGGCCACACCCTGGAATGGTCGACTTCGTCGCCTCCGCCGTTCTACAACTTCGCTGTGATTCCTACTGCGAACACGATCGATGCCTTCACCGAAGCCAAGGAAGACGGTACTGCGTACCAGAAGCCTGCGCGTTACGAGCCGATCCACATGCCGAACAACACCGCCACTGGCGTGGTGATGGGCGCGCTGTTGACCGTGTTCGGTTTCGCGATGATCTGGCACATCTGGTGGCTGGCAATCGTGGGCCTGGTTGGCACCATCGGTTACTTCATCATCCACGCTGCGCGTGATGATCAAGGCTACATGGTGCCGGTCGAGACCATCGAACGCATCGAAGCCGAGCAACACGCTCGCCTGGTAGCCGAGAAGAAGATCCCGGCCAACCGTGTAGAAACCTCGTTGGAACAGGCTTAAACCATGTCGAACTTAGTGACCAATGCTGGACACGCCCATGTCGATGATCATGGGCACGATGACCATCACCACGACTCGGGGCCGATGACCGTTTTCGGTTTCTGGCTCTACCTGATGACCGACTGCATTTTGTTTGCGTCGATCTTCGCGGTGTACGCGGTACTGGTAAACAACGTAGCGGGTGGCCCGTCGGGCCACGACATCTTCGAACTGCCTTACGTGCTCGGCGAAACCGCCTTGCTGTTGTTCAGCTCGATCACCTACGGCTTCGCCATGTTGGCCTTCTACAAGGGCAACAAGAAGGGCGTGCTGAGCTGGTTGGCACTGACCTTCCTGTTCGGCCTGGGCTTCATCGGCATGGAGATCAACGAGTTCCACCTGCTGATCTCCGAAGGCTACGGCCCGCACCGTTCCGGCTTCCTGTCTGCGTTCTTCACGCTGGTAGGCACCCACGGTCTGCACGTATCTGCCGGCCTGCTGTGGATGGCGGTGATGATGTATCAGGTCAATAAGCACGGCCTGACCAACACCAACAAGACTCGCCTGAGCTGCCTGAGCCTGTTCTGGCACTTCCTGGACGTGGTCTGGATCTGCGTCTTCACCGTTGTTTACCTGATGGGGACTCTGTAATGGCTAATGCACACTCCCATGACCATGACAGCCATGATGCGAGCCACGGCAGCGTCAAGTCGTACGCCATCGGCTTCATCCTGTCGGTAATCCTGACGCTGATCCCGTTCGGTCTAGTGATGTACCCAACCCTGCCGAAGTCGATCACCATGATGATCGTGTTGGCATTCGCGGTGATTCAGGTGCTGGTCCACCTGGTGTACTTCCTGCACCTGGACCGTTCGAAGGCTCAACGCGATAACGTGATTGCGTTCGTGTTCGCAGGCCTCGTAATCCTGCTGCTGGTTGGCCTGTCGGTATGGATCATGTTCAGCATCCATACGTTCATGATGGCGAAGTGAGGTAAGACCCGATGTCGCTTAAGCACTTTATCCAAATCACCAAACCGGGGATCATTTTCGGTAACGTGCTTTCTGTGGCAGGCGGTTTCTTCCTGGCCTCCAAGGGACATGTCGATCTGGCCATTTTCCTGGCTGCGATGATCGGTACGTCCCTGGTGGTAGCTTCCGGTTGTGTCTTCAACAACTGCATCGACCGTGACATCGACATCAAGATGGAGCGCACCAAGAACCGCGTGCTGGTGCAGGGCCTTATCTCCCTGAAGCTGGCACTGCTGTTCGCGACCGTCCTGGGTATTGCCGGTGTGGTGCTGTTGTACAAGGTGGCCAACCCGCTGGCGGCGCTGTTTGCCGTGATCGGTTTTGTCATCTACGTGGGCCTCTACAGCATGTACCTCAAGCGCAAGTCGGTTCACGGCACGCTGGTGGGCAGTCTGTCGGGGGCGATGCCGCCGGTGATTGGTTATGTGGCTGTGACCAATAGCTTCGACATGGCCGCGCTGGTGCTGCTGGTGATGTTCAGCCTGTGGCAGATGCCGCATTCGTATGCCATCGCGATTTTCCGCTTCAATGACTACCTGGCTGCGTCGATTCCGGTATTGCCGGTTAAACGCGGTATCCAGGTTGCCAAGAAACACATCCTGCTCTACATCCTGGCCTTCCTCGTGGCGACCTTGATGTTGACCTTCAGTGGCTACGCCGGCATGAGCTACCTCGCCGTCGCGGCGGCCATGGGCATGTACTGGTTGTACATGGCCTGGACCGGCTACAAAGCGGTGGATGACACCGTTTGGGCGCGCAAGCTGTTCGTGTTCTCGATCTTCACCATCACCGCGCTCAGCGTGATGATGTCTCTGGATTTCCAGGCACCGAAAGAGCTGTTGCTGACCTACGCACACTGAGGCAGTACCGACTGAAAAACCCCGCCTTCGAAAGAAGCGCGGGGTTTTTTATGGCCGGGCCTTTAAACTGTTCGCACATTTTGCAACTGCAGGAAGCAACGTAATGACCAAGAAAGCCGTGATGGTGTTCAGTGGCGGGCAGGACTCGACGACCTGCCTGATCCAGGCACTGGCGCAGTATGACGAAGTGCACTGCATCACCTTCGACTATGGCCAGCGCCATGTCGCCGAAGTTGAAGTGGCCCAGGCGCTCGCCAAACAGCTGGGTGCCACCGTACACAAAGTGATGGATGTGTCCTTGCTCAACGAGCTTGCGATCAGCAGTTTGACCCGCGACAACATCCCGGTACCGACCGTGGACAGCTCGGGCGACAGCCTGCCAAGCACCTTCGTGCCGGGGCGCAACATCCTGTTCCTGACCCTGGCGTCGATCTACGCCTACCAGGTAAAGGCTGAAACCGTCATCACCGGCGTGTGCGAAACCGACTTCTCGGGCTACCCCGATTGCCGCGACGAATTTGTCAAAGCGTTGAACAAGGCGCTGCAACTGGGCATGGAATACCCCGTACGCCTGGACACCCCGTTGATGTGGCTGAACAAGGCCGAGACCTGGGCACTGGCCGACTACCACAACAGCCTGGACCTGGTACGCCAGCAAACCCTGACGTGCTACAACGGCATCATTGGCACGGGCTGCGGCAACTGCGACGCGTGCAACCTGCGTGCACGCGGTTTGAATGATTACCTGCAGAACAAGACGGCAGTCATGCAGAGCCTGAAGGGCAAGTTGCAGTTGAGCTAGGCGTTGTTCTGCGGCGCTTGGCTAAATTAGCCGAGATTTTCTTCGTCATACTCCCCTGTAAGAGCCATGCGAGTTCACCACTCGCCAACAGGGAATTGTCACCATGGTCAGCGTAACGCGTCGTTCTCTTCTCGCCTTTGGTGCAGCGCTGCCGGTACTGGGGCGCCTGGACTGGGCAGCTGCCAGCGAGCCGGCGGCAAAGTCTGACAAGGTGTTGCTCAACTACAACGAAAGCCCCTACGGCCCCTCAGGCGCCGCCCGTGAGGCAATGAGCCGGGGGATTACGACGTCCGGGCGCTATCCCTACCCGGACATGTACGCTTTGGCCGCCTTGTTTGCCGAGCAGCAAGGCATCGCAGAGGAACAGGTGGCGGTGTTTGCCGGCTCCATGGCGGCGCTGCGCTACGCCGTGCTGGCGTTCACCAGTGAAACGCGAGGCCTGGTGATGGCCACACCGTCCTACGAAGTACCGCGCCAGGCGGCCGAGTCGCGAAGGGCGCCGGTGCGCGAGGTGAGACTGGATACTGCGCACGCTCACGACATCCCGGCGATGCTCGCCGCCGACTCCCAGGCGGGCATGCTGTACCTGTGCAACCCCAACAACCCGACGGGCACCCTGACGCCAACCGAGGCGATCCGCCACGCATTGGCGAACAAACCCCACGGCAGCGTGCTGGTGGTGGACGAGGCTTATATCGACTTCGCCGACGCCCCCAGCTGTGTGAGTTGGGTCAAGGACCACGACGACCTGCTGGTGCTGCGCACCTTTTCGAAAATCTACGGCATGGCCGGCGCGCGGCTGGGCCTGGCGATCGGCCACCCCGCATTGCTGGAGCGCTTGGCAGTGTTTGGTGGCGACAACGTACCGGCCGCCGCCACGTTGCTCGGCGCCCGGGCGAGCCTGGAAGACGTCAAGCTGTTGCCCCAGCGCAAGGCGCTCAATACGCAGTTGCGCGAAGAGACAGTGGCGTGGCTCAAGTCCCGAGGGTTTACCTGCACGGTGTCGCACAGCAACTGCTTCATGATCGACGTGAAACAACCCGCCGAGCAGGTCGTGGCGCGGCTGGCGGCGCAGAACGTAATGATTGGGCGGGTGTGGAAAGACTGGCCGCAATGGGTGCGCGTGACAGTGGGAAACCCGCAGGAGATGGCGCGTTTTCGCGAGGTGTTTGCGGCGCGCGTTGTTTGATACAGCGCAAAAAATGTGGGAGCTGGCTTGCCTGCGATGCAGGCACCTCGGTGCATCGGCTACACCGGGATGCCGTTGTGGCGAGCGGGCTTGTCGAATCGTCGCACCGCCCGCGTTGGGCTGCGAAGCAGCCCCAGTGAAGAAGCATGCGATGTCTTGGACACACCGTGGAGGCTGGTTTTGGGGCTGCTGCGCAGCCCAACGCGGGGCAAGCCCGCTCGCCACGGGGGAGTGTCGACAGCCTCTAAATATTGTGTAGATACCTACGGCCATCGCAGGCAAGCCAGCTCCCACAGGTTGTCCAACCGTATTGCACGCAGTGGCTTACTGCTGCGCGATGCTGTAACCCTCAAACGCAGTGTGCTGTTGCAGCGCAGTAATCACATTCTTGCGGTTCAGCGGCTGCTCGGTGCCCGCGTTGTCCACAAAGCTTTCAACCTCCAGCTCGGCTTCATCGCCTTCACCAACAAAGCTGAAACCGAGGAACTCAAACGCCTCGCGGTCAACGTTCAACTTCGAGCGCGGCGTGCGCAGCGGCAGGGTGACGCTGATGCCATCCTTGCTGATCACAAACACTTCGGCTTCTTTCTTCGGGCGTGCAGCTTTGCCCTTGCCGGCGCTTGGGTTGCTGATGGCCTGGTGGCTCTGGTTCAGCACCTTGAGGGCCAAGGCATAAACCAGTTCCTGGAACTCGGGGTCGTCCTTGAACGCTGACAAGATACGGCTGATCGAGAATTTGCTGCTGAGGTCTTCAAGGGCAGCGCTGTCGGCGGCTTCGGCGTCTTTCAGTTGCTTGAGCTCGCCCATCAGGTCGTAGGCTTTGTCGTCGTCGAAGGCGTCGTGAGCCTGGCGGATGGCGACGCGCAACTCGCGGATCTGGTCGCTTTCCTTGGAGGTGTGAAATGCGTCCAGCACCATCTCGCTGATGATCTTGGCGGCTGGCACATGCTGTGAAAGATTGATGGCGTTTTCGTATTCGGCTTTGGCGTGAGAAGCGACTACGGCTTCTTCGGCGGATTTTTCAGTGTAGGAATCGGACATTAAAATTTCACTACTTCAGTAAACGGGAGACAAAAAGCGTCGCGCATTTTCAGCGGCGAGGTGGATCAGGTCAAGGCAACACACTGCCCTTATCACGGCGCAGAGCGCTCAGCGCCCGCTGCAGCCGCACAGCCCGCCCGCAGAACAGACCAACGGTAAACCCCGACGCACCGCCCACGGCCATCAGCATCTCTGGTGTGCTCAGCAGCAGGGGGTGCACCGCCTGCTGGTAGCCGAAGTAGTACTTCACCGCAAAAAACAGCTGCGAGATCAGCAGGGTTTTCCATGTGCCCGGCAGCAGCAGGGTTTCGCCATTGGTATCCAGCCGGGCGCCGTCGGCGTTGAACACCAGCATCCCCAGCACGCTGCCCACCACCGCGCCGCCCACCCAGGCACTGCTCGATAACAGTGAAGGCGCCAGCGACATCAGCGACCACACCACCAGCACCACCGGCAGGATCATCAGCGACCGGCGATTCTCACGACCGCCCAGGCAGGCCTTGATGCCGTAGAAACAAATCAGCAGGTAAACGGCGTACACCCACAGGGGCGTGCCGTGGAGGATGTCGAGCATGGGAGGCTTCCGTGCGGTCGTGGATGAGCGCTGATAGTCGTTGAGGCGTCAGCGGTTTGTCCATCGGTTTGGCGCTGACGCACATCAGCGCCTCACAGCGACCGACGCGCGTTATCAAGCCAACTGCTTAAAGCAAGCCTCAAGGATGTCCAGGCCTTCCTCCATCACCGCCGGCTCAATGGTCAGCGGTGCCAGCAAGCGGATGATGTGCCGCGACTTGCCGCTCGGCATCAGCAGCAGGCCGGCGTCGCGCGCCAGGCTCAGCAGTTGGGTCAGTTGTTTGGGGGCTGGCGTGCCGTGGGCGTCTGCCAGTTCAATGCCGCGCATGGCACCGACACCGGTCAGGCGCCCCAAGTAGGGCGACAGGCCTTGCGCGCGCCAGGCTTCATAGCGGCTGACGATGGCCTCTTCGTGCTGCGCGCCCCAGTTGCGCAGGTGTTCGTCGGTCATCGCGTCCAGTGTGGCCAGGGCGGCCGCGCAAGCGATTGGATTTCCGGAATAGGTGCCGCCCAGGCCGCCTTTGGGCAGGGTGTCGAGCAAGGTTTTGCGCCCGACCACTGCGCCCAACGGCACGCCGCCGGCGATGCTTTTGCCGAGCAGGATCAGGTCTGGCTCAACCCCCAGACGCGAGAACGCAAAGCGCTGGCCGGTACGGCCAAAACCCGACTGGATTTCATCGGCGATCAACACGATGTTTTTTTCATCGCACAAGCGTCGCAGGGCCTGGGCAAACGCTATGTCCAGGGCGAGGAAGCCGCCTTCGCCCTGCACCGGTTCGATGATGAAACAGGCGACGTCTTCAACGTCGATTTCCACGCTGAACAGGCGGTCCATGGCCTTCAGGGCTTCGGCGCAGATCACGCCGTTGTCTGCGCTGGGGTAGGGCAGGTGGTACACCGGGCCGGGCAGTACGCCGACTTTTTGCTTGTAGGGCGCGACCTTGCCGTTGAGGTTGAGCGTGGCCAACGTGCGCCCGTGAAAGGCGCCGTCAAACGCGATAACGGCAGTGCGGCCGGTGGCGCCGCGCACGATCTTCATGGCGTTTTCGGCGGCTTCTGCGCCGCTGTTGGTGAGCATGCCGCTGACGGCGTAGTCCACCGGAATAAAAGCTGTCAGGCGATCCATCAGTTCAATGTAGGGCGCATGCGGCGCGGCGTTAAACGCGTAGTGCGTAAGTTTTGTCGCCTGCTCACGAATCGCCTCCACCACACCGGGGTGGCAATGCCCCAGGTTGAGCACACCGATGCCGCCGACAAAATCGATATAACGTTTGCCCGAGGTGTCCCACACCTCGGCGTTCTTGCCGTGGCTGAGGCTGATGGGGTGAACGATGGAAATCGACTGGCTGATGGTTTCGCGGCTCATGAATCTCGGACTCGGCAATGGCGGGCATCTTTTTATCTAAGCTGCGCCACGGGCCCTGCCGCAAACGAAATAAAGTCGCCGGGTCATTATTAAAAGTCGGGATGTGCCTTTACATAGCTCACCATCCAGTTCAGGAAGGCTTTCACTTTGGGAATGTGACCGGCGTGTTCTGCATGGGCGATAAAGTGCGCACCGGCGCTGGGCATCGTGTAATTCCACGGGATGGTCAGGCTGCCGTTAGCCAATTCCTCGGCCACCAGGTACTGCGGCACCAACGCCACGCCGTAGCCCGATTGCGCGGCGCGAATGCACATGTAAAACGTGTCGAAACGCGGCCCGTGGTAGCTGTTTTGCGAGTGCAGGCCCTGTTCCAGGAACCACTCATGCCAGGCTTCCGGGCGCGAGGTGCATTGCAGCAAGGTGTGACGCGAGGAAGCATCGCTGCCCTTGGCGACAAACCCCGGCGCGCACACCGGCACCACGGCTTCGCGAAACAACTCGATGCACGTCGCCCCCGGCCACGAGCCCTGGCCGAAGAAGAACGCGATATCGGCCTTGGCTTGCAGCACATCGAACGGTTCCAGTTCGTTGCGCACATCCAGGTGGACAGTCGGGTGTTTGGCCGCAAAATCCTTGAGCTTGGGCACCAGCCAACGGTCGCCGAACGTCGGCTGGGTGGCGATGCGCAGCACTTCGGTTTCGCCACCGTAGGTGAGGATGTAGCGGCTGGAGATATCCACCTGATTCAGAATTTTGCGCACTTCGGCGAGGTACAGCGAGCCCGCCGGCGACAGGTACAAACGCTGGCGCACGCGTTCGAACAAGTTATGGCACAGCATTTCTTCAAGCTGCGCGACCTGTTTGCTCACGGCACTCTGGGTCAGGTGCAGCTCTTCGGCGGCGCGGGTAAAACTCAGGTGGCGGGCGGCGGCTTCGAAGCATTGCAAGGCAGTCATCGAAGGGGTCAAGCGTTTTGAGATCATGCAGTTCATTCCAAACAGGAAGGAGCCTTTGCCTAAAGGTCGTTTGTGGCAGGCGTGTAAAGCCGTCGATACTGCCCGGCGACACTATAAACCGGCGCGGGCGGTGCGGCGCCGAATAATAAGGAATGACAGGGAGTGCCTCGCATGAAAAAACTCAAGACCACTTTAGCCGCCCTCACTGCCGCTGCGGCCGTGGGCCTGGCCGCCAGTGCCCACGCGGGCGTGACCCTGGATGCAATTCAGAAGAAGGGGTTTATCCAGTGCGGCGTCAGCGACGGCCTGCCAGGTTTCGGCGTGCCGGACAGCACCGGCAAAATGACCGGCATCGATGTGGACGTGTGCCACGCAGTTGCGGCGGCCGTGTTTGGCGACGCATCAAAAGTGAAGTTCAGCCAGTTGACCGCCAAGGAGCGTTTCACCGCGCTGCAATCGGGTGAAGTCGATGTGATCTCGCGCAACACCACGTGGACCAGTTCTCGCGACGCGGGCATGGGCCTGGTGTTCACCGGCGTCACCTACTACGACGGCATCGGTTTTCTGGTAAACAACAAGCTGGGTGTTACCGCCGCCAAACAACTCGACGGCGCGACCGTGTGCCTGCAAGCCGGCACTACCACCGAGCTCAACGTCTCGGACTATTTTCGCACCCATGGCATGAAGTACACCCCCATCACCTTTGATACCGCTGACGAAAGCGCCAAAGGCCTGGAGTCCGGGCGCTGCGACGTGCTGACCACCGACCAGTCGGGGCTTTACGCGCAACGCATCAAGATGGCCCACCCGGATGAGTTCGTGGTGTTGCCGGAAGTGATCTCCAAGGAACCCCTCGGGCCGCTGGTGCGCAAGGGCGATGACGAGTGGTTCAGCATCGTCAAATGGACGCTGTTTGCCATGCTCAATGCCGAAGAAATGGGCATCACCTCAAAGAATGTCGAAGAGCTGGCCAAAACCACCAAAAACCCGGACATCGCACGGCTGCTGGGTACCGATGGCGAATACGGCAAAGACCTGAAGCTGCGCAAGGATTGGGTGGTGCAGATCGTCAAGCAAGTGGGCAACTACGACGAAGTGTTCGAGCGCAACATCGGCCAGGGCAGTGTGCTGAAAATCAAGCGCGGGCTTAATGCACTGTGGAGCAACGGCGGTATCCAGTACGCGCCGCCGGTGCGCTAGTTACTCCGACACAACGTCCTTCCCCGCTGCCTTGGACCGATACAGCGCTTGATCGGCACGCGCCATCAGGGCAGCAGGGGTTTCACCACTACATCGCTCCACGACGCCCAGGCTCAGGGTGACTTTGAAGCCGCCTATGGCGGGCACTTGGGTGACTCGTTGACGAATCCTTTCGGCCAGCGCCCTTGCGTCGGCCAGGCTGCTGTCGGGCAAGACCACCACAAACTCATCGCCGCCCCAACGCGCCAGCAGGTCGCCCGGGCGCACACACGCCTCAATAGCCCGCACCACGCGTATCAGTGTTTGGTCACCGACCGCATGACCGTACCGGTCATTGATCGGCTTGAAGTCATCGATATCCATGGCAACCAGCGCCAGTATTTTCTGGAAGCGTTCGGCGCGGTCACACGCTTCGAGCAGCACGTTGTCCAGGCGATAGCGGTTGGCAATGTGGGTCAGCGTATCGCGCTCGGCCAGGGAGCGGTTTTCATCCAGCTGCGCCTGCAATCGCTGATTGACCCGCGACAGTTCGCGCGTGCGCTCCGCCACCAGCGCCTCGAGGGACTGGTTGCGCTGCTCAAGCTGTTCGAAGGAGGATTTGCGCAGATGAATATCGCGATGGGCACCGACCATGCGCGCCACCGCGCCGTCGGGGTTACGCGCAATCACGTAACCACGGTCTTCTACCCACAGGTAAGATCCGTCTTCCTTGCGGCAACGGTATTCGACTTGATAATGGCTCGCGCGTTGGCAGATGTAGTCGTCAAACACCGTCATGACTCGTTGATAGTCATCGGGGTGAATCAGGCTCTCCCAGGTGAACACGCTGTTTTCCAGGGAGTGACGGGGGTAGCCGAGCATTTCGTACCAGCCCGGGTTGCGGTACACAAAACCGGTGTTGGCGTTCCAGTCCCAGATTCCGTCGCTGACCAATTCCATGACGGCATGCAGCATGTCAGCGTTGAGGTCGGAGAAATCGTTCCTCAACGGCTTATTGTCGGATGTATCGTCCATCTTCTCGCTTCCCTGCGTGCGCTGGCTCTTAAACCAGTCTTCGTTGACGCCGATACTCCGTGGCTGGCACTACTGTACAACGGGGGCGGTAAGTAAAGAACAGAAGGTTCGTGCTGCTTTAGTGAGGTGGCGATGAGCTATTACTTGGGCGCCACCATTCTCGTGCTCGGCCTCCCATCCGCGTTGTGCTGGTAAATCTTCTCCGGCTGGCCCTGTTCATTAAAAAACACCTGGCCCATTCCCGCCGAGTTCCATAACTGTTCACCGGCTTCGGCATGCTCGGGAATATGCGGCACCACCTGCATGGGGCGGCGCCGGGTGAACCAGTTGAGCGGTGAGCGCGGTGAGTAGAGCCAGCGGTTGAGGCGGTCGAACCACTCCAGCAATCGCGGGGGGAATTCATTCTTGATGCCGCTGCTGGTGATCTGCCAGATCCTGGGGCCGGCGTTGCGGTGGCGGATCAGCACTTCGTAGACGAACGAGTAATGCACGTCGCCCGAGAGGATGACGTAGTTACCCGGCGTGCGCGAGTGACGGAAAATGTTGAGGATCACCTGGGCCGCGCCGCGGTGGGCCATCCAGTTTTCGGCGTCCACCAGCAGAGGGAAGCCGCACCAGCTGAAGACCTTTTGCACAGTTTCGATCAGCTTGACGCCAAAGATCGGCGCCGGTGAGACGATGATCGCCGAGGGGTGGTCCAGCAGCTCCTGTTGCAGTTCGCTCAAGGCTTCCCAGTCCAGCAGGCCGGACGGTTGCTTGAGGGTGAACTCGCTGCGCCAACGCCGGGTGCGGGTGTCGAGCACCACCAGCGCGGGCGTGGTGGGCAGCACGTAATGCCAATGCTGGAATTTGAGCAGTGTTTGGAGCAGCTCATCCTGCGCGGTGGCGTTGAGATGATTGCTTTGCGTGTGGGAGGTCAGCGCCTGGGTTTGGCCTATCAGCTCGCCAAACACATCCGGCTGGTTGCCCCAGCCCTGGCACAGCAGATAGGCGAGCAGGGCATTGCCGATGATGCGTTTGGAGAAGGGATGCCCGTAGGCGGTTTGTTCCCACTGGGCGCTGAGGTTCCAGTCGTCGGTGATGTCGTGGTCGTCAAAGATCATCAAGGTGGACAGGTGCGCGAAGACCCGCGCGGCACCCGGCAACCCTTCGCGAAACCGATCAATCTGCACCTGCTCAAGGGCATAGCGTTCATGCTCGTCGGCTTTCAGGTGCGGCAGTTCGGGAGTGATCAGCGTCCAGGGCGTCGGTGACCACACGAGCAAGTACATCGCGATTACTTCGGCGAAGGTCACCAGGTGATTGTCGGCCGTGCTGCTGGTAAAAATCGGCTTCTTCACGCCGCCAAAAAACCGTTCGCGCAGGGTTTCATTGCTGTCCAGCGCCGGTAGCAGGTCGGCGCGATGGTAATAGCTGGCGCGATGCCCATAGAGGCTGACGCTGTCGTCGACCACGGCGCCTTCCAGGTATTCGTCAAACAACCCCAGGCGCGCGATCAACGCATGAATTGCTCGCAGCATGGGGCCTGCGACATCGTCGGCGTAAATCTGGTCGCCGCTCATCATCAGCAACGCCGGGCGTTCGGCGGGGGCAGGTGCAGCTGCCAGCAGGCGGTCGACACACAGCAAGCCTTCGTCGGCGCGGTGGTGGGGTTTGCGACAGGAACCGTGGACCAACTGGTGGATGCGGCTGTGCAGAACGAAATTCGGAAGGCGTGCATCGCTGTACAGCAAGTGCGGCGCCCACTCGGCTATGCCGACGCCGTCAATCAGCAGGTCATAGGCAATGGCCACGTCCTGGGGCAGTGCATCGCTCAGCGCTACATCGATCAGGTGAATATAGGCGTGGCGCCCAACGGCGACGATTTGGCAGTGCTCTGCGCCAAGGTCGACAGTGCGCGTGGGGCCCTGAGGCACATACAGCCTCAGGGTCATTTCCACAGCACGACTTGCTGCGATCCACAGGGTCAGGCGCTGCGGTTCAAGGCGCCGTAGCAGGGGGCCCGCAAGCACGTCGGGCAGTGTGTCTGGCTGTGACATCAAAGAAGCGGCTCACACAAGTAGAGCAGAGCAGGATAACGCGAGGGATGTCAGTGTTTTGTTAACGCAGTGCAGCGCCAGGCGCTCATCAAACAGTTCGCCGACCTGACCGTGTCAAAGCAGCCGACCCTGCCCCAGTGAGTCCAAAGACGATGTGTACGACTGCTTGTTTTCTGCCGCTTGAGTGCCGGTGGTCGTCACCGGTTTTTCCACGGGTTTGGCGGGAGGTTGAGTGGCGGTTATAGCCTGGTTGAGGGTGTAGGTGTGGAGCGTGGTACCGATCATGGGAAAACCTCTGACTCAATTGAAGGAAAGGGCTGTCGCATCAAGACTCCTTTTGAGTGCGCCCTGACTCAGTGGCAGTGGCCGGGATGAACGTTCCCGGCCACGCGTATCCGCATGTGTTGCACCAGACGCTTCAGTTCGACTTGGGTACGGTAAACCTGAACTCGCTGCCTCGGCCCACCTCACTTTGCGCTTCAATCCGTCCACCGTGGGCCTGGACGATGCCTTGCGTGATATACAGCCCCAGCCCGCTGCCGGTGGGGTTGTTTTCGTTCTGAGTCCAATAGCGATCAAACACATGCGGCAGGTGTTCCGGCGCGATACCTTCGCCGGAATCGCGCACCGAAAACACGATTTCCTCAGCGTTGCTCATGGCGCTGATCCCGATATTGCCCTGGCGCGGGGTGAACTTGATGGCGTTGCCGATCAGGTTCGACAACACCTGGAACAGGCGCTCCGGGTCGGCATTGATCTTCAGGCCGGGTTCGGCGTTGAACGACAGGTCGATGCCTTTCTCCATGGCCAGCGGCGTCAACAGCGAGTAAGCCTCTTCGAACATCTGGCTCACATCCAATTGCACCGGCTTGACCACATAGCGCCCGGCCTCGATTTTCGAGGTGTCGAGCAAGTCTTCCAGCAACACATTCATGCGCCCGGCGGCCTGCTGCATGGTGTCGATGGCCGAAGAAATCCGCCGCGATGTGTGTGGGCCTTCAGAGCTGAAGGCCTTTTGCATCATGCCGCAGAGCATCGAAATCACGGTCATCGGGTTGCGCAAGTCGTGGGACACCACCGCCACCAGCTCATCACGCGCACGCACGGCCTGTTGCTCGCGCAGCACTTGGCGCGCCAGGTCATTTTCCAGGGCCGAGCGGCGCAGGTCATTGGCGGCAAACAGGTCGCCGTGGCTCCACTTGGTGGAGATACCGGCCATCTCGACTTTCCAGATTTCAAACGAAGTGCGCGGGCGAAGGCGCATGCCGGCGTCGAAGTTTTCCAGGTCCAGAGGCTTGTTGGGGTTGCCGCTCCAGTTGATGTTCTCTTTCACTTCCGGGCGGAACCACAGCACACCGTTGTCCACCGGCTTGGGCAAACTCATGGCCAATACGCCACTTGCGACCTGCTGATACTCGGCGGCGGGTGGGTACACCGACGCCAGGTTATGGCTGGAAAACACCGGCTCGCCGGTCTGCATCAACCACTTGTGCAGCGCACGAATCTGCGCCGGTTCCGGGCAGTTGCCGTAGCGGTGCAGTTGTTTGTCTTCGATGATCGCCACGCCGCCCGACACGGCCAGGTCCATCAGCCACTGCGGGTGCTGGGCCAGGCCTTCAAATACGTTTTCATCGCAGGCTTTCATCGCCTGATCGAGCAAGGCCAGCGTCTCGACTTTCTCATCGCGCTGGCGGCTCAGCTCCAGGGCTTCCATGGCGCTGATCTGCAACGACAGTACTTGGCCAATGGTCTGGCAGGTGCTGCGCAATTCACTCGGTACCAGCAGCGGCTCGCGGTTGCCGCAACTGATCAGGCCCCAGAGCTTGTCGCCCTTCATCAGCGAAATGCTCATGGACGACAGCACGCCCATGTTCTGCATGTATTGGCAGTGAATCGGCGACACACTGCGCAGGGTGGCGAAGCTCAAATCCAGCGGCTGGTCGGTGTCGGGGCGCATTTTGGGCAGCAGTGGCACCGGCTCATAGGCCGCATTCGGGATAATGCGCAGCCAGTTGGTGCGGTACAGCTCGCGGGCCTGCTCCGGAATATCCGACGCAGGAAAAAACAGCCCGTTGAACAGCTCCATGGAAGGCGCCGAGGCTTCGGCGATCACTTGCCCGTGGCCCTCGTCTTCAAAACGGTAAATCAGCACGCGGTCGTAACCGGTGATGGCCTGGATTTCATTCACGCTGATTTCATACAGCGCCTGCAGGGTTTTCGCCGACTGCAGGCGTTGCAGCATTTTGCCCAGGTCACTGGTGCGACCGTTCAGCGCGCGGGGTTTGAAATCGTCAAGGCGCGGCTCGAACTCCAACACCAGCACGTTCTGATGGCGATGCAGCAGGCCTTCGAAATCGGCGCCGTTGAGCGTGACATGCAATGGCGGCGCATCAAAAAACACGTTGTTTTCAGCCATCGACTGCACGGCCTTGGCCGGCTCGACGCCAATCAGCGTGTACAACGGCTGGCCCAGCAATGCTTCAGGCGCACGGTTAAACAGCGTGGCGACGTTCGCGCTGATCTGCACGATGTTCAGCTCGGGCTCCGACAAGGTCATCAGCACGCCGTGAGGCTGAATGGCTCCCGGGAAGCGAATGGGTTCGTCGGCACAGTTGGCAAGCAGCTCTTCAAGAACGTCGGGTTTCATAGCAATACCTCCCGGCGTTCGAGCCAATGCTCAAAGCCGCTGAATGTTGAACAGGCTGCCTCCACCGCGCGTTGTTTGGCGGGAGCGTCCAGGGGCAGGCTGCCCAGGTAATCGAGAAAATCTTTCCAGCGCCGACCGGTCTCGGCGCCATACACATTGAGAAAAGCGCCGCCGTTGTTCGCGTCCACGTTCAGACGCTGGGCCATTTCTCGGCGCAGCACTTGGCCGCCCAGGGTCGCGCCTTCGAGCACATACAGGGCGCCGAGGCAGGCGGCGGGGGTATCGAAATTCGGGAGCGTGGCGCAAACCGGCAGGGCGCCAATGGCGTCGTCGTCCAGGCCGAGGGCGTAGAGGTCATTCACCAGGGTTGGCGTCTTCACACGCAGCACTTGATCGAATCCATCGGGGATCAAGCCGCTGTCGTACAGCGCCGCTTCCATCGGCCCATAAAACCCGTAATACGCCTGGAGCAAACGCTGATACCAAAGGGTATCCAGGCGCTCGGAGAAAAACGGCAAGCGTTTTTCCAGCGCTACATGCAGCAGGCCGGTGCCTGTGCGCAACGCTTCCAGCAGTGAGGGCACACCAACGTCATGGGCCTGTGAATGCATTCAATGCGCTCGAACTGTGGGCCTCTAGGCCATGAATGACGCGTAAATGGGCGACGATTCTACACAACTCAATGCCGTCAACTGAACGCACAAGGCGAAAAGGTTGACCGGATGATCAGAAAAGTCGCTCCTTGCATTCTCAAAGACCACAGGGCCTGCGCCGAAGTTCGGAAAAAGTGATATCGCGACGCTATCAATGCATGGAAATGCCCTGTTGGGTCAGCGCCGTTTGCACACACTCAATCAGGTGCTCAGTGCTCCACGGTTTGGGCAAAAAACGCACCGAACCGCCCAACTGCGCAGCTATCTTTGTATTTCCGGATGTCAACACCACCGGCACTGAAGGCCAGCGATGGGCAACCACGCGGCTCAGGTCATAGCCGTTGAGCAAACCCGGCATTTGAATATCACTGACAATCAGGTCAACCGGGTCGTCTTCACGCTCCAGGTAAATCATCCCTTCATCCGCCGAAGGAAAAGAAGTGACGACCGCCCCAAAATCTTCGAGTACATCCACCATTAACGCACGAATGATTTCGTCGTCTTCCAAAACCAAAATCGATGGCTGAGCCATGATCCTTACTCCTCCATCAGGGGTTCATAGAGGTGGAGTGGGGCGCGATTGCAAGAGTTTCGATATGAAAATTTTTTGCCGATGGATGGTCATTTTGTCCTGCGGTTTAGTGTCGTGCGCTGCCTTGCAGGCATAATTGCCCGACCGTTGAAAGTGGAGCCCCCCATGAAGTACGCCTTACTCACCCTTGTTCTGATCCTCAACACAGCCCCGGCCTTCGCTGCGGGTGATGCCGAGGCCGGCGGCAAACTCTTCAGCAAAACCTGCGGCGGCTGCCACAGCGTCGGTGAAGGCGCGCGCGGCGGTTTCGGGCCGGAACTTAACGGGATTATCGGGCGACCTGCGGGGACGACCTCCGACTATCAATATTCGGATGCGATGAAGAACTCCGGCGTGGTGTGGACGCGGGACAAGCTCGCGGCCTATATCGAGGCACCGAAGAAAGTCGTCAGTGGTACGCGCATGATTTTTTGGGGGATTAGTGATCAGGAGAAGATCGAGAATATTCTGGCGTACCTGGAGACGTTTCAGCCCAAATAATCAGGCTTGGTCAGTGTTCAACGACCGGGTGCTCAACACGACGGAAATACCACACCGTTGAACGTGTGAGTGCAGCAGTCGCAAGATGGCTTCATTTGTTCGGGCGTCAGGTGGGGGTTCACCTTTTGCAGCAGGCCTGTTTCGTCGACCCATAAGCCGCTGAAATAGTGGATTCGCCTGTACACATATACTCTTTCTTGTCGCTTTCATGCAGCGCAACCATCCAGAACACAGGCTCCGGCCGATCCAGGCGGGCGTTGGCCTCGCTGAACACTGTGTCCCATGACTGACCCACTTTGGACAGGAGAAATCGGAATAGCGGCGGGTAGTCATAACCGTGTCGTTGGTGGCTATGCATTGAACCTCGGGTGGACACTCAGCTCTTTTCGCTTTTTGTGTGCCGTTCATAACGGTATGCGCAATAGCTACCGTGGCGCACACCGTGGGTTCGGGTGTTGACTGAGCGGTAGAGGAGGGGCTTTTTGATTGTGGGCCTCATGGCATCAGTACTCCTTTCTGGTTTTTTTGGGCGGTGGGGGCCAGGTGCCCTGGTAGTGGAAAGAAATTTGATAGTCGAAAAGGTTGGGCGCTATTACGTGCTGGAAATGGGGTTGGAGGATTGCTATCCAAATCGCAAGAGCATTGAAAACGTCGGCATATATCGCAGTCTCATCGCTCAAGTCTAGTGCTTCGAAAGAGCGCAATCTGATTCTCACGGCCATTTTTTTGCACACCTTTCTGTCGCTGAAATCGACAATTTGGGTTTTCCGATTCCTGGAACTACTAGGCGTCGCACGCCAAATACAGCGATGCGTTTTTTGGAAGAACTATTGATGTAAGTTTTTCAATGCCTTCAATTTGCTGGGCGGTAAGCAAGTAGTCATAGACACATTCGTGTTCGTTCTCCCAACCCATAACTGGCAGCAAATCGGCAGCTTTCAGGTTGAGAGGAATTTCAGTCGAAATATTCTCGCTTCCCGCCGGGACGACGTAGATCAGGTGTTTCATGGGTCTATCCTTCTCGTGTTTTTTGCGTCTTTGGTTCGTTCACCTGTTATAGGGTCGAATTCGCCCAAATGCTTCCCTCGCTTGTTGTACTTCTCGACCTTGCCTCGTTCGAAGTCCCACTCGTAGATAAAGCCATGGGGATCCTTCCAGCGGGGCCTAAGATGGCCTCCGCCCGTAACTCCGGTTTTGGACGGCGCGCGTACAGCCTCAGGAAACGCAGTTAAAAACCGTGGACTCGGTTGATACTTGTGGTCCCCTGGCCGAACACTCACCACCACATACAGCGGCCGAACCCCCGACTCCACCGGAAACACCAAAATAAAATCCCGGTACTCCGGCGGATAAATCGGGTTCACCAGAATCTGCGCCGCCTTCTCCGTGGGTGGGTAAATCCATATCACCGGCGCTTGCGGCGCAGCCTCCAATGCCGGAATGCCAAGGGTGTCTTCCGGATCAACTGCAGGCGTCCAGATCAGCTCCAGCGGTACATAACCGGTGGGGTCGGTGTAGCGAGTGATGCCGTCTGGCAATTGGCAGGGTTTGGTAAAGGTGCAGCCAGGAAGCTTGTCGGGCGCAGGTGTTTGGGTGGGTTTCGGGACTAACACATCAATCGATGGCGAATAGGGCGCACGCGCCGGCTGCCGGGACAGGATTCGCCGTCTGAGTTGTTCTTCTTCGGTGAGAGGGTAAAAGCGCTCTGACATGACAGGCTCACTTCCTTGTGCGAGGGAGTGAGCCTACGAGGGCGGATTGGAAGGTGATGTCGGCTTTGTTCGATGGTGGTTGTGGGAAAAGGTGTCTTATTCCTGGCGATTTCTAGAGCGGGTAGTTGCGCTCGTTCATCTGCGCATTCACTGCGTACGTTCTGCCCTGCGCCCCGTAACCTGGCAGCGAGTAGGACCGTTCTAATTTCCACCAGAGGCTATCTTCAGCATCACCGCGTTTGCTACGGTTTCATGCTAAATGTCAGCCCTTTCAAGGTCTTTGGAAATCTGTCTGATAGGGCGAACACGATGCCTGTGGCGAGCGGGCTCGTCGCACCGCTCGCGTTGGGCTGCGAAGCAGCCCCAACAGCAGCCGAAGCGTGCCTGACTCACCGCATTCCTCCTTCGCAGTGGTGACCACATCGACCTGTGGAATGGCCAGCGGTTGACGGATTGGATGAGCTACCCGCGTATTCAGTTGGGATTTTCGATTGAGGGGACGTTCTCGGATTATCACGAGTCCAGGGAGATATGGTTTTGGAAAGTTATTTGAAGGTGCTTAAGGGCGTCGCGTTCGTGGTTTTGGTGACCGTGGTAGCGGTTGCGGTGTTTAACGGGGCTTATGTGGCGGTATCGATTTACTTCAGTCCGTTTTATGAAGGAGATGCGGAGCAGAGTCGGAATTTTGGGATTTGGTTGGTGGGGAATGGGGTTGTTGTTTTGGGTGCGTTGGTGAGTGGGGCGGTTTGGTTTTGCAGGTATTTCCGCAGGAAGCAGGTGAAAGTTTTCTAGTGATTGCGGGCGGAATTCATTGGGTGTTTTAAGAGGCCAGCTCCCACATATTTGATCGGCGTGCACCCGCTACACCGTGTAGGCAGTGAAAGAGACCTTGGAGCGCCAAGGTCTTTTTTTGCCTGCTGATCAGCTCAGCAGGTGCTTGGAAATGATCCGGGAGATTTCAACGATTGAGGTCTTGCCGGTGAATTCAAACTTCACTTTCCCCAGCGACGAAAAGTAAATCTCCAGCTCCGAGTCCAGGTCAAACGTTCCGGAGGTTTCCACCGAGTACGCCACGATATTTTTGTATGGCAGCGAAGTGAAGTCCTTCTTGCTGCCGGTAATCCCCTGCACGTTCACGGCGATGATGCGCTTGGTGGTGAAGACCACGCCGTCGCGCATGGCTTTGTAGGCGTCGATCACTTCTTCGCCGTCGAGCAGCAGGGCCGAGACGCGTTCGGCGTATTCGTTGTTTTGTTTGAGCTTGAAAAAGCCTTTGTTGTTGAAGTCGATCATGTGCCTGTCCCTGGGTAATTGGTGTGGTGAACACTTGCGCTTGTGTATGACGTTTTGCTGGCGGATCTGTATCTAACGGTGGCCTATTCGACGCACTACCATGGCGCCCGACAAAAAAATAAGGAGCGCCACCATGCCCGAACTGTCCAGCTTGCTTGCCTACGGCCTGATCTCTCTCGGCATGGTGCTGACGCCTGGGCCGAATATGATTTACCTCATTTCGCGCTCGATTTGCCAGGGGCGCACGGCCGGTTTGATTTCGCTGGGCGGCGTGGCGTTGGGTTTTGTGGTTTACATGCTGTGTGCGGCGCTGGGGATTACCGCGTTGGTGATGGCGGTGCCCTTTGCGTATGACGCGCTGCGGCTCGGCGGCGCGTTGTATCTGGTTTATCTGGCGTGGCAGGCGGTCAAGCCGGGTGGGCGCTCGCCGTTCCAGGTGCGGGATTTGCCCAAAGACAGCCCGCGCAAGCTGTTCATGATGGGCTTTGTGACCAACCTGCTGAACCCCAAGGTGGCGGTGATGTATGTGTCGTTGCTGCCGCAGTTCATCGAACCGAACGGCCATGGCAGTGTGCTGACGCAGTCTTTGATATTGGGCTTTACACAGATCGCAATCAGCGTGAGCGTTAATTCGGTGATCGCCATTATGGCGGGTTCCATCGCGGTGTTTTTCGTCACTCGGCCGGGTTGGCAGGTGGTGCAGCGCTGGCTGATGGGGTCGGTGCTGATGGGGCTGGCGGTGCGGATGGCGGTGGAAGGGCGGCGTTAAAGGATGGCTTTCAGGTAATCCTTGAGTGCGTTGAGTGGGGCGTTGAGTTCTTCCAGTGTCGATGCTTGGCAAACCTCCACCGCAAGCCGTTGCAGCTCGCGACCCATCACGGTACTGGCGCCGCCCAAGGATCCGAGCGCCAATGTCAGGCACTCATCCAGCTTCACCTGAATCCCAACCAAATCCCCCTGACGCACCAACAACCCAAACACCTCCCGCTGATACCCATCCATCACCCAATCATCCCGCAGAATCGGGCTTGCGCCTTCGGTCTCGTGCACCAGTTTGAGTGCAAAGAGCGCAACAGCTTCCAGCGTCAATTCCATGTTTCGGGTTCCTCGGTGATGTGGGCGGTGCGCGATGATTACTGTTCTGCGGGTGAAAAAAAAGCCTGAACCACTGCCCATTTTTCGAGGAACGATATTAATTAGCCATGCTCCAAACGGCGTGCCAAGCTTACCCGCATACCGGATGGACAGGGCGCAAAGCTCAAGCTGCGCCGCGCAGCCCGCAGCGCTTTCTACTCAATGACAAGGACGCACACATTCATGCAGTCATCTTCTACTCATGCTCCTTCCGCTACCGGCGAACTGGTCGCGACGTTTCGTCAGGGCAAAGCCTTTTTGATTTTCAGCCTGATATTGGCCGCTGTATTTTTGGGGCTTGCCGTGTTCGTTTTCTATCTGAGCACGATTGTGCCGATGGGCAATGATGGCCCGGTCAGTATTCAGACGTCCCGAGGCATGACCCTCAATTTCGCCAGCCAACACTCCGTGTTTTATTTCACGACCGGTTTGTTGGCCGTTGTGGGGCTGTTCATAGTGGGTACCTACTTTAGGCAAAAGAAGCTGCGTAATACCCACTACGAAGTGTATGAAAACGGTCTGCTGCGCATCACCAAAGAGCAACGCGACTACACGCCGTTTGCTGAAATTGACGACCTGTACTTGTTCAGCTCCGGGCAAACCGTATTGACCGGCCTGATCACAAACCTGGCCTATCGTCGTAATGCCGCAGAGCCGTTTCATCGGGTGCTCGAAACCCTCAAAGGCTTTCAGAAGTTTCAGGAACTGGTTCGTGAGTTGCACGTACGCGCGCGCCTGCCGGCTGTTGCGCAAACGCTGGAATCGGGCGGCGGCGTAACGTTCAACTGCATCAATTCAAAGCAGGTCTGGGGCAAGCGAATGACCGGCAACTTCCTCAAAGTCACCACGTCGCCAATCGTTGTGCACCGGGATTTCCTCGAGTACCAGGGCAACAAAGTACCGATGTCGTCGCTGCGCACGGTAGACCTCAACGCCTGGACCGAAAAAGTGGTGATCAAGGACGAGAACGGCAAGCCCGTATTGTCGACCATCGCCACCGGCATCCTGAGCCATGACCTGTTCCTCAATACGCTCGATGTCGTGTTGGCAGTTGAAGAGCAGGCACGCGCGCCAGCAGCGGAAACGTTTGAGATGAACACCAAATGATCTATCGCGGCGCAGGCTGGCTGACCTTGTTCACACCGGTAGCCATGGTGCTGTTATTGATGTGGCTGTGGCCGGATCCCAGCGTAAAGCCCGGTGATACATCGCTTATGCAATTTTTGATGGGTGCGGGTATGGGTTCAGCCATCAACGTGGTGCTGGGCTTTGTGTTGAATCGCCGGGTTCACGCCGATGGTGTGCGCCACCACTTCTTTTTCATGCCTATGCAGTGGCCGGCGCTGGCGATAGCGGTAGTCTGCGCATTGATTGCCTTGCTGAAATAAGCTTACCGACCGCTCGGCAAGGGCGGTCGGGTATCGAGTTGTTCGAGGCTTACACGGTAGGTGGTGTAAGTGTCGCCGTCTTCCAGGTAGAGGTCGCTGTGGTAACGCATGACTGCGCCTTTGAGGGTGATGTGCAGGCCGTTGGCGACACGCTGGATGACCACGTCTTTCAAGTCGGTGTCCGAGACCAGGAAGGGCGGGGTCTTGCCGAGGCGCACTTTCATCGTCTCATCATTGCCGCCGCCGTTGTTGACGTAGAACCTCAGGCTTTTGGGCTCATCGGGGTTCCTGGCGTCTTGAACGATGTAGATCGACTGCCCCGGAATGAAGTCTTGCTTCAGGACGATCTCTGACGGCAGCGCCGGCTTGTTCGCGAATGCGTAGATGAACAGCGCTGCAAGGCCAATTAACACGGCCCAGCCCAGGTACTTTTTGAGGCGAGCCCGAAGGCTTTGCGGCTGACTCATAACTGCACCGGGCGACTGTCAGCCGTACTTTGGCTCGACGTGCCTTGGGGTGTCGCCAGCTCGAAAATCGGCATGATCGGGATCTTCCTTGAGGGACAGCGCTAGATCATAACGGTTTGAAAGGGCCGGCGACCTCAAGGAAGTGCCAACCCTCAGATCCACTGATCATTCACGGCGGTATGGTCCCCACCTTCATGCCCAGTGTTCAAGATGCCC
The DNA here is from genome assembly GCF_049896045.1 of Pseudomonas sp. PWP3-1b2. Classification (NCBI taxonomy): domain Bacteria; kingdom Pseudomonadati; phylum Pseudomonadota; class Gammaproteobacteria; order Pseudomonadales; family Pseudomonadaceae; genus Pseudomonas; species Pseudomonas sp. PWP3-1b2. The sequence continues at coordinate 111,889 of NZ_JAFCTN010000007.1, forward strand.
CGAGGCTCAATCATCATCAGCTTGGCTTCGCCTTCGGCGGCGGTTCGGTGCTCTATGCCGCGAGGGACTACGTAGAGTTCACCGGGTGCCACATACACCGGGCCGTCTGGGAGGTCGATGCGCAGGGTTCCTTCGAGTACCAGGAACGCCTCGTCGGTTTCGGGGTGGGAGTGCCAGATGAATTCGCCTTCGATGCGTACTACTTTGAATTGGTAGTCGTTCATCTCGGCGACGACGCGTGGGCTCCATTGTTGGTCGATTAGGGAGGCTTTTTGGGTGAGGTTTATGGGTTTTGTTGGGGGCTTTGGCTGGACCATGACGGGGACTCGGGTGGGTGAGGGGGTCAGGTTAGCGAGGGAAGGGATGGGAGGGCTTGAACGATCCTGCAAGTTGGTGAGGGTGGGGGACGATCACTTTTAAGGACGTGCTTGTCCGCTTTCGGCCAAAAGCTGCCGGTTACCAGAGGCTGAAAGCTGGCCCGAAGTAAGTATCTAGTCACCGCCCCTCGGACCCATCGTAGTGAACAAGGTGAGTGGTTTGAACCATTTACTAGCTAGAGGTAATCGCAAATAGATTTTTGCACAAATAGGCATCCTCTCTTGGAATAAAATCTTCAGGATTTTCATTGCAGTAAAATGCTTCGAAAACGTGGTTGATAATTTTCTTTGCTTGGTCCGTAGAAAGGATGCGCGTGTCTATCAGGTCAAGAAGGGCATCGGCTATCTCGTTTAAACTAATGCAGTATTCTTCAGCAGCAATCCTAAGCAGTGCTCGCATTTCCCTATATTCGCCATCTGAATTTACGTTGTTTTTCAGGAACTCAAGTGGCTCTTTCAGAATTTCAAAAGGATAATTTTTTTGATATCTGTCGCAGTACCCTATAAGGGCTCGCCTGACGTTCACTCCATCGAATTTTTTAGAGCTAGTCTCTAACAGTGCATTAATTTTCGTATTAGCTATCCAGCTTTTCATCGCGAAACCTACCGTGCTTAGCGCTTACAGGGAGCTCGACTGGCGGCTCTTGGCTGACAGCTGTCAGCCTCTCATCGTTAGAGGTGCTCGGCGTACCACTCGACAAATGGCGGGCCAGCTCAGCACAACGGTTGAAACTGGCTAGGAAAGCGTTACTCCGCCGTTTACAGTGTCTTGAATGACGCCATTCACCTTGCGACCCAACAAGGTCAGCACTTCAAAAATATTTGGGTCGGACGGATCAACTGCCATGCCCAACGTGGATACAGTTATCGAAATCCCATCACTGATCACTTGATCGGGAGCCGTTGTCTGGATAGCCAGTCTAGCGTCACATTCGATAATTTTTTTTGCGATTTCAGATTCTGGGTCAAGACTCTCCCACTCGATAATTTCTCGAATTTCCTCAGGCACCCAGTCAGGATCATTTTCTATCTGAATCAGAAAAGGAATGGGGGTATGCACTAGCAACTGTGGCAGCACAACTCCATAGCCGCTCCATTGAGTTATTGATACACGCCAAGAGAGGTTCTCACGCAGGTATTCAGCCAGCAATGGCAGAGACAGATCCAGCTGTTTGGAGTTGTAGCAGATATGTGCCGAGCTGATCATTATGGTCTTAGACTCCATCGGTGGGTATGCGGTGATAATAAGACTTCGGTGCAGCTCGGACAATTTCGTTGCGCTCATTGGCGACCGGCAGCTATCGACCCATAGCGGTCTTTCGCTTTTGACAGTCTGAAAGTTTACGTAACCTCGCGAAATCCGTTCGCACATTCGTTGTAATACCCAGGATATCTTTATGCAGACTGCTCAAACCAGGCTACTCGCGCTTGCACTGATAGAGATCAGGACGTTGCTTGCTGATTATCTGGGCAGTGATATAGATGCTCCAATGAGCGTCCGTGTCGCGGCCCATATGGCCTATGCGCTCCACAATGAGGCGGAGGCTGCATACAGCAACGCTGATTTTCAACTCGACTGTGCGACCCAGAAAATAGCCGTAATTGATCAAATTCTTGGTGTTTCGGATGGAGCCGCATTGCTGAGTAGATTTGACGTGGAAGACAAAATCAATCTGGATGACGCCCCGCCTAGATGACCGCTTCTGGCCGAGTGCAGCCTGTCGGGGTATCCCTTACCTGGTGAGGCGTAAATAAGGAGCGGCCACGATTTTATTTCCTCCGACCCTCGCCTGATCCTGGTCTTCCTGCCGGAAACCTTTCGCCACAGAACCTGCCTTCCAGTCCCGGCCGCTCCTGCGCTAACTTCCACCGTCGCTTCCAATCCGGCGACCGGACCTGATAATCCGAGAAACAATAGGCTCACTTAATTAGGAGCTTAAGCAATGAGCGTTTCTGATAGGTCGTACCCACGCAATTCCTCAATCCAAACCTCCACCCATCTTGGAGGTGCCCAATGATCAACCCACCCCTCAACAAAACCCTCGGCATCATCACCTTCTCCACCTGCTGTAAACAGCCCAACCTCCACCACCTATTCCGCGTCAATTCCGGCGTACCCATTCGCGATGCTCTCGAGCACGCCTCCGAGCTTCTCCAGTGTTCAAAAATGCTGGCATTGGATGCAGCCATGGACAACAGCGCGGATCGCTATGCCTGGGCCGCACATTATTTGGGTGAGATGGCGAAGGCGGTGGTGGATGATTTGGCGAATGAAATGTTGCCGAATGGGGTGGAGGAGGGGGAGGGGGTTGGTGTGTAGGCAGGGGATTTGAAGTGTTGGGGCTGGCGTCTTCGCAGCGGTGCGACGATTCGACAAGCCAGCTCCCACAGTAGATCGTGTTTCGGGTGGACAGTGGGTGGTGAGCAGTGAATGCGCTGGCCACCCACTTTTCTACAGACGAAAAAAAAGACCTTGAATTTCAAGGTCTTTCTTTAAGATGGTGCCCCGAGGGAGAATCGAACTCCCACTTCTTTCGAAAACGGATTTTGAATCCGCCGCGTCTACCAATTCCGCCATCAGGGCTCAATGGCGGCGAAGTATAGAGATGAGATTACCGTTGGTCAATCACGTTTCATGGTCTATTTTCACTATTTCCGCTAGACTTCCCGCCCCTGCTAGACGAACCCCATCATGCGCGTTGCTGACTTTACTTTTGAGCTCCCTGATTCGCTGATCGCTCGCCACCCTTTGGCCGAGCGTCGCGCCAGTCGACTGCTGACCCTGGACGGGGTGAGCGGTGCCCTCGCACACCGTCAATTCACTGATTTGCTTGAGCATTTGCGCCCAGGCGATTTGATGGTGTTTAACAATACCCGGGTGATTCCGGCACGGCTGTTTGGCCAGAAAGCGTCCGGCGGCAAGCTGGAAATTCTGGTGGAGCGGGTGCTGGACAGCCATCGCGTGCTGGCCCATGTGCGCTCCAGCAAGTCGCCAAAACCGGGTTCGAGCATCCTCATCGATGGCGGTGGCGAGGCCGAGATGGTCGCGCGCCATGATGCGTTGTTCGAACTCAAGTTTGCCGAAGAGGTGTTGCCGTTGCTGGAGCGCGTCGGCCATATGCCGTTGCCTCCTTATATAGACCGCCCCGACGAAGACGCGGACCGCGAGCGCTATCAAACGGTGTACTCCCAGCGCCCCGGCGCGGTGGCCGCGCCCACGGCCGGGCTGCATTTTGACCAGCCGCTGCTGGATGCGATTGCCGCCAAGGGCGTCGAGAGCGCCTATGTGACCCTGCACGTGGGGGCCGGCACGTTTCAGCCGGTGCGTGTGGATAACATCGAAGACCACCATATGCACAGCGAGTGGCTGGAAGTCAGTCAGGAAGTGGTGGACGCGGTTAACGCGTGCAAGGCGCGCGGCGGTCGAGTGGTTGCCGTGGGCACTACCAGCGTGCGCTCGCTGGAGAGTGCGGCGCGCGACGGCGTGCTCAAGCCGTTCAGTGGTGACACCGATATCTTTATTTTTCCGGGCCGGCCGTTCCATGTGGTCGATTGCCTGGTGACCAACTTCCATTTGCCGGAATCCACGCTGTTGATGCTGGTGTCGGCATTTGCCGGTTATCCGGAAACCATGGCCGCCTACAGGGCCGCCATCGACAATGGATACCGTTTTTTCAGCTACGGTGATGCGATGTTTATCACCCGTAACCCTGCGCCGACTGCTCCCAAAGAAGCGGGCCTTGAGGAACCACTATGAGTCGTATGTCGTTTGAATTATTGGCCACGGATGGCAAGGCTCGTCGTGGTCGCCTCACGTTCCCGCGCGGCACCGTCGAGACACCGGCGTTCATGCCGGTCGGTACCTACGGCACCGTTAAAGGCATGATGCCCCGCGACATCGTTGCCACCGGCGCCGAGATCATTCTCGGCAACACTTTCCACCTGTGGCTGCGACCAGGCACGGAAGTGATCAAGAAGCACGGCGACTTGCATGACTTCATGAAGTGGCAAGGCCCGATCCTCACCGACTCCGGTGGTTTCCAGGTGTTCAGCCTGGGCGCCATGCGCAAGATCAAGGAGGAGGGCGTGACCTTCGCCTCGCCGGTCGACGGTTCCAAGGTGTTCATGGGCCCGGAAGAGTCGATGCAGGTACAGCGCGATCTGGGCTCCGACATCGTGATGATTTTCGACGAGTGCACGCCGTACCCGGCGGACGAAGACGTCGCGCGCATTTCCATGGAGTTGTCGCTGCGTTGGGCCCAGCGTTCGAAAAACGCCCACGGCGACAACACCGCCGCGCTGTTCGGTATTGTTCAGGGCGGCATGCATGAAAGCTTGCGCAAACGCTCGCTGGAAGGCCTCGACAAAATCGGCTTCGACGGCCTGGCCATCGGCGGTTTGTCGGTGGGCGAGCCCAAGCACGAGATGATCAAGGTGCTGGATTACCTGCCAGGCCTGATGCCTGCTGAAAAACCTCGTTACCTTATGGGTGTTGGCAAACCGGAAGATCTCGTTGAGGGTGTGCGCCGCGGTGTGGACATGTTCGATTGCGTGATGCCAACCCGTAATGCCCGCAATGGGCATCTGTTCATTGATACAGGCGTGCTGAAGATCCGTAACGCGTTCCATCGCCATGATGATTCGCCGCTGGATCCAACCTGTGACTGCTACACCTGCCAGAACTTCTCCCGTGCTTATCTGCACCATCTGGACAAATGCGGGGAAATGCTGGGTAGCATGTTGAATACCATCCACAATTTGCGTCACTACCAAGTCCTGATGGCTGGTTTGCGCGAGGCTATTCAACAGAGTACATTGGCCGCCTTCGTCGATGCCTTCTATGCCAAGCGCGGGCTCCCTGTGCCGCCCTTGGACTGAGTTTTCCGACCCTAAGATTCACTATTTGCAACTGGAGTGCTAAATGAGCTTTTTTATCTCTAACGCCATGGCTGACGCCGCTGCGCCTGCCGCTGCCGGCCCAATGGGCGGTGGTTTTGAGTGGATTTTCCTGGTCGGCTTCCTGGTCATCTTCTACCTGATGATCTGGCGTCCACAGGCCAAGCGCGCCAAAGAGCAGAAAAACCTGCTGGGCAGCCTGCAGAAAGGCGACGAAGTTGTGACCACCGGCGGTATCGCTGGCAAGATCACCAAGGTTTCCGATGCTTTCGTGGTTCTGGAAGTTTCCGACACCGTAGAAATGAAGTTCCAGAAGGGCGCCATTGCCGCCACGCTGCCAAAAGGCACGCTGAAAGCGATCTGAGTAACAACCTTTACCAATCGACGGGGCGCGCAAGGCGCCCCGCGTTATAAGCGGGCGGCGTGATGCTGAACAAATACCCTCTGTGGAAATACGTACTGATCCTGGCGGTGCTGGCGATCGGTTTTATTTATTCCGCTCCCAATCTTTACCCTGATGACCCTGCGATCCAGATCACTGGCGCCAGCACCTCGCTGCAAGTCAATCAGGCTGACCTGGAACGCGCGAGCAAAGCGCTGACCGACGCAGGTATCCAGGTAAAAGCGGCAACGTTGGCGGCTGATGCGAAGGGCGGCTTGTTGCGCCTGACCAAGGCAGAAGACCAATTGCCGGCCAAAGACGTTGTGCGCAAGGCCATGGGTGACGACTACGTTGTTGCGCTGAACCTGGCACAGACCACGCCAAAATGGCTGCGCAGCATTGGCGCGCACCCGATGAAGCTGGGTCTGGACTTGTCCGGTGGTGTTCACTTCCTTCTGGAAGTCGACATGGACAAAGCCCTCGACGCACGCCTGAAAGTCTACGAAGGCGACGTGAAGAGCCTGTTGCGCAAAGAGAAGTTGCGTTATCGCAGCCTGCCGCAGCTCAACGGTGCCATCCAGCTGGGCTTCTCTGATGAAGCGTCCCGCGAACAGGCCCGTGCGCTGATCCGCAAGAACTTCAACGATTTCGACATCGTACCGGCTGACCTCAACGGCCAACCTGTGCTGCGTCTGGCGATGACCCCAGCCAAGCTGGCGGAAATCCGCGAATACTCCATCAAGCAGAACTTGACCACGGTGCGTAACCGCGTCAACGAACTGGGTGTGGCCGAACCGATCGTTCAGCGTCAGGGTGCCAACCGCATCGTGGTTGAACTGCCGGGTGTTCAGGACACCGCTGAAGCCAAGCGTATCCTGGGTAAAACCGCCAACCTGGAATTCCGCCTGGCGGCTGATCCGGGTGCTACCCGCGCCACGTCCGAAGAGTTTGAGTTCCGTGAAGGCAACCGTCCTCCTGCGTTGATCGAGCGTGGCTTGATCATCACCGGTGACCAGGTAACCGACGCTAAAGCCGGTTTCGGCGAGCACGGCACGCCTGAAGTGAACATCCGTCTGGATGGCCACGGCGGCGAACTGATGAGCCGCGCCACGCGCAGCAATGTGGGTCGCAGCATGGCGGTGATCTTCATCGAGCAGCGTCCGGTCACCACCTACACCAAGCAAATGGTGAACGGTGTTGAGAAAGACGTGCCGGTGCAGACCTTTAAGGAAGAGAAGAAGATCATCAGCCTGGCGACCATCCAGTCGCCGCTGGGTGCTCAATTCCGTATCACTGGCCTGAACGGCCAGGGCGAGTCGTCCGAGCTGGCGCTGCTGTTGCGTGCCGGTGGCCTGGCGGCGCCGATGTACTTTGCTGAAGAACGCACCATTGGTCCGAGCCTGGGTGCTGACAACATCACCAAGGGTGTCGACGCGGCCTTGTGGGGCATGCTGTTTGTGTCTCTGTTCATCATCGCCATCTACCGCTTCTTCGGCGTGATCGCCACTGTGGCCCTGGCGGGCAACATGGTGATGCTGCTGGCCTTGATGTCGCTGCTGGGCGCTACGCTGACCCTGCCAGGTATCGCCGGTATCGTACTCACCATGGGTATGGCGGTAGACGCCAACGTGCTGATCTTCTCGCGTATTCGTGAAGAGATCGCCAACGGCATGACGGTACAGCGTGCAATCAACGAAGGCTTCGGCCGGGCATTTACCGCAATTCTCGACTCCAACCTGACCACTCTGTTGGTCGGCGGGATTCTCTTTGCCATGGGCACCGGCCCCGTCAAAGGTTTTGCGGTGACCATGTCCCTCGGTATCTTTACCTCGATGTTCACGGCCATCATGGTGACCCGCGCAATGGTCAACCTGATCTTTGGCGGGCGTGACTTCAAGAAGTTGTGGATTTAAGGGGCTGCCATGTTACGTACAATCAACTTCATGGGCGTTCGCAACATTGCGTTCGGCGTCACCGTGCTCCTTACCGTTCTGGCGTTGTTCAGCTGGTTCCATAAGGGCCTGAACTACGGTCTGGACTTCACCGGCGGTACGCTCATCGAGCTGACCTACGAGAAGCCGGCCGACGTTACCCTGGTGCGCAACGAGCTGGTCAAGGCCGGCTATCACGAAGCCATCGTGCAGAGCTTTGGTGCAACCACCGACTTGCTGGTGCGTATGCCGGGCGAAGACCCGCAACTGGGTCACCAGGTAGCCGAGGCCTTGCAGAAGGTCGGCGGCGACAACCCGGCGTCGGTCAAACGCGTCGAGTTCGTGGGCCCGCAAGTCGGTGAAGAACTGCGCGACCAGGGCGGCCTCGGCATGCTGATGGCGCTGGTCGGCATCATGATCTACCTGGCCTTCCGCTTTCAGTGGAAGTTCGGCGTCGGCGCGATCGTTTCGCTGATCCACGACGTGGTAGTGACCGTGGGTATCCTGGCCTACTTCCAGATCACCTTCGACCTGACGGTGCTGGCGGCGGTATTGGCGATCATTGGTTACTCGCTCAACGACACCATCGTGGTATTCGACCGGGTTCGTGAGAACTTCCGCGTACTGCGCAAGGCCACGTTGATCGAGAACATCAACATCTCCACCACCCAGACCCTGCTGCGGACCATGGCGACGTCGATCTCCACGCTGCTGGCGATTGCGGCCCTGATGATCTTCGGTGGCGACAACCTGTGGGGCTTCTCGCTGTCGCTGTTCATCGGCGTACTGGCGGGCACCTACTCGTCGATCTACATCGCCAACGTGGTGCTGATCTGGCTGAACCTCAACAGCGAAGACTTGATTCCTCCTGCTGCTACCGGCAAGGAGGTCGACGACCGTCCTTGATGGAGGGTTGTTGATTGCTGTTACAAAAAAGGCACGAGTATTGAACTCGTGCCTTTTTTTTTGCTCCAAGGCTGGGTATAGCGCGGACGTCTCAGTCCGCTTGTGATGGTCAGGAGGTTCACGTGAACAAGTCGTTACTGGTTGGTGCGGTATTGGGTGCTGTCGGTGTGACTGCCGGGGGTGCTGTTGCCACCTACAGCCTGGTAAAAAGCGGCCCTGAGTATGCGCAAGTGCTGGCAGTGCAGCCGGTGAAAACCCAGATCAAAACCCCGCGCGAAGTCTGCAAGGACGTGGCGGTCACTCGGCAGAAGCCGGTGGAAGATCAGCATCAAATCGTCGGTACCGTGGTGGGTGCCCTGGCCGGTGGCCTGTTGGGTAACCAGGTCGGTGGTGGTAACGGCAAGAAGCTGGCGACTGTCGCCGGTGCGGTAGGTGGTGGTTACGCCGGTAACAAGGTTCAGGAAGGCATGCAGAACCGCGATACCTACACCACGACGCAGACTCGCTGTAACACCGTTAACGACATCAGCGACAAGGTTGTCGGCTATGACGTGCGATACACCTTGGACGGCAAGGAAGGTTCGGTGCGCATGGATCGTGACCCAGGTGGCCAGATTCCAGTAGATAAGGAAGGCCGCTTGGTGCTGGGTCAGAACCAGCAGTAATACTGTTTCCTGGCTTGGATCTAAAATGTGGGAGCTGGCTTGCCTGCGATGGCGGTGGGTTAGCAACCAATATGTTGGCTGACAGTCCGCTATCGCAGGCAAGCCAGCTCCCACATTGGATTGTGTTCAGGTCAGTTGTAATTGGGTTTATCCAAATCCAAGGCATAAAAAAAGCACCCCTCGGGGTGCTTTTTTGTGCTCGCTCGCTTAGCGCTTCAGCGAAGCCGGCAGGTGCGGCTGAATCGCCGTCAGTACTGCCTTGAAGCATTTGGTGTTGCCCGCTACCACGTGGCCTTTTTCAAGGAAGTCGTGACCGCCAGTGAAGTCGCTCACCAAGCCGCCTGCTTCCTGAATCAGCAGCGCACCTGCAGCCATGTCCCACTCGGACAGGCCCGACTCCCAGAATGCATCAAAACGACCGGCAGCTACATAAGCCAAATCGAGGCTGGCTGCGCCGGCACGGCGGATGCCGGCGGTCTGGCCAACCAGGGCGCGGAACATGCCCAGGTAGTTTTCCAGGTTGTCCATTTGGTCGTCACGGAACGGGAAGCCGGTGCCCAGCAGGGCGCCGTCCAGGCTGGTGCGACCGCTGACGCGCAGGCGACGACCATTCAGTTGGGCGCCACGGCCACGGCTGGCGGTAAATTCTTCCTGGCGAACCGGGTCCAGCACAACAGCGTGTTCCAGGCGGCCACGGTATTTACAGGCGATGCTCACGGCAAAGTGTGGGATGCCGCGCAGGAAGTTGGTGGTGCCATCCAGTGGGTCGATGATCCACAGGTAGTCTTCGCCTTCGCCGCTGCCTTTGTGCATGCCGGTTTCTTCACCGAGGATGCCGTGGGTAGGGTAGGCCTTGCGCAGCGCGTCGATGATTTTCTGTTCGGCGGCGCGATCCACCTCGGATACGTAATCCTTGGCGTCTTTTTCGTCGACCTTGATGGTATCCAGGCGCTCGATGGAGCGGAAGATCAATTCACTGGCGCTGCGGGCGGCGCGCAGCGCGATATTCAGCATGGGCTGCATGGATAGGTCACCTAAGGTTGTTAAAGAAAGCCGGGCAGTTTAGCAGAAACTTTCTTCAGGTGAAGGACGACGTTAGCTTTCATGGCATAACCTTAGGCTGTTCTGTAAGATTTGCTCCCCTTTCCTGTGTCCGAGAGCGCCTCCCTTGCTGCAAAACATTCGTGTCGTCTTGGTCAATACCAGTCATCCCGGCAACATCGGCGGGGTGGCGCGAGCCATGAAAAACATGGGGCTGACGCGCCTGGTGCTGGTCGACCCGCGCGTGTTCCCACACCACGAGGCCGATGCCCGCGCATCCGGCGCCAATGACCTGCTGGAAAACGCCCAGGTTGTCGCCACCCTGGAAGATGCCTTGGTTGGCTGCAACCTGGTGCTTGGCACCAGCGCCCGCGACCGGCGCATCCCCTGGCCATTGCTGGACCCGCGTGAATGCGGCACCAAAGTGGTCGAAGAGGCCGCCGGCGGCGCCGAAATTGCCTTGGTGTTTGGCCGTGAAGATTCCGGCCTGACCAATGAAGAGCTGCAGCGATGTCATTACCACGTGCACATTCCATCAGACCCTGAGTTCAGCTCGCTGAACCTCGGGGCAGCGGTGCAGGTGTTGAGTTATGAAGTGCGCATGGCCTGGCTGGCCGCACAAGGTCAGCCGAGCAAAGTGGAAAAGGACGAGGTAGCGTCGACCAAAAGTGGCGAATTGGCCACGATGGACGAACTGGAGCGGTTCTATGGGCACCTTGAGCAAACCCTGGTCGCCATCGAATTTCTCGACCCTGAAAAACCACGGCATTTGATGGCGCGCCTGCGTCGCCTGTACGGGCGCAGCTCGGTCAGCCGAGCGGAAATGAATATATTGCGTGGCATCCTCACGGAAACCCAAAAAGCGGCCCGTGGTGAGCTTCTTAAGCGGAAGGATTAAACATGTTCGAGCGTTTGCGAGAAGATATCCAGAGCGTTTTCCACCGTGACCCGGCGGCGCGCAATGCCTTTGAAGTGCTGACCTGCTACCCGGGCATGCACGCGATCTGGATTCACCGCCTGTCCGGCGCCTTGTGGGGCATGGGCTGGAAATGGCTGGCGCGGCTGGTGTCGAACTTCGGTCGCTGGTTGACCGGGATCGAGATTCATCCGGGGGCCAAGGTGGGGCGTCGCTTCTTTATTGATCACGGCATGGGCATCGTGATCGGCGAGACCGCCGAAATCGGTGACGATGTGACGCTGTATCAAGGTGTGACGTTGGGCGGTACCAGTTGGAACAAAGGCAAGCGTCACCCGACCTTGGGTGATGGTGTTGTGGTGGGGGCGGGCGCCAAGGTGCTTGGTCCGTTTACCGTCGGCGCCGGCGCCAAAGTCGGCTCTAACGCGGTGGTCACCAAGGCCGTGCCGCCTGGCGCCACCGTGGTCGGCATTCCTGGTCGCATCATCGTCAAGCCGGAAGTCGGTGACGAGCAGGAAGCCAAGCGCAAGGCTATGGCTGAGAAGATTGGCTTTGATGCCTACGGCGTCAGCGAGGACATGCCTGACCCTGTGGCTCGTGCGATTGGCCAGTTGCTGGATCATCTGCAAGCCGTCGACGGTAAGCTGGACGGCATGTGCGGCGCGCTGAAGGATTTGGGCAGCACGTACTGTGCGAAAGATCTGCCTGAGTTGCGCGAAGAAGACTTCGCCGAGATCAAGGACGAAGCCGCCACCACCAAGGCTGGCTAGATCTTCAGGTCGAAACAAACTCCTGTGGGAGCTGGCTTGCCTGCGATAGCGGTCTGCCAGCCACCCCTTGAGCCACTGATCCACCGCGATCGCAGGCAAGCCAGCTCCCACATTTGATCTTCATTGGTCTTGAGACAGGGCTCCGATCCGGTTCCCGCTGTTCCATCCCACCCCATCCTGCTATGATTCGCGCGCCCTTTTTACGGGTAATCCTGACTAAAGTACTAGGTCTTATAGTTGACTTAAATACTCGGGAATCGCATACTTGCTCCCATTCTGAAACACCTTGGTACTTGTCCATGAGACTGACTACAAAAGGCCGATACGCGGTAACCGCCATGCTGGATCTGGCCTTGCACGCGCAAACTGGGCCGGTGTCCCTGGCCGATATCTCCGAGCGCCAAGGCATTTCCCTGTCCTACCTCGAGCAACTGTTCGCCAAATTGCGCCGCAGCAATTTGGTGTCCAGCGTGCGTGGGCCGGGTGGTGGCTATCAGTTGTCCCGCGACATGCAGGGAATTCAGGTAGCTCAGGTAATCGACGCCGTTAACGAATCCGTCGATGCCACCAAATGCCAGGGCCTGGGTGATTGCCACGCCGGCGACACCTGCCTGACGCACCACTTGTGGTGTGACTTGAGCCTGCAGATCCATGAGTTTTTGAGTGGTATCAGCTTGGCTGATCTTGTGACTCGCCGTGAGGTGCAAGAAGTAGCCCAGCGTCAGGACCAGCGCCGATGCAACACCAAGGCGCCGCGTCTGGACAAGATTGAAGCGTCCGCCGTCGAGTGACAGCCGAAGAGCTAACGGCACGCCAGCCAGCCTGATTTAGGAGAAAGTCCATGAAATTGCCGATTTACCTTGATTACTCAGCGACCACCCCGGTTGATCCGCGTGTCGCGCAAAAAATGAGCGAATGCCTGCTGGTTGACGGAAACTTCGGCAACCCGGCCTCCCGTTCCCATGTATTCGGCTGGAAAGCCGAGGAGGCGGTCGAGAACGCTCGTCGCCAGGTCGCCGATCTGGTTAACGCCGACCCGCGCGAAATCGTCTGGACCTCCGGTGCCACCGAGTCTGACAACCTGGCAATCAAGGGCGCGGCGCATTTCTACGCGACCAAAGGCAAGCACCTGATCACCACCAAGATTGAGCACAAGGCTGTCCTCGACACTATGCGCCAACTGGAGCGTGAGGGTTTCGAGGTGACTTACCTTGAGCCAACCACCGACGGTATCGTCACCCCGGCCATGATCGAAGCGGCCCTGCGTGAAGACACCATCCTGGTTTCCGTGATCCACGTGAACAACGAAATCGGCACCATCAACGACATCGAGGCCATCGGCGAGTTGACCCGTTCCAAGGGCATCCTGCTGCACGTCGACGCTGCTCAGTCCACTGGCAAGGTCGATATCGACCTGTCGAAGCTGAAAGTCGACCTGATGTCGTTCTCTGCCCACAAAACCTACGGCCCTAAAGGCATCGGCGCTCTGTACGTGAGCCGCAAGCCGCGCGTACGTATCGAAGCTGCCATGCACGGCGGCGGTCACGAGCGCGGCATGCGTTCCGGCACCCTGGCAACCCACCAGATCGTCGGCATGGGCGAAGCTTTCCGCGTAGCCAAGGAAGACATGGCTGCCGAAAACGTGCGCATCAAGGCCTTGAGCGATCGCTTCTATAAGCAGGTCGAGAACCTTGAAGAGCTGTACATCAACGGCAGCATGACTGCCCGTGTACCGCACAACCTGAATTTGAGCTTCAACTACGTCGAAGGCGAGTCGCTGATCATGGCGCTCAAGGACCTGGCGGTTTCGTCCGGTTCGGCCTGTACCTCGGCCTCCCTTGAGCCGTCTTACGTGCTGCGCGCCCTGGGCCGCAACGACGAACTGGCACACAGCTCGATCCGCTTTACATTCGGCCGCTTCACCACTGAAGAGCAAGTCGACTACGCCGCGCAGAAAGTCTGCGAAGCGGTCAACAAGCTGCGCGTTCTGTCGCCGCTGTGGGACATGTTCAAAGACGGTGTCGACATTTCCAAGATCGAGTGGGCGGCACACTAACTATAGAAGCCGCCACCCCAGCTCTGTAGGAACGTGGCGGAAAACGCAGGCGTTTTTACAGGGTTCCATAGCGGCCCTGATGAGTGAGGATTCAGTACCATGGCTTACAGCGAAAAGGTCATCGACCACTACGAAAACCCGCGCAACGTCGGCAAGATGAACGCGGAAGACCCTGATGTCGGCACCGGCATGGTCGGCGCTCCGGCGTGCGGCGATGTAATGCGCCTGCAGATCAAGGTCAACGAGGCTGGCGTTATCGAAGACGCCAAATTCAAAACCTACGGTTGCGGTTCGGCCATCGCCTCCAGCTCCCTCGCCACCGAGTGGATGAAAGGCAAGACCCTGGATGAGGCTGTGACTATCAGCAACACCCAGCTGGCCGAAGAACTGGCACTGCCGCCAGTGAAAATCCACTGCTCCGTACTCGCAGAAGACGCCATCAAGGCGGCCGTTCGCGACTACAAGCAGAAGAAAGGCTTGATCTAAGCATTTGGCGACGAGTAAGGAGTCAACGATGGCTATCAGCATGACAGAAGCGGCTGCGCAGCACATTCGCCGCTCCCTGAATGGGCGCGGTAAAGGTGAGGGGATTCGTCTGGGTGTTCGCACCACAGGCTGTTCCGGCCTTGCCTATGTGCTGGAGTTCGTCGACGAGGTGGTTGCGGAAGACCAGGTGTTCGAAAGTCACGGCGAAAAAGTGATCATCGACCCTAAAAGCCTGACCTACCTGGACGGCACCGAGCTCGATTTCGTCAAGGAAGGGTTGAACGAAGGCTTCAAGTTCAACAACCCCAACGTACGCGGTGAATGTGGCTGCGGCGAAAGCTTCAACATCTGAGGCTATTCGTGGGTACTCCTTGTCATTTCGCTTTATTCGAGCTGCAGCCGAGCTTTCGGCTGGACCTTGAGCAGCTTGCCACGCGCTACCGAGAGTTGGCGCGTGGAGTGCATCCGGACCGTTTTGCTGACGCTTCCGAGCGTGAACAACGCTTGGCGCTGGAGCAATCGGCCAGCCTCAACGAGGCTTATCAGACGCTGAAAAACCCGCCCAAACGCGCGCGCTACCTGCTCGCGATGAAGGGTGGCGAGTTGCCAATGGAAGTCACGGTGCACGATCCCGACTTCCTGATGCAGCAGATGCAATGGCGCGAAGAACTCGAAGAGTTGCAGGACGAGGCCGATGTGGCTGGCGTCGCAGTCTTCAAGCGCCGTCTGAAAGTGGCCCAGGATGAGCTCAATGAAAGCTTCGCAGCCTGTTGGGATGATGCAGCGCAACGTGAACAGGCCGAACGCCTGATGCGGCGCATGCAGTTCCTCGACAAGCTCACCTACGAAGTGCGCCAGCTAGAAGAGCGCCTCGACGATTAACCCAGTGCTGCCCGTGATGCACGCCTGATAGACAGATAAGACCTGATTACCATGGCTCTACTGCAAATCGCCGAACCCGGCCAAAGCCCTCAACCGCACCAGCGTCGCTTGGCGGTCGGGATTGACCTGGGCACCACCAATTCCCTGGTTGCTGCCTTGCGCAGCGGCCTGTCCGAGCCGCTGCCCGACGCCGATGGCCAGGTCATCCTGCCGTCCGCCGTGCGCTATCACGCCGATCGCACCGAAGTTGGCGAGTCGGCCAAGCTGGCCGCGTCTACCGATCCGTTGAATACTGTGCTGTCGGTCAAACGCTTGATGGGCCGTGGTCTGTCCGACGTCAAGCAATTGGGCGACCAGCTGCCGTACCGCTTTGTCGGCGGCGAATCCCATATGCCGTTCATCGACACCGTTCAAGGCCCGAAAAGCCCGGTGGAAGTGTCTGCGGACATTCTCAAGGTGCTGCGCCAGCGTGCGGAAACCACCTTGGGCGGCGAACTGGTCGGCGCGGTGATCACGGTTCCGGCATATTTCGATGACGCTCAGCGGCAAGCCACCAAAGACGCGGCAAAACTCGCCGGTTTGAACGTGTTGCGCCTGCTCAACGAGCCGACCGCGGCGGCCGTGGCCTATGGTCTGGATCAGCATGCTGAAGGCTTGGTCGCCATTTACGACTTGGGCGGCGGCACTTTTGATATTTCGATTCTGCGCCTGACTGGCGGTGTTTTTGAAGTACTGGCCACCGGTGGTGATACAGCCCTTGGCGGCGATGACTTCGATCACGCCATTGCTGGCTGGATCATCAGCGGCGCCGGCTTGTCTGCCGACCTCGACCCGGGCGAGCAGCGCAGCCTGCTGCAAACCGCCTGCGCCGCTAAAGAAGCGCTGACTGACGCCGCAAGTGTTGAAGTTTCCTACGGTTCCTGGTCGGCCCAGCTGACCCGCGAAGCCTTCGATTCGTTGATCGAGCCGATGGTCGCCCGCAGCCTCAAGGCCTGCCGCCGCGCCGTACGCGACTCCGGCATCGAGCTGGAAGATGTTGCGGCTGTGGTCATGGTCGGCGGTTCCACCCGCGTGCCACGTGTGCGTGACGCCGTGGCCGAAGCCTTCGGTCGCCAGCCGCTGACTGAAATCGACCCGGACCAAGTGGTCGCCATTGGCGCTGCGATCCAGGCCGACACCCTTGCGGGCAACAAGCGCGATGGTGGTGAACTGCTTCTGCTCGACGTGATTCCGTTGTCCCTGGGGCTCGAAACCATGGGCGGCCTGATGGAGAAGGTGATTCCACGCAACACCACCATCCCCGTCGCCCGCGCTCAGGACTTCACCACGTACAAAGATGGTCAGACAGCCATGATGATTCATGTGCTGCAAGGCGAGCGGGAGCTGATCAGCGACTGCCGCTCCCTGGCGCGGTTTGAATTGCGCGGTATCCCGGCCATGGTCGCGGGTGCAGCAAAAATTCGCGTGACGTACCAGGTGGATGCCGACGGCCTGCTCAGCGTGGCCGCACGTGAGTTGGCGTCGGGCGTTGAAGCGAGCATTCAGGTCAAGCCGTCTTACGGCCTGACCGACGGCGAAATCGCCAAGATGCTAAAGGACTCGTTCCAATACGCCGGTGATGACAAAGTCGCTCGCGTGCTGCGTGAACAGCAAGTCGACGCCCAGCGCCTGCTCGAAGCCGTGCAGGGTGCCCTTGACGCCGATGGCGAGCGCCTGCTGGACGCCGAAGAACGCATGGTCATCGACCTGCAAATGCAGGAACTGGCCGAATTGATGAAAGGCACCGATGGTTATGCCATCGAGCAGCAGACCAAACGTCTGTCGCAAGTGACCGATGCTTTTGCCGCCCGTCGTATGGACCAGTCGGTAAAAGCCGCCCTGGCGGGACGCAACCTGAATGAAATCGAGGAATAATTAATGCCGCAGGTCATTTTTCTGCCACACGCCGAGCATTGCCCGGACGGTATGGTTGTGGAGGCTGAGACCGGCAAGTCCATCCTCGAAGTTGCCCATGACCACCACATCGAAATTGAAAGTGCCTGCGGCGGTGTCTGCGCCTGCACCACCTGCCACTGCATCATCCGCGAGGGTTTCAACTCTCTGGAAGAAGCCGATGAGCTGGAGGAGGACTTTCTGGACCGCGCGTGGGGCCTTGAGGCGCAATCGCGTCTAAGCTGTCAGGCCAAGGTTGGGACCGAAGACATCACCGTCGAAATTCCGAAATATTCGCTCAACCATGCGGCCGAAGCGCCGCATTGATTCAAGGAAATGTCATGAGCCTGAAATGGGTTGATGTACAAGAAATCGCTATACAACTTGCGCAAGCTCACCCTGAGGTCAATCCTCTGACTGTGAACTTCGTCAAGCTGCGCAACCTGGTAATGGCGCTGCCGGACTTTGACGACATCCCTGACCGGGGTGGCGAAAAGGTTCTGGAGGCGATTCAGGGCCTGTGGATCGAAGAAGCAGACTGAGCCGCCTTTTACGCAGTTAGGCAATACCCAATAACCCGCGTATAATTCGCGGGTTTAATTTTTCGTAAATTACCGTTTCTGGAGTTACACCATGGCTGTTCAACGTACTTTCTCCATCATCAAGCCTGACGCTGTTGCAAAAAACGTCATCGGCGAGATCACCACTCGTTTCGAAAAAGCCGGCCTGAAGGTTGTAGCTTCGAAACTCAAGCAACTGTCCAAAGCTGAAGCTGAAGGCTTCTACGCTGAGCACAGCGCTCGTGGTTTCTTCGGCGACCTGGTCTCCTTCATGATCTCCGGCCCTGTTGTTGTTCAGGTTCTGGAAGGCGAAAACGCTATCGCTCTGAACCGTGAGCTGATGGGCGCTACCAACCCTAAAGAAGCTGCTGCCGGCACCATCCGTGCTGACTTCGCTGAATCCATCGACGCCAACGCTGTACACGGTTCGGATTCCGAAGCCGCTGCTGCTCGCGAAATTTCGTACTTTTTCGCTGCTACTGAAGTAACCGCTCGCTAAGCATTGGCTTAAAGAGTGAGGGTGAATCCATGACTACATCGACTGTTAAAACCAACCTGCTGGGTCTGACTCAGCCGGAAATGGAGAAATTCTTCGACTCAATCGGGGAGAAGCGTTTCCGTGCCGGTCAGGTAATGAAGTGGATTCACCACTTTGGCGTCGACGATTTCGACGCCATGACGAACGTCAGCAAAGCCTTGCGCGACAAGCTCAAGGTTATTGCTGAGGTCCGTGGTCCCGAAGTTGTCAGCGAGGACATCTCCACCGACGGCACCCGCAAGTGGGTGATGCGCGTGGCGTCCGGCAGTTGCGTCGAGACCGTGTACATTCCCCAGGGCAAACGCGGCACATTGTGCGTTTCGTCCCAGGCAGGCTGTGCCCTGGATTGCAGTTTCTGCTCCACCGGCAAGCAAGGCTTCAACAGCAACCTCACCGCCGCCGAAGTGATCGGCCAGGTGTGGATTGCCAACAAATCCTTTGGCAGCGTCCCGGCAACCGTCGACCGTGCCATCACCAACGTGGTGATGATGGGCATGGGTGAGCCGCTGCTGAACTTCGATAACGTCATCGCAGCCATGCACCTGATGATGGACGACCTGGGCTACGGCATTTCCAAGCGCCGTGTGACCCTGTCGACCTCCGGCGTGGTGCCGATGATCGATGAGCTCGCCAAGCACATCGACGTCTCCCTGGCGTTGTCGCTGCACGCACCAAATGACGCATTGCGTAACCAATTGGTGCCAATCAACAAGAAGTATCCGCTTAAGATGCTGCTCGAATCTTGCCAGCGTTACATGGCGACCTTGGGCGAGAAACGTGTGCTGACCATTGAGTACACCATGCTCAAGGACATCAACGACAAGGTCGAGCACGCGGTCGAGATGATCGAGCTGCTCAAGAACACCCCGTGCAAGATCAACCTGATCCCGTTTAACCCGTTTCCCCATTCTGGCTACGAGCGGCCGAGCAACAACGCCATTCGCCGTTTCCAGGATCAACTGCACCAGGCTGGCTACAACGTGACCGTGCGCACCACTCGTGGTGAAGACATCGACGCCGCTTGTGGCCAATTGGTAGGGCAGGTGATGGACCGCACCCGCCGCAGCGAACGTTATATCGCCGTGCGCGAACTTAACGCTGCTGAAGATTTGCCGCAAATTGCTGTGAATCGAATCTGAGAGAGGATCTCTATGCCCTTGCGCCTTGCGCTGCTTTTACTGGTTACCGGCCTCGTGGCCGGTTGTGTTTCATCGGGTTATGACAGCCCTTTGCACACCGATAAAGGCCGTGACGAGGCGCGAGGTGCCTATGTGCAACTGGGGTTGGGCTACCTGCGACAAGGCCTGAGCGAACAGGCCAAGGTGCCGCTGAAAAAGGCCCTGGCGCTGGACGGCGACGATGCTGACGCCAATGCCGCGCTGGCCCTGGTGTTCCAGGCCCAGGCCGAGCCTGAACTCGCCGAACACTATTTTCTGAAGGCCCTGGCTTCACGTCCTGCCGACCCGCGGCTGCTGAACAACTACGGCAGCTTCCTGTTCTCGCAGAAACGTTATGACCAGGCCGCCGCTTATTTCCAGCAAGCCTCCAGCGATACCCTCTACCCGGAGCGGTCGCGGGTGTTCGAGAACCTTGGGGTCACCTCGATGCGCCTCGGCCAGCGCGACAGCGCTCGCCAGCAACTGGAAAAAGCCCTGCATTTGAATGGTCGTCAGCCTCGGGCATTGCTCGAAATGGCTGAGATGTCTTACGAAGACAGGCATTATGTGCCGGCACGTGACTATTACGAGCGTTTTAGCCTGCTCAGCGGGCAAAATGCACGTAGTCTATTGCTCGGCGTGCGCCTGGCCACGGTTCATGAAGAACGCGACACGGCCGCACGTTTTGGCCAGCAACTCGAACGACTCTATCCCGGTACGCCGGAATATCAGCAATACCTGTCGGAGCAATGATGAAAGCGGCGCACCCGGAAGTTGTAGCAGCTAATCGCGTAAACCCAGGCGAGACCTTGCGTCAGGCCCGCGAAAGCAATGGTTGGTCGCTGGCAGAAGTGGCCCTCAAGCTCAATTTGACCACGACGTCCCTGGGCAATTTGGAAACCGGCGCGTTCGATAAGCTGCCTGGGCATACCTTTGCCCGCGGGTATATCCGCGCCTACGCCAAATTGCTGGGCATCGATCAGGCTGTACTGGTTCAGCAATTTGACCAGTTCACCGGCACCGACTCCCAGGGCAGCAATGTGCACGGCCTGGGTCGTATCGAAGAGCCTGTGCGGGTTTCCCACACGATTTTGCGAATTGTAAGCCTGTTGCTGCTGATTGCCGTGATTGGCGGCGGTTTCGTCTGGTGGCAAGACCAGGCGTCCCAGCGCAGCAAGGACTTGACCAGCAACGCCATGGAGCACGTCGAAGTCGAAAGCGCCGACGGCACCACCCAGATTCATCCACTGGATGAGCCGGAAGACCAGGCTGTTGTCGAAGGGCAGGCGGCGCCCCAAGCGCCAGTCACCGCCGAGCAGCCAGCAACGCCAGAGGGCACTGCGCCTGCTGCGACTGCCGTGGTTCCGGCCCCGGCCGTCGCTGCCACCCCGACTACGCCCGTGGCCCCGGCCCATACGCCAGTGTCTCCTGTGACTGCCGCGCCGGCTGCCCCGGCAGCGCCAGCGATGTCGCCGCCTACCACGCCTGCATTGATCGCAGGTGACGGGCACCTTCAGATTACCTTCGTTGCCGACTGCTGGACGCAAGTCAGCGACGGCAACGGCAAAGTGCTGTTTAGCGGTCTCAAGCGTAAGGGAGATACGCTTGACCAGGGCGGCAAGCCTCCTTTGACGCTGCGTCTGGGCTATGCCCGAGGCGCGCAAGTGGCCTACAACGGCCAGCCTGTGGACGTGGCGCCGTTCACCAGTGGCGAGACCGCTCGCCTGAAGTTGGGACAATAGTCATGCACGGCGAATCTCCAATCAAACGTCGCGTATCGCGCAAAATTTGGGTCGGCTCGGTGCCGGTGGGTGGCGACGCCCCCATCGCTGTACAAAGTATGACCAACAGCGACACCAATGACGTGGCCGCCACCGTAGCCCAGATCAACCGTCTGGAAGCTGCCGGTGTGGACATCGTGCGCGTCTCCGTGCCAGACATGGACGCTGCCGAAGCCTTCGGGCGCATCAAGCAACTGGTCAAGGTGCCGTTGGTTGCCGACATTCACTTCGATTACAAGATCGCGCTGCGTGTAGCCGAACTCGGCGTGGATTGCCTGCGTATCAACCCGGGCAATATCGGTCGCGAAGACCGCGTGCGCGCTGTGGTTGACGCGGCCCGTGACCGTGGCATCCCCATCCGCATCGGCGTTAACGCCGGTTCCCTGGAAAAAGACCTGCAAAAGAAGTACGGCGAGCCGACCCCGGCGGCGCTGGTTGAATCGGCGCTGCGCCACGTTGAACACCTTGAACGCCTGAATTTCCAGGACTTCAAGGTCAGCGTAAAGGCCTCCGACGTGTTCATGGCGGTAGAAGCCTACCGCCTGTTGGCCAAGGAAATCGTGCAACCGTTGCACCTGGGTATCACTGAAGCGGGCGGTTTGCGCTCAGGCACAGTGAAATCTGCGGTGGGTCTCGGTATGCTGCTCGCCGAAGGGATTGGCGATACTATCCGTATCTCCCTGGCGGCAGACCCCGTAGAGGAAGTGAAGGTCGGTTACGACATTCTCAAATCCCTGCGTTTGCGTTCCCGTGGCATCAATTTCATTGCCTGCCCGAGCTGCTCGCGGCAGAACTTCGACGTGGTGAAAACCATGAACGATCTGGAATTGCGCCTCGAAGACCTGCTGGTGCCGCTGGATGTTGCGGTGATTGGTTGCGTGGTCAACGGGCCGGGTGAAGCCAAAGAGGCCCATGTAGGCCTGACCGGCGGTACACCGAACCTGATTTACATCGACGGCAAGCCAGCGCAGAAGTTAACGAATGAGAATCTGGTGGATGAGCTCGAAAGGCTGATTCGCCAGAAAGCGGCCGAAAAGGTCGCAGCTGACGCAGCGCTGATCGCGCGCGGCTGATTGAACGAATTTAAGGATTAGATGTGAGCAAGTCTCTGCAAGCCATTCGTGGCATGAACGACATCCTGCCGGAGCAGACGCCACTGTGGCGCTACTTCGAGAACACGGTCGCGCGCCTGCTGGATAACTACGGTTACAAGCAGATTCGCATGCCGATTGTCGAGTTTACCGAGCTGTTCAAGCGCTCCATCGGTGAAGTGACCGACATCGTCGAAAAAGAGATGTACACCTTTGAAGACCGCAACGGCGACTCCCTGACCCTGCGTCCGGAGGGTACTGCTGCATGCGTGCGCGCTGTGCTTGAGCATGGCCTCACCGGTGCTGGCCAGCCACAGAAGCTGTGGTACATCGGCCCGATGTTCCGCCACGAGCGCCCACAGAAAGGCCGTTATCGTCAGTTCCACCAGATCGGCCTGGAAGTCTTCAACATCGAAGGGCCGGACATTGACGCCGAGCTGATCGTGCTGACCTGGCGCCTGTGGGGCCTGCTGGGCATCCGCGACGCCGTCAAGCTCGAACTCAACAGCCTGGGCACCAGCGAATCCCGTGGCCGCTACAAGGTGGCACTGGTCGAGTATCTGTCTGCCCACCTCGACAAGCTGGACGAAGACAGCCAGCGCCGTCTGAAAACCAACCCGTTGCGCGTGCTGGACACCAAGAACGCCGACACCCAAGCCGTACTGGTCGACGCGCCGAAAATGGCCGACTACCTGGACGACGAATCCCGCACGCACTTCGAGGGCCTCAAGGCTCGCCTGGAAGCAGCGGGTATTCCGTTCGTGATCAACACGAAGCTGGTGCGCGGCCTCGACTACTACAGCAAGACCGTGTTCGAGTGGGTCACCGACAAACTCGGCGCCCAGGGCACCGTGTGCGCCGGTGGCCGGTACGACGGCCTGGTTGAGCAAATGGGCGGCAAGCCGACCACGGGCGTGGGCTTTGCCATGGGCATCGAGCGCCTTATTTTGCTGCTCGAGACCCTGGAGAAAGTCCCCGAAGAAATTTCCCGTCAGGTGGATGTTTACCTGTGCGCCTTTGGCGAGGCCGCCGAATTGGCTGCCCTGGCCTTGAGCGAACAGGTGCGCGACCAACTGCCAAACCTGCGCCTGCAAGTCAATGCCGGCGCCGGCAGCTTCAAGAGCCAGTTCAAGAAGGCCGACAAGAGCGGTGCGCTGTATGCGCTGATCCTCGGCGATGACGAGTTGGCCCAGCAAGTGATAGGTTTCAAACCCCTGCGTGGCCAGGGCGAGCAACAGAACATTGCCTTTGATGCGCTCGCCGCGCACTTGGCCACCTGCGTCGTGCAGGGTTGAAGCTGTCGAACAGCCGAATTTAGCGATTAAGGAGTATTGGGGTGTCGAGTACTGATGATGATCAACTGGCCGAGTTCAAGGACTGGTGGCAGCGTAACGGCAAGCCTCTGGTTACTGGCGGTCTGCTGGCTTTAGTGGTGGTGTTCGGCTGGCAAGCCTGGCACAAGTATCAGGCCAACCAGTCTCAGGGCGCCTCGATCCTCTATCAGCAATTGCTGGAAACCACGCTGACGCCCGATGGCAAGCCTGACCCTGCTCAGGTTGCAGACCTGGCGGGCAAGCTGAAAAATGAATTCGGCGGTAGCACCTACGCCCAGTACGGCAGCCTGTTCGTCGCGAAAGTCGCGGTCGACACCGGCAAGCTGGATGACGCAGCCACCGAGCTGAAGGCCATCGCCGACAAGCCGACCAACCCGACCCTGGGTGAAATCGCACGTCAGCGCCTGGCGCAGGTATTGGCGGCACAGAACAAGGCTGACGAAGCACTCAAACTGCTCGACGGCGATGCTGACAAGGCATTTGTGGCCACTCGTGAAGAGCTCAAGGGCGACCTGTTGGTCCAATTGGGTCGTACCGATGAAGCCCATGCTGCGTACCAAAAAGCCAAGGCGGCGCTGTCTGATGAAGCGGCGGTCGGTGGCTTACAAATCAAGCTCGACGACTTGGCCAAAGGGGATGCGTGACGTGATCCGTTGGAAACATGCAGCATTGCTGGCTCTGGCCGTTTTGGCCGCGGGTTGCAGCAGCAACAGCAAAAAAGAACTGCCTCCGGCCGAGCTGACCGCTTTC
Source organism: Pseudomonas sp. PWP3-1b2 (assembly GCF_049896045.1). NCBI lineage: Bacteria > Pseudomonadati > Pseudomonadota > Gammaproteobacteria > Pseudomonadales > Pseudomonadaceae > Pseudomonas > Pseudomonas sp. PWP3-1b2. The sequence goes on from NZ_JAFCTN010000007.1 coordinate 136,340, forward strand.
AAGGAAGAAGTGGTCCTGCAAAAGCAATGGAGCCGCTCCGTCGGTGACGGCCAGGGCGATCTCTACAACCTGTTGCAGCCGGCAATCGACGGCGACAACATCGTGGCCACTGACTCCACTGGCGTCGTTATGGCCATGGATCGCATGAACGGCGACGTGAAGTGGAAGAAAGACCTCGACCTGCCGGTGTCCGGCGGTGTGGGTGTCGGCTACGGCATGGTGCTGGTCGGTACGTTGAAAGGCGACGTGGTCGCTCTGGATTCGGCCACCGGTGAAGAGAAATGGCGCGCTCGCGTGACCAGTGAAGTACTCGCAGCGCCTGCCACCAATGGCGACATCGTTGTGGTTCAGACCCAGGATGACCGTGTGATCGCTCTGGATGCCGCTACCGGCAACCAGCGCTGGTTGTATGACAGCACCCCTGCGGTACTGACCTTGCGCGGCACCAGTGGTCCGATTGTGACCAATAATCTGGCCGTTGCAGGTCTGTCGACCGGTAAAGTAGTCGCCCTGGACACCCAGAACGGCGTGCCGGCCTGGGAAACCCGTGTGGCCATCCCGCAAGGTCGTTCCGAACTGGACCGCGTAGTGGACATCGACGGCGGCTTGCTGCTGTCGGGTGAAACCATCTACGTCGCCACCTATCAGGGCCGCGTTGCCGCGCTGGACCTGCAAACCGGCCGCATTAACTGGCAGCGTGATGCTTCCAGCTATGCCGGTGTCGCCCAAGGGTTTGGCAGCGTCTACGTAAGCCTCGCTTCCGGCACCGTTGAAAGTGTCGACGAGCGTTCCACCACTGCACTGTGGAGCAACGACTCCCTGGCCCGTCGTCAACTGTCGGCCCCGGAAGTGTTCTCCAGCTATGTAGCGGTAGGTGACTTCGAAGGTTACCTGCACCTGCTGAGCCAGGTAGACGGTCGCTTCGTGGGTCGCGAGCGTATCGACAGCGACGGCCTGCGTACTCGTCCGCTGGTCGTGGGTAACATGCTTTATGTGTTTGGCAACAGCGGCAAGCTGGAAGCCCTGACCATCAAGTAAGCACTATGCTTGGGGTAACACCCAGGCGGCCCCGCTTCGGCGGGGCATGCGGCATTTATTATGCTGCCCCGAGCACCAGCCGCTGCCTTGCAGCGGCTTTTGTATTTTCTGAAATAACGAAGTGGAGAGCCGCATGGTTCCCGTAATCGCCCTGGTGGGCCGACCTAACGTCGGCAAGTCCACCTTGTTCAACCGCCTGACCAGGACTCGCGACGCCATCGTCGGCGACTTGTCCGGTCTGACCCGTGATCGCCAATACGGTGAGGCAAAGTGGCAAGGGCGCTCCTATATTCTGGTCGACACCGGTGGTATTTCCGGTGACGAACATGGCATGGACGAAAAAATGGCCGAGCAGTCGCTGCTGGCCATTGAAGAAGCCGATGTGGTTCTGTTCCTGGTAGACGCCAAAGCCGGTTTCACTGCGGCTGACCAGATGATCGCGGAGCACTTGCGCAAGCGTAACAAGCGCTCCTACGTAGTCGCCAACAAGGTCGATAACATCGACCCGGAAATGGCCCGCGCCGAATTCGCGCCGTTGGGCATGGGGCACGCGATTCCAATCGCCGGTGCTCACGGCCGTGGTATCACCCAGATGCTGGAAATCGCCCTGAGCGATTTCCCTAAGGATGAAGAAGAGCCGGAAGACGGCGAAGAAGAGATCGTTGCTGAAGGTGAGGAAGCCAAGCGCATTCCTGGCCCGAGTGAAAAAGACGGTATCAAGATCGCTATCATCGGCCGCCCGAACGTCGGCAAGTCGACGCTGGTTAACCGCATGCTCGGTGAAGACCGGGTCATCGTGTACGACGAGCCCGGCACTACCCGCGACAGCATTTACATCCCGTTCGAACGTAACGAGGAAAAGTACACGCTGATCGACACCGCCGGTGTGCGCAAGCGCGGCAAGATCCACGAGGAAGTTGAAAAGTTCTCGGTGGTCAAAACCCTGCAAGCGATCAAAGACGCCAACGTGGTGATCTTTGTGATGGACGCCCGCGAAGGCGTGGTCGACCACGACCTCAACCTGCTGGGCTTTGCCCTGGAAGCCGGTCGTGCATTGGTTATCGCGATCAACAAGTGGGACGGCATGACGCCGAGCGAGCGCGATTTCGTCAAGATCGAGCTGCAGCGTCGCCTGTTCTTTGTTGAGTTTGCCGATATCCACTTCATCTCGGCACTGCACGGTACCGGCGTGGGCAACCTCTACGCGTCCGTACAGAACTCGTTCAAGTCTGCGGTCACCCGCTGGCCGACCAACCGTCTGACCCAAATCCTGGAAGACGCAGTTGGCGATCACGCACCGCCGATGGTCAACAACCGCCGGATCAAGCTGCGTTACGCCCACTTGGGTGGTGCCAACCCGCCGATTATCGTGATCCACGGTAACCAGATCGAGAAGGTGCCAAAGTCTTACGTGCGTTACCTGGAAAACACTTACCGCCGTGTCTTGAAGCTGGTCGGTACGCCGATCCGCATCGAGTTCAAAGGTGGCGAGAACCCGTACGAAGGTAACAAGAACAGCCTCACCGACCGCCAGGTAAACAAAAAGCGCCGGATGATGACGCACCACAAGAAAGCCGACAAAAAGCGCCGCGACAAGCGCTGATTTCGACGCCGCAAAAAAGGGCTCTTTACGAGCCCTTTTTTGTGCGCGTCAGTTTGTGCCTTGACCCGATGCAGCGGGCAGCTTAAAACTTGGGGCTCATTTGCAGGGGCCACCGATGATCACCAGCAAGCTGCCGAATGTCGGCACGACCATTTTCACTACCATGTCGCAACTCGCCGCTGAAACGGGAGCGCTTAACCTGTCTCAGGGCTTTCCGGATTTCAATGGCCCCCAAGGCCTGCTCGATGCGGTCGGCAAACATGTGGCCAGCGGGCACAACCAATATTCGCCGATGACCGGCCTGCCGGCGTTGCGTCAGCAAGTGGCGGCCAAGATCGCCCGCAGCTACAGCGCCACGGTGAATCCCGACAGCGAAGTGACGATCACCCCGGGTGCCACCGCCGCGATCTTCTGCGCGATTCAGGCGGTGATTCGTAACGGCGATGAAGTCATCGTGTTCGACCCCTGCTACGACAGCTATGAGCCCTCCGTCGAACTGGCCGGTGGTCGTTGCGTGCATGTGCAACTGAGCTTGAATGGCTTCGCGCTGGACTTTGAGCAGATCAAGGCCGCGCTGTCGCCACGCACGCGCATGATCATCCTCAACACCCCGCATAACCCCACCGGCGCGCTGATCAGCCGCGCCGAGCTGGACGGGTTGGCCGAACTGATCCGCGACCGTGATATCTACCTGGTCAGCGACGAGGTCTACGAACACTTGGTGTTCGACGCAGTGCCCCACGTCAGCGTGCTGGCCCACGAAGAGCTGTATCAGCGCGCATTCGTGGTCAGCTCGTTTGGCAAGACTTACCACGTCACCGGCTGGAAACCCGGCTACGTGGTCGCGCCACCAGCCCTGACCGCCGAGCTGCGCAAAGTGCATCAGTACGTTAACTTCTGCGGCGTGACCCCGTTGCAGTTCGCATTGGCCGACTTCATGGCCGACCACCCGGAACACGTCGAGCAACTGCCAGCCTTCTATCAGGCCAAGCGCGACCTGTTCTGCGACCTGTTGGCGCCGTCGCGTTTCAGCTTTACCCGCGTGACCGGCACTTATTTCCAGCTGGTGGATTACTCACAGATTCGCCCGGACCTGGATGACGTCGCCATGTCGCTATGGATGACCCGCGAGCACGGCGTGGCGACCATTCCGGTCTCGGTGTTCTATCAGCACCCACCCCAAGGCCAGCGCCTGGTGCGCCTGTGCTTTGCCAAACGCGAGGAGACGCTGCAACACGCGGCGGAGAAACTATGCGTGATCTGAGTCAACTGCCCGACCTCAACATCGCCCTGGTCCAGACCAGCCTGGCGTGGCATGACCGTCAGGCCAATCTTGAGCATTTCGAACTGCTGCTGGAGCAGGCCAAAGGCGCCGACCTGATCGTGTTGCCGGAGATGTTCACCACCGGCTTCTCGATGGATTCTGAGACCCTCGCCGAGCCGGAGCGTGGCCCGACCTATCATTGGCTTCAGGCTCAGGCGGTACAGTACGACGCGGTGATCACCGGCAGCGTGATCATCCGGGCCGCCGACGGCAGCCACCGTAACCGCCTGCTGTGGGCGCGGCCGGACGGCGAGGTATGGCATTACGACAAACGCCACCTGTTCCGCATGGCGGGCGAGCACGATCACTACACCCCCGGCGAGCGCCAGGTGCAGTTTGAGTTGAAAGGCTGGCGCATTCGTCCACTGATTTGCTACGACCTGCGCTTCCCGGTGTGGAGCCGCGATGCACAAGACACAGACCTGCTGCTGTACACCGCCAATTGGCCAGGTGCGCGGCGTCTGCATTGGAACCGCTTGTTGCCAGCGCGGGCCATCGAAAACCTGTGTTACGTGGCGGCGGTGAATCGGGTAGGGACGGACGGCAAAGGCTTTGCCTACACCGGCGATAGCCAGGTACTGGATTTCCAGGGCGAGACTTTGCTGAGTGCGGGGGAGGCGGATGGTGTGTTTCAAGTGAGCCTGAATGCGGCGGAATTGGCGGCGTATCGCACGCGGTTCCCTGCGAACCTGGATGCCGATAGTTTTCAGTTTGTCTGATAGGCCGCCATCGCGGGCAAGCCCGCTCCCACAGGGGAGTGCACTCCAACTGTGGAAGCCGGGCTTGCCCGCGATGAGGCCCACACAAACAACACACCTCTGAAATAAACAAAAAGGCCCCTGAGTTCTCACCCAGGGGCCTTCTGCACTTCAGCAGTCAGTTACGCCGCTTTTGCTTCCAGCTGGCTCAACGAACGGTTCAGCGCACTGAACAGTGCCTTGAAGCTGGCCGTGGTGATGTTTTCATCAATGCCCACACCATGCACCGGACGCTCGCCGTTCACGCGCAGCTCAATGTACGCCGCCGCCTTGGCATTCGTACCTGCACCAATCGCGTGCTCGTTGTAGTCCATGATCTCCACACCAATCGGCAGGCCAGCCACCAGCGCTTCGAGGGCGCCGTTGCCTTTGCCTTTCCAGTGCAGGTTGGTTTCGCCCTGGCCTTTGCCCGAGACTTCCACTTCTACAAAACTGTTACCGTTTTCTTCCTGCAGGCGATGGCTGACCAGCGCGTACGGGGTGTTGGCTTGCAAGTATTCACGCTGCAACAAGGCGTAAATCTGCGGTGCGGTCATTTCCAGGCCGACGCGGTCGGTTTCGGCCTGCACCACTTGGCTGAACTCGATCTGCATGCGGCGCGGCAAGCTGATGTCGTATTCCTGCTCCAGCAGGTAGGCGATGCCGCCTTTGCCCGACTGGCTGTTCACTCGAATCACCGCCTCGTAGCTGCGGCCGATGTCGGCCGGGTCGATCGGCAAGTACGGCACTTCCCACAGGGTGTCGTCCTTCTGCTGAGAGAAACCCTTGCGGATCGCGTCCTGGTGGGAGCCAGAGAACGCGGTGTGCACCAGGTCGCCGACGTACGGGTGACGTGGGTGCACCTGAATCTGGTTGCACTCCTCGACGACTTTGCGCACGCCGTCGATGTCGGAGAAGTCCAGCTGCGGATCGAGGCCCTGGGTGTACATGTTGAGTGCCACGGTGACCAGGTCGACGTTGCCGGTGCGCTCGCCGTTGCCGAACAGGCAGCCTTCGACACGGTCGGCGCCGGCCATCAGGCCCAGCTCGGTAGCGGCCACGCCAGTGCCACGGTCGTTGTGGGTGTGCAGGCTGATGATCACGCTGTCACGGCGGTTGATATGACGACCGAACCACTCAATCTGGTCGGCGTAGATGTTCGGTGTAGCGCACTCAACAGTGGCCGGCAGGTTGAGGATCATCTTGTGCGAAGGCGACGGGTTCCACACCTCGATCACCGCGTCACACACTTCCTTGGCGAACTCCAGCTCAGTGGCGCTGAACGTCTCCGGGGAGTATTCGAAGGTCCACTGGGTTTCTGGTTGCTGAGCGGCGTATTTGACGAACAGCTTGGCTGCGTTGACCGCGATAGCCTTGATGCCGTCCTTGTCCTGATTGAACACGATGCGGCGAAACGACGGCGACGTGGCGTTGTACAGGTGCACGATGGCTTTTTTGGCGCCGCGCAGGGATTCGAAGGTGCGCGCGATCAAGTCTTCACGGCCCTGGGTCAGCACCTGAATGGTGGTGTCCTCGGGGATGTGGTTGTCTTCAATCAGGGTGCGCACGAAGTCAAAGTCGGTTTGCGACGCGGCCGGGAACGACGCCTCGATTTCCTTCACGCCTACTGCCACCAGGGTCTTCCAGAAGCGCAGCTTTTTCGCGGCGTCCATCGGCTCGATCAGCGACTGGTTGCCATCACGCAGGTCGGAGCTGCACCAGATCGGCGCTTGGGTGATGGTCTTGGACGGCCAGGTGCGGTCCGGGATATCGATGGTCGGGAACGCGCGGTACTTCGAAGACGGGTCTTTGAGCATGCTCATCGGGAAATCCTTTGCTGTAGGGGCCGAGAAAAGGCGGCCTGCCGTAAAACTGTTTTTGGGGATGAAGCTGGGGGCGAGGCAGATCGATTCAGCCTGGCAGTCGTGCGCTGACGAGGCACAGGCTGCGGTGCTGGCGGAGCTGAATGAGGGTGTGAGAGGTTTTCATAAGCTCAACCCTAACCGCCGGGGTGAAAGATGGCAAGCAGTCGAGAAAAATTGAGAGAAGTTCTGTTGTTTGCTTATGGGGCGAGATTTTATTGCTGTAAATTTCAATAGTTCATGTTTTGTTTGCGTAGCATTTGCCAGCTGCGCAATAGAGTCGACTGGTCTGGCGCCGTCGCAGGCAAGCCAGCTCCCACAGTGAAGGATGTTCCCATGTGGGAGCCGGGCTTGCCCGCGGAGGCCAGTTGTCTCACCCTGCCTATCAGGGCTGGAACGCGCCGATAAAGATCGCCGGGTCCACCCGGGCGTCGTTGAGGCTGATGTTCCAATGCATGTGCGGCCCGGTCGCACGGCCCGTGGAGCCAACCTTGCCGACCACCGCGCCGCGTGCCAGTTGGTCGCCGACTTTCACGTCGATCTTCGACATGTGGCAGAACATGCTGATAAAGCCCTGGCCATGGTCGACAAACACGGTGTTGCCGTTGAAGAAGTAGTTGCCGGTCAGGATCACCTTGCCGGCTGCCGGGGTCTTGATGGGCGTGCCGGCACCGACCGCAAAGTCCAGGCCCGAGTGCGGGTTGCGCTCCTCGCCATTAAAGAACCGGCGTACGCCAAACTTGCTCGACAGCGGCCCGTTCACCGGCTTATCCAGCAGCAGGTTACTTGGCGTGTTTGGGCTAAAGCTGCGATACGCCTTGAGCTGTACTGCCAGTTCGCCCTCGATGCGCTTGAGTTGCGCCGGGGCCGGGTTCACCTGGCTTTTGTTCTTCAGGGTGATGTGCTGCTCGGGGTATTTCTTGAACCCCACCACGAACGGCAGGTTTTGCGCGCCACTGCTGATGCGTTCGGTACCGGGTTTGGTGGTGAGCGGAATCCCCACAATCGCCAACCAGTTGTTCTGTTCCTTCACCACCAGCACCGGCCGGTTCAAGTACGTCGCTTTGGGCGCCGTCGCCGCTGTACCCAGGTCGACCACCGCAACGCCGCCAGGCACCGGCTTGTTCAGCAGGCGCGTGATGTAGCTGTCGGCGTGGGCGTTAAAGGTCAGGCAAACGAGCATCAACAAGCTGAGAAAACGTGGCATCAATCAATCCAGTAGCGAAAGGGTGACGGGCGTCAGGTGGTTGTCTTCCACCCGCACCTGCAATTGGCCTTCACCGAGGCGCGCGGTCAGGCGCTGGCCGGTGTGGGTTTGGGCGGCGTTGCGAATGGCGTGGCCGCGCTCGTCCAGCAAGATGCTGTAACCACGGCCCAGCGTTGCCAGCGGGCTGACCACGTGCAGCGTTTGCACCTGGCTTTGCAGTTGCAGGCGACGCGCCTTGAGGCCTTCGCGCATGGCGCGGGGCAGGCGTTCGGCGAGGCTGTCCAGGCGTTGGCGCAGCAGGGCCAACTGGCGGCCGGGGTGTTGGCCGGCGAGGCGGGTTTCCAGGCGGATCAGGCGTTCGCGGCGGGTATTCAGGCTGCGCTCGAAGGCGCGGCGCAGGCGCATGTCCAGGTCATCCAGGCGCTGGGCTTGCTGACGCAGGCGCTCGCCGGGGTGACGCAAACGACGGGCCATGCCTTCCAGGCGCAGGCGGTCGTGGGTCAGGCGGTTGCGCATCAGCATCACCAGACGGCGATGCAGGTTTTCAACCTGGCGCGTCAGGTGGCTGGAGTCCGGCGCGAGCAATTCAGCGGCCGCGGAGGGCGTCGGGGCGCGGATATCGGCTACAAAGTCGCTGATTGAAACGTCGGTTTCATGCCCGACGGCGCTGACAATGGGCGTGACGCACGCGTCTATGGCGCGGGCGACCGCTTCTTCGTTGAAGCACCACAGGTCTTCCAGCGAGCCGCCGCCTCGGGCCAGGATCAAGGCGTCGAAACCCCGCGCGTCGGCGAGTTTCAGCGCCCGCACGATCTGCGGGATCGCCTCCCGGCCTTGCACGGCGGTCGGGATCAGTGTCAGTTCAACGTTCGGCGCCCGGCGACGGAATACGCTGATGATGTCGCGAATCACCGCGCCGGTCGGCGAACTGATGATGCCAATGCGCCTAGGGTGTGCCGGCAGCGGCACTTTGCGCTCGGCACTGAACAGGCCTTCGGCGCTGAGTTTTTCCTTCAGCGCGTCGAACGCCAAACGCAGCGCGCCGTCACCGGCGGGCTCCACGGTATCGAGGATCAGTTGGTAATCGCCACGGCCCTCAAACAGCGAGACCTTGCCGCGCACCTTCACCGCCAAGCCGTCTCTCAAGGCCTGGCGAACCCGCGCGGCATTGTTGCGAAACAGCGCGCAACGCACTTGGGCGCCGCTGTCCTTGAGGGTGAAATACACGTGGCCGGACGCCGGGCGGGCGAGATTGGAGATCTCGCCTTCGACCCAGATATTGGTGAACACGTCTTCGAGCAACACCCGCGCGCGGCCGTTGAGTTGGCTGACAGTCAGGACTTCGCGGTCCAGGTTTAAGCGGGCAAAAGGATCTTTAATCATGGGCGGCAGTTTATAGGCATTCGTGCAGCGTTTGACAGAACTGCTCTACGAGCGCGCTGGGCGCCTGTGCGCAGGCCACGGCCACGGTGCTCAGGCAGTCCGGGTCGGCCAGGGGCAAAAAGTGCACGGTGGCGGGGGCGATGTCCCTCATGGATTTTGGTAACAAGGCAATACCGAAGCCGGCCTGAATCAGCTGCAGCTGGGTGGTCTTGCGTGACATCACTCGCGCCGCCTTGGGGAAAAATCCTGCGCGCATGCACAACTCGGCTGACAGATAACTCAGGCCACCGCGTTGCGGATGGGGGATCGAGATAAATGCCTCGTCCTTGAGTTGCTCCCATTCAATCGGCGCTTGGCTGAGCGCCAACCGGTGCTTCGGCGGCACCGCCAGCAATAGTTGCTCACTGAATAAAGGCACCACGCGCACACCCTCACGCTGGCGCAATACCGGCAGGCGCAACAGCCCGACCTCCAGGCGACCGTCGGCAATTTCCTCCAGTTGCGCTTCAGAGGAGAGTTTGACGATGTCCATCGACACGCCGGGGCAGCGCTCCAGCCAGGTGCTGATGCCGTGCAGCAACGGCCCGCTCATCGGCACCGTACTGGAATGGCTAAGGCGCAAGGTACCGCGCTGGCCATTGCCCACTTGGGTGGCCATCTCGCTGGCCTTGAGCAATTCGCTGAGCAGGTTGCGTGCTCGTGGATAAAAGGCTTCACCGGCAGCCGTCAACCGAGGCAGGCGCGCAGTGCGCTCGAACAGCGGGGTTTGTAGCTGGGTTTCAAGCGCCTTGATTTGTCGGCTCAGGGCAGATTGAGCCACAAACAGGCGCTCGGCAGCGGTGCTGAAGCTGCCGCTGTCGACGATTTCAACGAAGTAGCGCAGTTGCCGGGTGGAGATCATGCGCCATGCCTTTTTGAGATGGGTAAAGGGCTTTGAAGATATTAGCCGCAACACTCGACGATAGCTAAAGTGAGGCCCATCTCTTTCAAGGAATAAACCATGAGCCCGGTTGAGCTGATGAGCCAGTGGTCGTTTGGCGGCGTGGAGTGGCTGGTGATCGGCCTGGGCATCGTCGTCGCCTACGTGGTGTTTGGCATTGCCGGGTTCGGCACGGCGCTGGTGGCGGGGCCGGTCCTTATCCTGTTTATGCCGCTGTCGAAGATCATTCCGCTGCTGGTGCTGCTGGATTTTGTCGCGGCGTTTGGCAACCTGCTGCAATCGAGGCGGGATGTGAATAAGCCGGAGCTGTTGCGGTTGCTGCCGTGCATGGCCATCGGTTGCACTCTCGGCGTGGTGTTTTTGCTCAACCTGCATTCGGATGTGTTGTTGCTGTTGATGGGGCTGTTTATCAGCGCCTATGCGATTTACAGCCTGGTGGTGAAGGCGCGGCCCACGCAGCTCGCTAAAGGCTGGGCAATTCCCATGGGCACGGTCGGCGGGCTGTTTGGTGCGTTGTTTGGCAGTGGTGGTTTTTTATACGCCCTCTATCTGAACAGCCGGTTGCCCAAGGATGCGGCGCGGGCTACGCAGAGTGCGTTGATCAGTTGCAGCACGGTGGTGCGCCTGGGTTTGTTTTTGATGGCCGGGGTGTATGCGGATTCGGCCTTGTTGATGTTGGCGTTGTGCCTGTTGCCCGCGATGGCGCTGGGGTTGTGGTGTGGGCGCAGGTTGACGCTGCGCCTGTCGCGTGAAGCTTTCATCAGACTGGTGACTTGGCTGGTGCTGGCCAGTGGCATTGCGTTGATCGGGCGGTATTTGAGTGCTTGACCTGTGTGGGGCAGGGATTAAGCTGCCAGCCTTCAGGGCCTCTTCGCGAGCAAGCCCGCTCCCACATTTGAATATATTCACACATCAAAATGTGGGAGCGGGCTTGCCCGCGATGGCGCCAGTAGCCACACCGCAGGACTCCCATGAATTCCCAAAGCATCCTTGTCCCGAAAATCTCCACCTTGCCCGTCCACGAACCCCGCGCCCGGGCAATCGTGCGTTGGCTGGTGCGCAAGAACATCATCAAGGAAGAGCTGACCACCTGTGGCCGCACCGGCAACCGCATGGCGTACGCCCTGGCCGACGGCGCCCGTGCGGTGGTGTTGCACCCGCAAGCGTTGCCGTTCAACGAGCCCGTCAACGGTCTCGAAATTATCTACAAGCGCTGCATCTATACCCCGGCCAAAGGCTTTCTCGAAGAAGCCGGCTGCCCGGAATGCCTCAAGGAAGTTGGCGAAGCGCTGTTCGAAAGCCTGGAAGACTGGATGCCCGGCCACACCGACAACTTCACCTGCCCGCTGTGTGGGCATGAAGATGACATCAACGGGTTTTTGTTCCTGCAGGAATGCGGGTTCTCCAACCTGGGATTTATTTTCAATAACTGGGCGGAGGCGGGCTTCAAGCAGAGCTTCATCGACGAATTCGCCGACTGGCTGGACCAGAAGATCAGCTGGGTCAAGGTCGAGTTGTAACCCTTCTATCAGTATTACCAAGTTTGTCAGAGTTTTACATTGAGCCAGACAGGGTGCATGTATATAATGGCGCGCTTCCATTTTCCCGCTCGGGAGCCCCCGCGATGCTGCGTATCAGCCAAGAAGCTCTGACATTCGACGACATTCTCCTAGTGCCCGGTTATTCCGAGGTGCTTCCTAACGAAGTCAGTCTCAAGACCCGCCTAACCCGTGGCATCGAGCTGAATATTCCCCTGGTTTCTGCTGCCATGGACACCGTCACCGAAGCCCGTTTGGCAATCGCCATGGCTCAGGAAGGCGGCATCGGCATTATCCACAAGAACATGACCATCGAGCAGCAAGCTGCCGAAGTGCGCAAGGTTAAGCGTTACGAAGCCGGTGTGGTGAAAGATCCCATCACTATCGACGCTGACGCCACCGTACGTGACCTGTTCGACCTGACCCGCCTGCACAACATCTCCGGTGTTCCCGTGCTGCACGATGGCGACCTGGTCGGCATCGTCACCTCCCGTGACGTGCGTTTCGAAAACCGCCTTGAAATCACCGTCCGTGAAGTGATGACGCCCAAAGAGCGTCTGGTCACTGTGCGTGAAGGTGCCGACAAGGATGACGCTCGTGAGTTGCTGCACAAACACCGCATCGAGCGCGTGCTGATCGTCGACGACAAATTCGCCCTCAAAGGCATGATGACCGTCAACGACATCGAAAAAGCCAAGGCTTACCCGCTGGCGAGCAAGGATGACCAAGGTCGTCTGCGCGTTGGCGCTGCGGTCGGCACCGGCAAAGACACCGGCGAGCGTGTCTCGGCCCTGGTGGCGGCCGGCGTTGACGTGGTGGTGGTTGACACTGCCCACGGTCACTCCAAAGGCGTGATCGACCGCGTGCGTTGGGTTAAAGAGAACTTCCCTGAAGTACAAGTGATCGGCGGCAACATCGCCACCGGCGCGGCGGCCAAGGCCCTGGTTGAAGCCGGCGCTGACGCGGTCAAGGTCGGCATCGGCCCTGGCTCGATCTGCACCACGCGTATCGTCGCGGGTGTCGGCGTGCCGCAAATCAGCGCCATCGCCAACGTCGCCGCTGCCCTTGAAGGCACTGGCGTTCCGTTGATCGCCGACGGCGGCATCCGTTTCTCCGGTGACCTGTCCAAGGCCATCGTTGCCGGTGCTTCCTGCGTGATGATGGGCTCGATGTTCGCCGGTACTGAAGAAGCGCCGGGCGAAATTGAACTGTTCCAGGGCCGTTCGTACAAGGCCTACCGTGGCATGGGTTCGCTGGGCGCCATGTCCCAGGCGCAAGGCTCTTCCGACCGTTACTTCCAGGACTCCTCGGCAGGCGCCGAGAAGCTCGTACCGGAAGGTATCGAAGGCCGCGTGCCGTACAAAGGTACCCTCAGCGCGATCATCCACCAACTGATGGGCGGCCTGCGTTCCTCGATGGGCTACACCGGCAGCGCCGACATCGAAGAAATGCGCACCAAGCCTGAGTTCGTGCGGATCACCGGCGCCGGCATGGCTGAATCCCATGTCCACGACGTGCAGATCACCAAGGAAGCGCCAAACTACCGCGTAGGTTGATGCTTTCAGCAAAATGTTAAGTAACCGGGGCTGTCTTATTCAGCCCCGAGTTGTTTCTGAATCATTAGACGAGACTGACTTCATGGCCCTCGACATTCACGCCCACCGCATCCTGATCCTCGACTTCGGTTCCCAGTACACTCAGCTGATCGCCCGCCGCGTGCGCGAAATCGGTGTGTATTGCGAACTGCATCCGTTCGACATGGATGACGAAGCGATCCGCGAATTCGCCCCGAAAGGCGTCATCCTCGCCGGTGGCCCCGAGTCCGTGCACGAAGCCAACAGCCCGCGCTGCCCGCAGGCAGTATTTGACCTGGGCGTACCGGTCTTCGGTATCTGCTACGGCATGCAAACCATGGCCGAGCAACTGGGCGGCAAGGTTGAAGGTTCCGAGCTGCGTGAGTTCGGTTATGCCCGTGTCGACGTGGTCGGCAAAAGCCGCCTGCTGGACGGCATCGAAGACCACATCGACGCCGACGGCCTGTTCGGCCTCGACGTATGGATGAGCCACGGTGACAAGGTCACCAAAATGCCGGCCGACTTCCACGTCCTGGCCAGCACCCCGAGCTGCCCGATTGCCGGGATGTTCAACGACGAACGCGGCTACTACGGCGTGCAGTTCCATCCGGAAGTGACCCACACCAAGCAAGGCGGGCGCATCCTGTCGCGCTTCATCCTCGACATCTGCGAGTGTGAAGCCCTGTGGACCCCGTCGAAGATCGCTGAAGACGCCATTGCCCAGGTTCGCGCCCAGGTTGGCACCGACAACGTGTTGCTCGGCCTGTCCGGCGGCGTTGACTCCTCCGTGGTAGCTGCACTGCTGCACAAAGCCATCGGCGACCAACTGACCTGCGTCTTCGTCGACAACGGCCTGCTGCGCCTGCACGAAGGCGAGCAAGTGATGGCCATGTTCGCCGAGAACATGGGCGTTAAAGTGATTCGCGCCAACGCCGAGGAGCAGTTCCTCAACAACCTGGCCGGCGAGTCCGACCCAGAGAAGAAGCGCAAAATCATCGGTCGCACCTTCATCGACGTCTTTGATGCCCAGGCCAAACACCTGGACAACATCAAGTACCTCGCCCAGGGCACCATCTACCCAGACGTGATCGAGTCGGCCGGCGCCAAGAGCGGCAAGGCCCACGTGATCAAGTCCCACCACAACGTGGGTGGCCTGCCTGAGGAAATGAACCTCAAGCTGGTAGAACCGCTGCGCGAATTGTTCAAGGACGAAGTCCGCCGCCTGGGCCTGGAACTCGGCCTGCCGTACGACATGGTCTACCGCCACCCATTCCCGGGCCCAGGCCTGGGCGTGCGCATCCTCGGTGAAGTGAAAAAGGAATACGCCGACCTGCTGCGTCGCGCCGACCACATCTTCATCGAAGAACTGCGCAAAGCCGACTGGTACCACAAAGTCAGCCAGGCATTCGTGGTGTTCCAGCCAGTTAAATCTGTAGGCGTTGTAGGCGATGGCCGTCGTTACGCGTGGGTAGTTGCGTTGCGTGCTGTGGAAACCATCGACTTCATGACCGCGCGCTGGGCACACCTGCCGTACGAACTGCTGGAGACTGTCAGCGGCCGTATCATCAATGAGATCGAAGGGATCTCGCGCGTTACTTATGACGTGTCGAGCAAGCCGCCGGCGACGATTGAGTGGGAGTGAGGTTTGTTTTCAACTATCTGATTTTATTGTAAAAAATAAAATTCGATAGTGGTGTTTGCTACGTTATCAGTGGCGTTGTTAATGGCGCACATCGTAGGTATATGAGAAAGCTCTATCGATACCATGTCCCGGATAAGGAATGCCGGCATGGTATCGAGAACGCTTAGCAGCGCAGACGTCAGTAATAACTGTTTGCCCATCTCCCCATGGTATGTGTCTTGAATAACTTCACGCGCAGCCTTCAACCCGCGCAGATTTTCGGCTAGAAGTTATCAATCGCTTTGCACATCGACACCTTCCCCGCTGGCTGCGGTTGGACCATTGCCCACTGCTTGCCGCCCGCCTCCAATTCATCCAGCTGGAACGAACAGTCCGCCGACATGGTGGCCTGCACCATGTAGTCCACGCCAGGCCGAGGCACGAAGGTCATGGTCTTGGCACACTGCCGGGAATATTGCAGGCGCCCCAGGTAATGGAACGCGATCGGCTTGTTCGCCGGCACCACCAGCTCCGACGAGACCGCGCCGGCCCACGAAAAGATCGGCCCGGGAATGCCGAGGTTTTCGCCGTTATGGTCGGGGAAGCCGGGTTTCGCCGACGCCATCACCCCCGCGCCGGGCACGTTCCAGTCGAGACAGTCACGCCCCGGCACGGCGCGCACCAGGCCGTCGGTGAGCAGGCGGATACGGGCAGTCTCGCCGCCTTGCGGGGGCACGTAGCCGGTGGACAGCGAACGCACGTTCGCCACTTGGCCGCAGCCGCCCAGTGCTAGCAGCACGACGGGGATTACAGGCAACAGTCTCATCAGGCATCGACTCGCAGGGGGAAGTTAAGGCTGGCGGCAGTTCTGGTTGACCGACAGGTGTGGCGCCGGCTCATAGCTCACGCGCTGCAAACCATCGGCGTCCTGGAACAGGAAGTACTTGACGCGACAGTCCTTGAACATCGCTGAGTAACCCTCCGCCCGGAAGCCTTGGCCATCGACCTGTTTGGTCACGGTATTGTTGCGGCTGACCACCGCAAGCACCTTCTGATAGCTGTCGCCCATGTTTACCCCAGGCTCGCCGGTGACCGCCGCCGAGGAGGCGCAACCGCCCAGCGCTGTTGCCGCCAGGGCCAGTGCGGCGCCATACAGTCCATTGCGTAGATTGTTCATTCCGTGTGTCCTTTGGGTGATGGGTTAACGGCGGCCGTCGCACACCGGAGATTCGCCAATGCGGCCTAGCTTGCACAGGTCCAGATCGTCCGTGCGGATAAAACCCGCATCCTTCATGCAGTAGAAGCGCGTCAGCACCACATCAATCGGCGACGTGTCGCCAGCGCCATCAAGGTTGGTATACCCGCAAGCCCGCATTGCGTCTTTGACGCCCTGCTGGGAGAGGCCCTTCTTTTTCCATTGGGTGTAGTCCGCGGGTGGCGGTTGAAAAGGGGTACAGCCCCCAACTACTGCCATAAGGCTCAGGCCCAACAACTTATTTCGAGTCAGCAACATCACATTCTCCATGTCCATGAGCGCCCCGGACTGTGCCCGATTACCGGCGCCCGTCACACACCGCAGACTCACCAATACGACCGAGCTTGCACATGTCCACGTTATCTTTGCGTTTGTAGCCTGCGTCTTTCATGCAATAGAAATTCGTTAACCTCACATCGATTGGCGACCTGTCTCCTGCGCCATCAACATTGGTATATCCGCACGCACGCATCGCAGCAACGATCCCGGTCTGCGATACGCCCTCCTTGTACCATTTTGTGTAATCCGGAGCTGGCGGTTGAAAGCCCCTTCCCGTGCAGCCAACTAGTAACACAACGCAAAAACCCAGCAACAGGCTCCTCGTGAACATCGCGTTCTTCCTTATGGGTTGACTCGGATAAGTGTGAGACGCCGTAGGGTGAGTCGCTCTAGAAGGGTTTGCAAGCGGCCCCGGTATCCTCATAGCGGTTATGCACTGTTTGATTGCCGTCCAGCACGTTCAGTCATTCCCATAGGCGAGCGTGTTTCAGCTTATGAAGTATTGGTCCATTTACCAACATTTCACTGACCGTGACTCTTGGTCTGCGAGTACTTTCCGGCATTGGATCTTGAGTCAATACAGGATCAGGGCGGTATTGGCAGACGGGTCAATTCCCCAGCCGATCACCACATCGCATGAATGATGCAATGCTTGTGAAAACAGGTTTTCGTTTATGGTGTTTTTCGTGGTATCAGCAGAAACGATAAAAATAAAGCTATGATTTATATTGGTTTTTTATGATCGTTTATGTTCGAGTGGGAGTGAGTACTTTCCATATGCCCCAAAAGCCCGCCTAATCGTGGGCTTTTGTTTGTACGACGCTTAAGTTTCTGCTGCTTTAGCCGAAAAGAATACACGCTGCTTCTATGGATCCTGCTGTGTGTAGCAGTCAGTAGGTGCATATTGTTTTGTTCGCTGATAGGGAGAGGTTTTGTAGTGGAAATGTTTTTTGTACTGTTGATGTTATGTGTGCTGTTTTGGGAAAGGGGTGGCGATGCAAAAAAGGAACTGCTCAAGGTAGTGGTCGAAAATAAACGGGGCCTCATCAAATATCTTGGCTCTGCAGCACTGCTCGCCATGACGTTGTCCGTGCTGCCTAGTTTATTGCTGTCAATTTATATGCGACAGCATGGCTTTTTTGCTTACGAGATCTTTGGCTCCCAGCAGGGAGGTATGCGCATTATTAGTTTGAATGTGCTATTTAATTTTATTGTTTTGTCTGTGTCTTTGATGGGGGCTGCTATGTTTTGGAAGGCGAAAGCTCCTTGGTCTCTAGTTGCTTTGTCAACGGTGGCAGCGTTTCTGGTTGCTGTGGGACTACTGGGTGTTGCGTATTACGCTAAGAGTTATGATCTCTTGGTTGCAACATTGTTCTTCGCATTTTTGATAGGAGGCTATGTACTCTTTTGGATTTCTAATGGCATTGATGGGAAAATCAATCGCTGGTGGGTGCCGTTGGTTTTTTCAGGGATAGCACTAGTTACTCCTGTTATATTTCATTCCTATGCGGCTGCGCTTGCCGGTAACGCTCTGTTTCAGATGCGTGTTGGGGGAATGCCTGTTGTGCTAACCGAGCCGTTAGGGTTTGGTAAATCTGTTTCTGGTAGTGCCATTGAAGGGAAGCTGCTATTAAGAACTCCCGAGCTTTATTATTTGGAAGTGGCAGGCGAGAACAGCACTAACGCGCATTCGGTAGTAATTGTCAGTTCGGAGAGTGCCTCTATTAGCTATAAGTTTAACGATAAATGATTTAATCGGCAGGTTGGAATCTCGCCTAGAATAATTGCGATATATGAGCTTCCTTGCATCTCTATGTGAATGCCGTGGATTATGAGGTATATCGCTGCTTCCGGATCACCGTGATCAGCCGCTTAACGCGTGGATAATGTGGTTGATCACGGCGCTGTGCGAGGTCAATACTGTGAGTCGAGGAACTGGTACTTTATCTGGTATCAAGCAGCAATCTGATTTGTAGAGTTACTAGGGAGCAGCCTCTTGTCATCTTTTGGCTTTACGTTTCTTTCGCGAAAGGCACTTGGGCAGGCAGAGCAGATGATGTTCGGTGCCAGCTCCGGGGTCCGCGATGAGGTTGGCTTCCTAATTGTTCACCACCGTTACGCAGACCATTTCTTCCCGGGCACCTCGGTTCTACACACCCGGCTCCGATACGCGCTCCTCATTCCGTGGCTATATCAGAGCTTGCGGGCGAAGCGGCCGTCCCCAAAAGATCTCGGGCACGCATTCACTGATCTTGAGCATAAGCTGACCGGGCGCCTTCAGTTCAAGGGTAGTGAAGGGGAACCCGACGGCGTGATCGGTGGTGAGGTCTATCCTCGTACAATCAGCCAGCCGCCTGCCTATGTCTACTGGACGGCGCTCACGAAATGGGGATTGATCGGCGCCCGCCCCGACGGACGCCCCTGGAGCCGCCCCGATATGGCGCGGCTACTTGCGGCCGGAAGCAAGCGGTCGATGCACGATGACGACGGCAAGCCCTTCGATGCGGTCACGCTCCCTTTTCTTTTAGGCCAATGATGGGGGGGCGTTAATTCCACAATTGATCCTGTTGCGAACGGAATAATTATTTTATTTATTTAATCTTATTCAACGTCGTAATTGATCAAGAATCATCAGGTGAACATGGATATCCACCTTTTTCATATGCTCCAGGTCAGCCTTTCCTCCAATGCAAAGGGCGGGCTCGAACGCGTACATCTCATCTTCGCCAACCGGCCCAAGCTTTGCCAGTGCGCGCTGGAACAGCGGCTTGCCTTGATTGTCCTCGAAGTCGAGACTTTCTCGACTGGTAGAACCAAGGAATATACCCAGCGTTCTATCCGGGACCGGGTTGGGCTTAATCAATTGGTTCTTCAGCGCAACAATACCGCCCGCTAGACTTGATATTGTAATTTTGCGCTGGTAACGCTCACCCCATGCATACAACGAACCAAATGCATCCCTGGCGATCACATTATAGTTGTCGACTTCTGCCAAGCCACTGCCCTGCAGCCACATATCGAGCGTCGTCTTGTATGGCTCCGGATCTACAATCCAGAACAGCCCATCAGCATAAGAGCACCAACCTTCATTCTGCCAATAACCAAGCAGGGCCTTGGGTAATATTGAACGATACTTGTCGATACTTGACTTGGGCACTTCTCGACGCGAGTTTGGTTCGCCTAGATTATCGATCAATGATTGAAAAAATTCGTCTCTCAATTTCCACGCCCTCTTAGTAACTCCAGTCTGACATTCATCTTCGCCTGCCCTGAACCATTGGCGATGGCCGAAGACACTGCCTCATCCAACGCTTTCAAGCGGCTCGGCCAGCTGCCTCCGATCGACGAGTTGATCAGTGAATCGCCCATTCTGACAGGTTCGTGACTGAACCAACCACCTGCGACCATATCAGGATCGTGCAGCGCTGCCAGCTCAGAACGAATCTCTCTGGCTCTGACGGCCGCTTGCGCAGAGGCAGTCTTGAAGTCGGTACCCTTGGTCATTAATGACTCAGTGATACTGCCTCTGACTTCATTTTCGAAGTCCTTGCCGAATTTCTGCTGTGCGGCTGCGGCATCTGGATTGCGTCCGAGCTTATCGTAGGCATCCCGAGCAGTCTTGAACTCCTCCACCGTCATACGGTTGATAGCATTCTGCTGCGCTAGGAGCTGTTTATTGTATTCCTTGAGGAAGCTTTTTTGCTGCTCTGGCGTCATCGCCTTGAACTTGTCGCTACTGAAAGGATTGAACGCCTTTACCGTAAACTCGTCCATTGCCGGCACGGCCTTATCCGGGTTTGGCGGTGTTTCAGGTTTCTCATTTGTATTGGGAGAGTCTGTCGTGGGTTTATTATTACCCGCGAGCTCGTCCGAAGTGCGCGTGGGTGTAGTCTCTGGCGCATCGGCCACAGGCCGATGTGGCAAGGCGTTACTCGTCTTGGAGGCTTCGACCTTGGCCAGCTTGGCGCCGTCTACTACCATCTTTTCAAGCTGCTGCGCTCCAACCTTGATCCCCGCCTTGGCCAGCGCCACGCCACCCTTCGCAGCCCCGCCGACGCCCGTTGCAATGCTGCCGACCTGCCAGGCGATTTCGCCGATGGCCTTGCCCAAGGCTTCGGCGTTTTCGTCGCCGCCGACTTCCAGCGCGGTCTTGATTGTTTCTATCTTGACGTTGAGTTCGTTGACGACGCTGTCGCCAAACTGCTTTCTGGCCTCCGGGTTATTAATCAGTTGGCCAAGGCCGGTAAGTCCTTCGATGGGGTGCGCAACAAATTCGGCGAGGCCCGTGACGTCATTCCAGCCTGACTGGGCCAACCCTTTGCCGATGCCGAATTGGGTCAGGACATCCTGCCGGCCGCTGATGTACGACCATTTGGCAACGACTTTGCCAGCGGCAATCACGCCTTTTGCTTCGTCGTATTCCTTCTTGAACTGCACGATCTGCTGAGTCGCCAGCCAGTTGTTATCCACCGCCGCACCCGCCGCGGTATTGGCGGTGGTCGGGTCGATAGAGGTGCCGGTCGCTGCTAGGCCGGTCACCAGGCTGACGATCAGGTTGCGTTTGGCTTCGCGTTGCTCTTCGCTTTCGTCGGGGCTGCTTTGTGAGAACAGGCCGGTGAGCAGGCTTGATGCTGCCGCGCCTGCCGCGCCGCTGCCGCAACTTTGGCTGCTGGCGGCGGCACCTGCGCAAGCGACGATGCCGTGCAGGGCCGCGTGCAGTGGCGAGCCTTCGGTGAGCTCGCCTTTGGCCACCAGGTCGCCGATGTAGCCGGCGCCCCGTTGCTGTACATAATTGACCACCAGACCTTGCACGAAGGCAGCGTTGCCCGCGCTGATATTGCCGCCTGCAGCACCGATCAGGGCGGTAGTGATCTGGCGATAGGTACCGCCTGCGCCCCAGTTTTCGGAGATCGCGTTGGCTTGTGCCGAGTACTCCCGCGCCTGGAGCTGCAGTTGCAGGCGCGCAGCGTCACTCATTGGCGTGTCACGATTGTCTGCTTTTGACTGCAGCTCTTTTGCCTGTTGGCGTTTGAGGTCCGCTTCCCTGGCTTTGTTCGCAAGGAAGGTACTGGCTTCGTTGGAGAACGCGCTGACGATCTCAAAACCGGCGCGGATTTCATCTTCGTCGAAGATCGGTTTGAGCGAATTGCTGCCGTCGCGGTCACTGGACACGTCGCGGTTGAGGCTGGCGACGGTTTGCTCAGCGGTCTTGCCGGTGCGTTTCTGCTGTTCAGCGTCGTCGGTGATGACGACGGCACCGCCACTGATGCCGCTGCGTGTCACGCTGCTGGCGTTGTCGCTGGCACTGATGGCAATCGGCATGTTGGCGCCGATGTTGTTCTCGTTTTTGGCCAGGTCGGTGCCCGGGTTCACCTTGCCGCCAGTCTGCGCGTTGCCCTTCTGGTCCTTGCCGACTTCGTTGTAGCCGCCGCCCAGGCTCACGGTATTGGCGTCGTAATCCGCCTTGTTCTTGATGTCGCGGCTGGTGAGGCTGGAGGTGACCAGGCTGTTTTTGCCGTCCTGCACGGCCTTGTCGCTGCTGGCGATCACGCCGCCGACCAAATCGGTGTTGCCCCGCACGTTGATGTCGAAACCGTCATCGCCAGCCTTGATGCCCGATTGTTCGGTGACACTGGCGTAGTTGGAGTCGATGTTGGTTGCGCCGAAGTTTGCGCTGGCACCGCTTATCGAGCTCATGCCGTAGCAGAACGGTGGAATACAAAGACTGATGCCGATGCCCAGGCTCTTTTCATCGACTTTGTACGTGTTGGTGTCTTGCAGGCTTTCGATATTAAGATCGCCGCCGACGTCGGCGATGACTTTTTTGCCACTGGCCACCGCCCCCTTAAGCTGCGTGTCGCCGCCGGATGACAGCAGCAACTGGTTGCCAGCCTCCACTTTGGTATTGGTATGGGTCAGCTCGTCGCCGTCGGCCTGGCCCCGGTTTCCGGTGGCACCCAGGTCCAGGGTAAAGCCGTTTCTGCTACCGCCCAGCGAGAGGCCGATACCGATGCTGGCGCTGCTGCCTTTGCTGTCGGTGTTTTGCTGGCTGGTGTTGTTGGCGGCGAGCAGGTTGATGTCGCCGTCGGCCATCAGGCTGGCGTCACGTCCGGCCTTGATCTGGCTGCCTTGGACCGTGATGTTGCTGTCTGCACCTGCGCCAGTCGCGCGCAGGCGCACGTCTTGACCAGCGGTGATGGTCGAGCCGGCGGCGCTGTCGCTGGTCTGGGTGGTTTTGCTTTCGTTCTTCTTGGTGCCCAGCGACAGGCTGATGTTGATACCGCCTGCCGCGCCAGGGTCCATTGCCACCGCCGTGGCGGCGTTGTTACCGGCCAGCAGGACCGTGGCCGCTGCCAGCGCCTTCATGCGCCCGTCATCGGTTTTCTCCGATGCCTGCTTCATCTGCTGGGTGGTCTGGATTGCACTGATGACAGGGTTAGTCACCGTCAGAGTGAACCCGGTCTGTTTGAACAGGGTTTCACGTTCGCGCTTGCTGGTGTTGCGGGCTTCAACGACATCGATGGTTTGCCCGGTGATATCGACGCTGCCTTCGGGCGCGCTCACCTGGCTGCCCACCTGGCGGTAGCCTTTGCCCGCTTCCATCAGCACATCTCCCTTGGTCGAGCCCACGGTACTCGCCGCGGCGGTCTGGCTGGTGGTGAGGTCCTTGACCGTCTGCTGCTGTGTGCCGAGCGTGACCGCGATGCCGCCGCCGCTGAACAGGCCGCTTTTCTTGACTGACTTGTCGTGACGTTCGCTGCTGCTTTCCGTCGCGGCTTCGATATTGATGTTGTTGTCAGCCGCCAGGACGGTCTGGTTGGTGGACACCACGTTGCTGCCGCTGACGTTGATGTCGCGACCGGCCTGCACATAGGTTTTCTCGGCACTCAGCGTCGAGCCCTGCGCCTGGGTCTGGTTGACGGTGTCGCGTGTGGTGGTGGTCTTGCTGGAGAACAGGCCGTTGCTGCCTTTGAATTTGTGCGCTTCATCGGCGAACTGGGTGTTTTGCGCAGCGGTCAGGTTCACGTCGCGCCCGGCGTCGGCGATGATTGCACCTTGCTGACTGGTGACGCTTGCGCCTCGGGCATTGAGGTCCTGCCCGGCACTGAGGCGTACATCGCCTTGGCCTTGAATGGTTGAGCCGACTTCGGTCTGGCTGGCGTCTTTGCGCCAGTTGCTGCCATTCCAGTTAACCGATTGCTGATGGGCTTCGCCAACGGTGGTCAGGTTGATGTTGTTGCCTGCTTGCAGCGAGGTACTGCCGCCGGCGCCTGCGCTGACCACCTGAGCGCCGGTCAGGTTGAGGTCTTTGCCCGCGTTGACGTCCATGGTGCCGTCAGCGCCGCTGACGAACAGGCCGGCCACGCGTGACAGGTTGGTTCGTGTGCCTTGGGCACTGCTGCTGTCGCGACTGCTGGACACAACGTTGACGTTTTGCCCGGCGTTGATGGCGAGGCTGTCTGTCGCGCCGATCAGGCCGCCGAGGTTGTCGAGGTTTTCCCGTGCTGTCAGCGAGACCTTGTCGGCCTGGATGCGGCCGCCGAGGTTTTCGATGTTCTGCGCGGTAATCGCCATCACGCTGCGCCCGGCCAGGCTGCCGCTGTTGACCAGATCACCGGCAATGTTCAGGTTCAGGCGTTGCCCGGCAATCAGCGAGCCAGAGCCGTTAAGGTCGCTTTCCTGCACCCGCACATAGACCTGTGGCACCAGCACGTTGCGGGTTTCGCCGTTGGCGAGGGTGACCTTTTTTTGTACCAGCCAGACGATGTCGCTGGTCAGTTGAGCCATCTGCTCGGGGGAGAGCTCGACGCCGGGCACCAGTTGCCATTGATTGGCCAGGGTGACGGCGTTGTCGATCAGCGCCCGGTATTGCGCTTCGTCGTTGGCGTAGCCGTCGAGAAAGCGCCGACCAGTGAGTTGCGCGACCTGTTCGCGAATCAGTTTCTGCTCATAGAAGCCATCGCCAAGGCGCTGCTGGGTCAAGGCAGGGTCGACTTGCAAACGCTCCAGCATGTAATCCGACGACAGCCAGGTGCGATAGCTGGCGAAACGCGGGTCGGTTTCGATCAGGTAATTGCTGGTGGTCTGCGGATGGGTGGTGAACAGGCTGTTATTCGGCAATTCCAGGGACGGGCCCCCGGTGCGAATTTGCTCGGCCACGCCTTGTGCGTTCTGGGTGGTCTGCGCTGCCACCTGAACGATCGGAGCTACTTGAAAGGTACGGGCGGCCGGAGCGCTGACCGTACCGGTGGAAGCGATCTGCTGGCCGACGGCCTGAGTACCGCGTGCGCTGATCTGGGTGCCCGTGCCGCTGACCGCTGTGTTCTGCGCGAAGACGGTAGGTTGCAGGGAAATATCCTGAATCAGCGGGGCAGGGGTATAGGCTGCGGTGTTCGCGCCTTGCCGGTCGCGGCCCTTGCGCTGGATGCGGTAGAAGTTGGTGACGCTGCCGCTGTCGACGGTGGTGCGCTGGCCCGACACTTCGGTGTTGGTCAGGCTGGTGACGTCTGCCTGCAATAGTCCGCCGGCGATGATGCGGCTCTTGTCGTTGAGCACGTCGCCGGCGCTGATCTGCATTGTCCCGCCAGACAGGATCTGCGCCGGGGCCGAGGTGGCGATCTGGGTTTCGTTGACGACGCGGGTGTAGTCGTAGCGGTTCCAGTTGTCGCGCTGGCCCTCGGGTGTGACTAGGTAATTCACCTCATCGTGACGCAGGGAGATCTCGTTGGCTTGGTAGCGGTTGGTCGAGCCGGTGAGTTGAAATTCCTGCTCGGGTGTTCGACTGACCTCAACATCGCGCGTGCTGAAATGTTCGTTGGTGTTGCGCACGCTTTGTACGTTCAAAGACAGATCGCCAAGCGCTTCGAGGGTCGCGCTGGCATTGGTCAGCAATTGAGCGCGACCCTCAGCGGTGTCGAGCGTGCTCAAGGTCCCGCCAATGGCGAGGTCGCCAGCACTGAAGATCAGCGACTCCTCACGGTTATTCAGAGTACCGGTGCCGATATTCAGTGACTCACGGGCTGCTATCGTTGCTGCGGTGCCATTTTCATCGAGGTTGTTCAACGTCGAGGTGGCTATCGCCAGTTGGTCGCCATACAGGCGCGCGGTGCCGAGGTTATTCAGCGTCGCTGCCTGCACGCGGACTTGCTGGCCGTCGATCAGCCCACGATTGGTCAGCGTGTCGGCGGCGTTCAGGCGCACCTGGCCCGCACTGATTTCGGCGTTGGCGCTGTTGTCGAGCGTCTGTGCGCCGACCAGCAGCGACCTGCCCGCCAGTAAACGCCCGGTGTTGTTGAGCGCCCCTGCGGTGCTCAGATCAACGTTGTTGTTGGCCTGAATCTGCCCGCTCAAATCAAGGCCGCTCTGCAACCTGAAGTTGATGTCACCCAGGCTCAGCGCCCGGCCCGTGCCGCTGTAATACGCGGCGTTGAGCGACAGCAGCTTGCCCGCAATCAGCGTGCCGTCGAGGTTATTCACCGATTGGCGACGCTGCGCGGTATCGCGGTCGCTGATCGTCAGGTCGCCGGTCGAAGAGATCAGCCCGTTCTGGTTATTCAGCGTCTGGCTCACGCCCAGCAATAGACCTTCATCGGTGCGTAAAGCACCGCTCTGGTTGTTGAGGGTGTTGACCGCCAGGTTCATGCTGCGGCCTTCAAGGCCTTGGTTGGTGCCCTGCGTGGAGCTGTTGTCGAGCGCGTCGGTGCTCAGGCTCAATGCGCCGGCACTGCGCACCAGACCGCCCTGATTGTTAAGGGTCTGGCCCAGCACCAGTTCAACGTCGCCGAGGCTTTGCAATTGGCCGCCACGGTTGTCCAGTTGTGCGCCTTCGATGTGGACGGTTTTCTCGCCAATGATCTGGCCACCGTCGGTGTTGGCCACGTCGCTGGCGTTGAGCAACAGGTTGCCCTTGGCGCTCAAAAAGCCTGCGCTGTTGTTGAGGCTGTCGCTACGGATTTCCACGGCATCCTGGCCGCTGATGCCTTTGGTGGTGCCGGATTGCAGGTTGTTCAGCGCCTGGCTGCCGGTGTCGATAAACAGCTTGCCTGTGGACTGAATCAAGCCCGCCGCGTTACGCAACTCGCCGCTGCGCAGGTCGAGGGTGGCGCGGGCGTCGAGTGTACCGTCGCTGTTGACGGCCAGAGCGCCGTTACTGTTGAGGTCCAATGCCTGACCGCTGATCACACCACTGCGGTTATCCAGGCCCTGAGCTGTAACGGCGATGTCACCCTGGGCTTCCAGACGCCCGCCATTGTTGGTCAGCGCGCCGTTGGTCACGTTGACCGAAAGGCCGGACTGCACCGAGCCGAGCACACCATTGGTGTTGTTGAACTGCCCGGCGATGATCGCCATGCGCTGGGTAGACGCGAGCGTGCCGCCGATGTTGTTCAACTGGCTGAACTGCGCTTGCAGCTCGCCACCGGCGCTGACGGTGCCTTGGGTGTTTTCCAGGCGTGCGCCGTTCAGTTGCGCGGTGCCGCTGGCCGCCAGCGTGCCGCCGCTGTTGTCGATCAGATCACTGGCGGTCACCGTCAGCAGGCCGCCGTCGGTTGCAACAACTTTGCCGTTCTTATTATTCAGCGTGCCAACGTTGATCGCCACAGCGCCTGGGCTGCTGACCTGGCCGTTCTGATTGTTGAATTGCTCGCTGACATTGATCTGTAAAGGCTCCAGCCCCGTTTGCAGAATGCGCCCGTATTGATTGGACAGGGTGCGGGCCTGGAGTGTGAGCTGTTGGCCCTGGGCCAGACCTTCATCCAGCACCACGTCGTCAGCCTTGATCGACACGCTGCCATTACTGGCAATGCTGCCTTTGGTACTGCCGAGTTGGTTGGCCTGAATGCCCAGCGAACCCTTGCCGGCATGCTCGATGGTGCCGCCGCTGTTGTCGACGCGGCTGGCGCTGAGCCGTGCATTGTTGGCGTTGGAGGCAATGCGTCCACTGCGGTTGTCGAGGGTCGCGCTGGCGTTTATCGAGGTGTCGGCGACGCCGGTCTGCACCAGTTCGCCGCCGACGTTGGACAGGTCGCTGGCGTTCAGTTGCAGGTTGTCGGCGTTGACGCTGGCGCTGTCTGTTCGCAGGGTTTTTGTCGCGTTGGCCGCGAGGGTCTGGCTGGCATCCACGCGGCTGCCACTGAGGTTGCTATCGCCGTTGTTGGCGGTCAGGGTGACATTGCGGCCTTGAGTCTGGCTGCCGCTGAGGTCCAGATCATCGGCCTGGATGCTGACATCGCCTGCCGCCAGGTTTTGACCCTGCGCTTTGACGTGGGTGGCGCGCACCGCAAGGTTGCCGCTGCTGCCCAGTTTGCCATCCACGCCTGCGCCCGCCGCCAGGCTTGAGCCCTGGGTGCTACGAATCGATTTGGCGCTGAGGGCTGTTTGATTCTGGCTGGCAATGGTGCCGCTGTTATCGATATCCCCGGAGCTGGTGAGGTTCAAATCGCCCTTGGCGTAAAGCGAGCCGCTATTGTCAACGCTTGTGGCAGTGATACGGGTGGCTGTGGTGCCGCTGATTGTGCCCATGTTGTGCAGTTTGCCGTCTGCGCTGACGACCACTTCACCCGCCATGGCGCCAATTTGCCCGGCATTGCGCATGCCGACACCCGATTCGGTCCCCACCAGCACGATCTTCCCGGCGTACATTCCGCCCAATTGCGCCACATCGATGCCGACGGCTGGCTTGTCGCCGTCGGCGCTGGCCTGAGGCTTGGCCTGGGTGTTATCGGCGTTGACCTGATTGCGTCCGGCGGTGACCTTAAGGTCATTGGCCCAGATACCCGCAT
The DNA here is from genome assembly GCF_049896045.1 of Pseudomonas sp. PWP3-1b2. NCBI lineage: Bacteria > Pseudomonadati > Pseudomonadota > Gammaproteobacteria > Pseudomonadales > Pseudomonadaceae > Pseudomonas > Pseudomonas sp. PWP3-1b2. Next base: position 164,481 of record NZ_JAFCTN010000007.1, read on the forward strand.
TGACCTGCACGGTACGGGCAATCAGGTCGGTGTAATCGGCGTCGCGGCTATCAAGGCCCTTGCCCTGAATGTTCAGGGTGCCGCCGTTCACGGTGTAGCCGCTGATGCTGCCGTTCTCCAGCTGCACCTGACCGGTGGTCAGGGTCGCACGGTTGGCGTTGATGAAGCCGCAACCGTCGCAGGTAATGCCGGCCGGGTTGGCGATGACCACCTGGGCGCGTTGCCCGGCGACTTCGACATAGCCGCGTAACTGGCTGGGGTTGCTGGCGTTGACCTCATTGAGGATGACCCGCGCGCTGCCTTTGGCCATCGCTGCGTTGCCTTCGATCCAGCCACCCAGTTGCGTTTGGGTGTTGGCGCCGCTGTTGTTGAGGATGACGCCGCGCGGGTCGACATCGAATTGATTGTAGGTGTTACGCGAAACCCCGGCCGCGCTGGGCGCCTGAATATTCACCTGCGGCGTGCCGTTGGCGCTTTGAATCACCGTCGGACGCTGGCCGGCTGCGGCAGTCGGATCGGCCACAATCGTGCCCGCCGCCCACACCGGTACAGCGCTCCAGGACACTAGCCCGAGCGCGATCATCAATGCAAAACGCATCGGCCCGAGCGTTGCCGTGCAGCCCGCGGCGGCGGTGGTGAGGCTGACGCGAGTGCCCGGCGCCTTGACCTGGCTGGTGACGTTCTCCGCCACCACCATCAACAGCCCGCGTGCCTTGTTGAAAACAATTCGGTACAGGTGCTTGTTCATAGCAATTCCATTTGCGGAGCCGGCCCGCGATACAAAAGTTGAAGTTACGGTGCTGTGGCAACCGGGTGAGCTGCAAACCAGGCTCTGGCCTGTTCAGGGATCACACCGATGCCCTGGAATGTCTTGATTTGCAGGCCTCGCTCGTCGCCCCGGTGATACAGCGCGCGACCGCATCGGTTGGCGAACAGGTGGCGCTGGAGGATTCGGGTAAAGGTGGCCGTATGGCCAAACGGCGCGACCCAGTCGTTGAGCCAGAGGCGCTCGCCGCAATTCCAGTCCGCCTCGCTCAATGTCAACGGTGATTGCTGCAAATAGCGTTGTTCCGCTGCCACATCGACGTTAAGCCAAGAGAGGTAGCACACCGGCTTGCCGTGCTCGCTGCCCAGCACGAATTGGCGATGCTTGAGCGCCGGCAGCAGAAGTGTCGGTAAGCTGTGCAGTGGCGCATCCCGGTGAGCGCTGGAATGCATCCACAACCAAGTGACCGAGCCCAGCACCGCCGCCTCGTTCCAAGGCTCGTCAATCAGGCCGGGTGCCGTGATGTCCAGGGTTTCAAAACGCATGGCATTACCCCTCAGAACGACCAGATGACGGTAAAGTCGCTGGTCACGTTGGCAGTCTTGAAGCCATCGGGCTTCTTGAGCGGTGTGCCTACCGACCAGTCATAAGACAGGCCCTTGTAACCACCACGCACACCCACCACAGCCCCCGCCAGTCGTTTACCAATCAGGAACTTACTGGCCTGACCGCTGACTTCGCCGTAGTCGACACCGGTGTAAAGCTCCTGGCCGGTTTGCCCCAGCGCCAGGCCGACTTCGTTGCGCAGTGTCCAGCCGCGATCGGCAGAAAGAATGTTTTCGCCGTCAAACCCGCGCACGCTGTAACGTCCGCCAATCGAGAAGCGGTCCTGCGGCACCAACGGCGTGCGGTTCCACTGCGACCGCCAACTGCCGATATAGCGCAGACGCTGGTCGCTGATGGTGAAGGGCACTTGGAACTGGGCGTCGGCGGTGATGATCTGCGAGCGGGATGTGCCGGCTCCAGAGGCTTCTTCGGGTGCCGACAACGAATCATGTGCGCCGGTGCCGCGACGGTAGGCGACGCCAAGGTCCAGAATAGAGGTGCCGATAAATTCCCGGTGATCCAGGCCGAGCTGCCAGCCCGCCATGCGCCGATCCTGGTTGCCGATCTCGGTGTCGTCGATGAAGTTTTCAGAAGACCGTGTCCATAGGCCACCCCACGCCGTGGTCTTGCGCACGGCATCGCGGTAAAGCAGACGCGACAGGCGCAGATCGTTGGTACGGCTTTCGCCTCGATACTGGTACGTCTGGGTAGCGCCGGCGACCGACTGCTCGTAGTTGTACTCGCTGGTGGTGAACGCCAGTTGCCAGTAACCCATCGGCAGCGAGTAGTGGAGCGTATTGCCATTGGAGCCGTGTCGGCCGGACTCGCCGCCGCCCAGGTCGTGGTTGAAGCTGGCGTAGAACAAGTCGTTGAGCGACAGCAGGTTGTCCAGCGACAGCGACACATTGCCCTGATACTTGCCTGTGGATTTGCTGCCCGAGTTGTCGAAGGACAGGCTCACGCGGGCCGGAAACTGCTGGCTCCATTTGATCACCACATCGCTTTCGCCGGGCTTGGCATCAGCCGCCAGGGTGGGGGTGATCTGAATGTCGGCGTCGGCAGTGGGCACGCGCTTGAAGTTTTCCAGCGCCTGTTCGATATCGCGCAGGTTAAGCAGGTCGCCGGGGTTGGCAGGCATCGCATTCCACAGGGTGGCGCGACGGCTGGTGCCTTCGGCAAAGCGGATTTCGCGGATGCGCCCCGGCACGATTGTCAGCACCAGAATTCCGCTGTTGAGGTCCTGCGCTTCGGCAAGCACGCGGGTGGTGACAAATCCCGCCTGGATGATCGCATTCTGCATGCGCTTCATCGTCATGTTGATACCCGCGCCACCCAGGCAACGCCCCACGGCGGGGTCGTCCTCGGGGTTGGCGGCCTTCAGCGCCCATTGAAACTTCTCGGATGCGTCGCCAATCAGGCGGATGTCTTTAATGGCGAAGCAGGGTGCTTCTTTTACAGGAAGACGAGAGCCGCCTTCGTCGAGCGCAGGTGCCTGAAGCCGCACATCGGGCCGCGATTCCAACTGATCACGCAGCGCGCGCTCACGCTCCTGCTGACGCAGTAATTCCTCTTCAGGCCCGGCAGCCTGAGCGGCGGCGATCGTAAAGAGTGTCCACACTGCCAGCGCCGTCAGCGCGAGGTGTCTTGCATTCATCGACGACAAGCGGGCCAGCCCCACGACATATCGAGAGGGGCTTGGCTTGTGCAGTGGGCAGCGTGAGTCCGCGGGCATTTCACATCCTTGTGATCAGAATCAGAGGCACAATAAGTGAACCGCCTGGAACGGCAGTGGCACTGAAGAAAATAGAAAAATGTAAGGGTTTCGACGAGCAGAAACGAAATTTCCTACATTCAGTCATGCGCTCTGATTGAGGCTTAGTCCGAAAGTTCCGTGACGGGCAAGGCGGCGATAACAACGCTCAGGAAAACGCTCAGGAATGTGACGATCTTCACGCGTATTGCGAGTGCTGAGGCAAGCGAATCAGATAGTTTGCTAGATATTAATACCTGGATCGAGCATATCCAAGAATGCTCGCGCCTCATTAGCGGGATTGTGCTGATTTTAGGGGCCTCGTAGCGCACGAGGCATTTGCCCTGTTGATGCGGCGCACGGTCTTATGGTCTCGCCGGTGAAATGTCCCGGTAGATCCTACGCCGCCGTCGACGGTGTTGCAGGAGGTTTTCCTACATGCCGTCAGGCTTGCGCTCCAGCAAGGGCTATTTGAACTGAAAGAGGAAAGAAGAGGCAAAACGCAAGTTTTTGCTCCTAACCGATGACTGCAACACATGAGTAATGCAGTGCGTGCGAAAACAGCTTTTCGTTAATGGCATTTTTCGTGGTATCAACTGAAAAAATTAAAATAACAATATGATTTGTAAAGACTTTTTATGGTTGTTTATGTTCGAGTGGGAATGATCGGACGTCCGGCATTGTCCGGCACGATCTAGCAAGAAATGCTCCGGAGCCCGCGTAATTGCGGGCTTTTGGCTTTTTGGGTCTGGAGAAATCTGGCAACTTGTGCATTGCCAAGCAAAGCGTTACTGAACCCGCCGCTCCCAGGTTGCCATACGCTTCAGAGACTCTTCGTGCCTGAGCTTTTCTCAGATTATCGCGACCACGTCGACAGGCAGACGCATAAACAGAGCGGCCATAAGCCCCGGGAAGGAGCAGCGCTGGCCAAGGTTAGACGCCGCTCGGAGAAACCATCTCGGCCATTGGCCACTGCCCGTCTTGTACCAGTGACGCAGCCGTCTCGTGAAGCAAGGAAATCATTGCCACGGTCGCCTTCGAAGGTGGACGCAGAACCGCCTGAGCAAGGTAGCGTCGCAAGATGAGCCCTTCGATTGGCGCGACTCGCAGCGTCTTGTCTTCAACGTCAAGAGCGACGGCTGCCGCGTAGTGAATCGTCCATCCCACGCCGTCCTTTACTAACTGGGCTGCCAAGGTCGCGCTCTCAACCTCGATCAAAACATCGAGCGTCACCCCAGCCATGGCGCACGCGCGGTCGAGCGCGAGGCGCACACCCGATGTCATCACTCCCGTCAGTACGAGCGGTATGCCTTGCAAACTTGCGATGTTGATGGGGCCATTCGGTAAGCGTTCGTCATCGAAGCGACCTACCGCACAAATTTTTTCATTCAGTAACGGCATTACCTGAATGAGAGGCGTGGCCACGATCGGGCCACTTAACACTGCGAAATCAATCGTGCCCTGCTCGAGCGCATCGCAGAGAACCGGGGCAAAACTCTCATGGATTCGAAGATGTATGTCGGGGTAGCGAGTCCTCATTTTAGCCACCAACGGGGGCACGATGAAACTTGCCAAGGCGGGAGGAAGTCCGAGAACGACCGGGCCTCGTGGAGAGGCTTGAAGTTCAACGATATCGATTTTTATCTGTTCGGCATAACGAAGTAGAAAGGTGGCGCGCTCAAGCAACAGCTCTCCCTCAGCGGTCAGCGATGCGCCTCTTGAATGCCGACTTACCAGGCGCACCCCTAGTTCGGACTCAAGCAACTGAATTTGTCTGCTTAAAGCAGGCTGCGCAATATGCAACACGGTGGCGGCACGGCCAAAGTGCTGGTGCACGGCCAATGCTTTGAAATATTTCAACTGTCTCAAGTCCATAGGCTTACGTGGCGCTCTCGTTGGTTGTTTGGCCGTGTCGGCCTATTGATCAGGAGCCCCCGCTTTGCCGTGGGCCTTGAGACAATCACTTTGCTCCAAAGTATACATGCCTGACAAAAACTTCTAGCCAATCAAGACTGTTTGTTGGCACGTCCGCTAAGCGCAATGCTTTTAAGGTATTGGGTCGAGACAATTATTGTTTTGGACGTGCCAGTCAACGTCGCTGAAAATCAATTTCATACAGTCCGACAACATCTTCATGGCGGCCATGTCTACGCCAGCGCCGGGACAAGAATATCGAGCTTACGACGTTATCAACGAGCGTTCCGTCCTCGCGAATGCTCTCTTAAGTTCACACGCTTGACTAGTTTAAAGGCGCTAAAAACCTTCATTTAAAGGCGCCAGCTTGAATGGATTTTACTGTCGCCTAATTAAACTTTCTGTATTCAGAAAAGCGGGTGGAACTTGGAAAACATGCTTAATAAAAAAGTTGCTGTGGTTATCGGCGGTACAGGCGGCATTGGTGCAGCGGTCGCCCGTAGGCTTGCAGATGCGGGTGCGACAGTGATCGTTTGCGGCCACGGCGACATTAGCCGTGCGCAACGTGTGGTTGACTCGCTGGTCGGCGTCGGCCATTTGGCTGCCACTGCATCGCTGCTCGAAAGTGCCACGCTGACGGCACTGGCAGAAAAAGCGCGAAGTGTTTTCGGCCGCGCTGACATTTTGATCAATGCCGCAGGCTATACCCAACCGGTCCCGCACGGCGACCTCGATATGCTTGACGACGATTTGATCGACAACATCATGAAAGTGAACTGGCGCGCCCAGTTCGCGGCTATTCGCGCCTTTCGCGGCTTGCTGGAAGCCTCGGGTGATGGGTTGGTGGTAAATCTGTCATCGGTGTCGGCCACAACAGGGCAGGGAAGCAATATCGCGTACTGCGCCGCAAAGGCTGGTCTCGATGTCATGACCGTTGCGCTCGCACGCGCGCTCGCACCAACAATCCGCATCCTGAACGTTTCGCCCGGCGTGGTTGATACTCACTTTGTCCCGGGACGCGGCGCGGATTTCAACAGCAAGGTCGCAGCAACAACGCCTCTCTCACGCATCGGTACCCCGGATGATGTTGCGGCTGCCGTCGCAGCCTGTGCAACCCATCTCAAATTCAGCACTGGGGTGAACATAGTCGTCGACGGCGGACGCCAACTGAATTAAGGACGGAAAATGAACAACCAAAAGACGATTGTCACGTGTGCGATTACCGGCAACCTGACGAAGCCTGAACAACATCCAGGCTTGCCTGTGACACCCCAGCAGATCGCCACATCCGCTTTGGAGGCCGCCGAGGCTGGCGCAGCCGTTGCTCACATCCACGTTCGAGACCCGCAGAGCGGTCAACCGTCCATGGATCTGTCTCTGTACAGAGAGGTCATGGAGTTGATCCGCAAAGACAATAAAGGCCTCATCATCAATCTCACAACGGGGCCAGGAGGTCGCTTTGTTCCAGGCGATATGGATCCACGTGTAGCTGGGCCGGGAACCACATTGCTTCCCCCTCATCGTCGGGTGGAGCACATAGCTGCGTTGAAACCGGACATCTGCTCGCTTGACCTGAATACGATGAATTCGGGCAGTCAAGTCGTGATCAACACACCCAAAAATGTTAGGCGAATGGCATCGATCATTCGCGAGGCTGGCGTTAAACCGGAGCTCGAAATTTTTGACTCTGGTGATATACGTCTGGCACTCGACCTCATGGCGGACGGTACATTGGAAGGGCCGGGCCTGTGGACGTTCGTTTTAGGGGTGAAGTATGGTTTTCCAGCTACGCCTGAGACAATGCTTTATGCACGAAGCCTGTTACCCGTTAATGCTATGTGGGGTGCCTTTGGAATTGGACGTGATGAGTTTCCAATGGTTGCTCAAGCGTGGCTCTGTGGCGGGCATGTTCGTGTGGGACTTGAGGACAACATTTATATCGCTAAAGGCGTTCTGGCAAAAGACAACGCAGAACTTGTTGAGCGAGCATGTGACATCGTTAAATCAATGGGCGGACGAATTGCCACGGCCATGGAAGCTCGCGTTCAACTGGGGCTGACCAAGTAAGTATTTATACAAGCCTTGCGACGCCTATCATTGATTCAAGCGTGTTTTGGCGCCCGGCTCACACTTAGTTGGCGATGTTTAAGTCGGAAGTCTGCATCGATGACAGATATGCCGTTCCAGCAGCGATGATCTTAATGCCACGGTCGTTAATCAGCATAACGATGGCTTGCGTCGGATGTTCATGAACTAAGTACCGCTGTCGATTCGCGTTGCCTACAGGCCAGGATGAAAAGCCCCTGAAGCGATAACCAAATCAGATTGCGTGCATCAATAAAGGGTGTTGGATTCAGCGTTTCCCCCTCAATAGACTAAATTCCGCCTGGTCACTAAAGGTATCTAGTCTGCCTTGAAAACATCTCATGCAGATTCACGCTCAGCAACGAGAGATAAAACATGAAACTACGCTCCTTCCTCCTGGCCGGATGCATTGGTGCAGTCAGCGTCTCAGCGATGGCCGCTGACAGAATGCCGCCTCTTGCCCCTGAAACGCTTACTGCGGCGCAGAAAAACGCCATCGATCTAGTCGCCAAATCTGTGCCACCTGGCGGTTCACCGCGCAGCATCGGCACCAGCGTATTGCTGCGCGACCCTGAACTTCTCAACCGCTTGCAGGATACCGGCGCATACCTTCGCTATCACGCTGGGCTCGAACCTCGTCTGGCTGAATTTGTGATCCTGATGACTCTGCGCCATTGGAGCAACCAGAACGAATGGCATGCGCATGAAAAGCTAGCGCCCAAGGCTGGACTTTCGTCGACGCTTATAAGAGCACTGGCCGAAGGCCAACGACCTGTGGGTATGCCATCGGACGAAGAAGCGCTCTATGACTTTTTTGACGAGTTGCACCGCAACAAGAGTGTGAGCGACGCGACTTACCAGCGCGTCCATCAGAAGTGGGGTGACCGCGGCGTCATCGACTTTGTGGCGCTCGACGGCTACTACGCCACATTGGCTGCCGTTTTCAACGTGGCCCAAACACCCTTGCCAGCCGGTGTGCCCGCTCCACTTCCTTCACTGCCTCGCTAAGTTCGAAACTACGTTAACGCCGCCTTCGCATGGCGACGGGGTACGTAGTGCCAGGGATGGCTCACCGCCGCGCAATATCCGAAAAGTAAAACTTATCCAACGTATGCCGCGACTCGGTGTACTCGAACTGCCGCCCATCCTGCAAAAACGTCTGGTTACTCACCACGATCACATGGCTTTGCCCATCCAGGTCCAGATGCGCCTGATCGTCCTTGCTGCGCGGCAGGGCTTCGATGGTGCGCTGGGCGTAGGCAATTTGCAGCTGCAGGGTCTGCTCGATAAACGCATAGATCGACTGCTCGGCAATCGAGCGGTCAAGCCCTGGGATCACGTCGGCGACGAAGTGGTTGATGTCGAGAATTACCCGTTTGCCCCCAATTCGCCGCACCCGTTTGATGCGGGTAATGGGCGTGCCGGGCTCGGCTTCGATGTGTTGCAGCAGTGAACCTTCCAGCGGGAACTGGCTGAACTCGACTACTTCGGTGCGCACGTCGTCGCCAAGGTCGGCGTGTGTTTCGTGGAAGCTGACGATGCCGCCCAGTTGGAACTCAATCGGGTTCGGCGACAACACAAAGGTGCCCTTGCCGTGGATTTTTTGCGCGAACCCGCGCTCCTGCAGCTGCTCGATTGCCCGACGCACGGTGCCTCGGCTGGCCTGGTAGGTGTCCATCAATTCGGTTTCGGAGGGAAGGCGCGTGCCGCGTTGCAGCCGTTCAGTGGTGATGCTGGCAAGCAGATCCGTATAGATCTGGTTGTATTTGCTCATGGGGATGGCTCTGTGCCCGACGTGGTGAAGGTGAACGGCGCGTTCACGGCAGGAACATTAGTGGCCCGTGTAGGGTTTGTCCATTAGACCCTTGGATATCTGTGGCCTGTAGCGATGCGTGGGCCTACAACAGATAAACATTTGCAAACTCGTCTGTACGAGTTGTTGCTTTAACTCGTACAGACGAGTACTTTTGCCTTCGGCGTGCTGCCAATGACTGCCCTCAAATAAAAAAATCAAAGTGGAAAACAAGCATGAGCCACGACTATTCGAACATTGCCCGCGAGATTCTCGAGAACCTCGGGGGCAGCGACAACCTTGAGCAAGCTGCCCACTGCGTTACCCGCCTGCGCCTGGCGCTCAAGGACCCGAGCCTGGTCAATAGCAGTGCGTTGAACGGCGTCGATCTGGTCAAGGGCTCGTTTTTCACCGGCGGTTTGTTCCAGGTGGTGATCGGCCCCGGCGAAGTGGAGAAGGTCTACGCCGCCCTGCGCGAACACACCGGCCTTGCCGCCGCAACCATCGCCGACGTGAAGAAGAAGGGCGCCGACAAGACCAACGCCATGCAGCGTCTGGTGCGTGTGTTCTCCGATGTGTTCATGCCGATCCTGCCCGCGCTGATCATTGCCGGCCTGTTGATGGGCATCAACAACCTGATGGGCGCCAAGGGCATGTTCATCGAGGGCAAGACGCTGCTGGAGGCCTATCCGAACCTGGATGGTTTGTGGAGCCTGATCAACCTGATGGCCAACACTTCGTTTGTGTTCCTGCCGGCGCTGGTGGGCTGGTCGGCGGCCAAGCGTTTTGGCGGCAGTGAAATCCTCGGCATCGTGCTCGGCCTGATGCTGGTGCACCCGGACCTGCTCAATGCCTGGAACTACGGCAAGGCGGTGGCGGGGCTGGACGGCCAGAGCCTGCCGTACTTCGATATTTTTGGCCTGTTCCAGATCGAGAAGGTCGGCTATCAGGGGCAAATCCTGCCGATCCTGATGGCGGCGTATGTGATGAGCGTGATCGAGAAATGGCTGCGCGCGCGGGTGCCCAACGCGATTCAACTGCTGGTCGTGCCGATCACCACCATCGTCGTCACCGGCGTGTTGGCGCTGGCGATCATCGGCCCGGTGACCCGTCACCTCGGCATCCTGATCACCGAAGGCGTGGTCACCCTGTTTGACCTGGCGCCGATGGTTGGCGGGGCGATTTTCGGCCTGTTGTATGCGCCGCTGGTAATCACCGGCATGCACCACATGTTCCTCGCCGTGGACCTGCAACTTATCTCTACACACGGCGGCACCTTTATCTGGCCGATGATCGTGATGTCCAACCTGGCCCAGGGCAGCGCCGCGCTAGCGGTGTTCTACACCACCCGCAATGCGCGGGACAAAAGCATGGCGTCGACCTCGGCGATATCTGCGTATTTCGGCATCACGGAGCCAGCGATGTTCGGGGTGAATTTGCGCTTCAAGTTTCCGTTTTATGCCGCCCTGCTGGGCTCGGCGCTGGGCAGCATTTTCCTGTCGATGAACAAGGTGCAGGCGTCGGCCATTGGCGTCGGTGGCTTGCCGGCGTTTATCTCGATCCTTCCGCAGTTCATCCCGGTTTTCGTGATCGGGATGGTGATTGCGATGGTCGTGCCGTTTGTTTTGACCTGTGCGTTGAGCATGAAGATTGTTCGGCCGGGGTATCGGGTCGCCTGATTGATCGCTATCGCAGGTAAGCCAGCTTCCACCTTTGAATGTGTTCACAAATCAATGTGGGAGCTGGCTTGCCTGCGATAAGGCCCTGGAGCCAGGCACAAAACTCTACTGAAGGAACCCACCATGCAAAACTGGCAACACTCGGTGATCTACCAGATCTACCCCAAAAGCTTCCACAGCCACGCGGGTAACGCCACCGGTGACCTGCTGGGCATCGTGGACAAGCTTGATTACCTGAAATGGCTGGGCGTGGATTGCCTGTGGATCACCCCGTTCCTGCGCTCGCCGCAACGCGACAACGGCTACGACATCAGCGACTACTACGCCATCGACCCGAGCTACGGGACCATGGCCGACTGCGACTTGCTGATCAGCGAAGCGGCCAAGCGTGGCATCAAGTTGATGCTCGACATTGTGGTCAACCACACCTCCATTGAGCACGAGTGGTTCCAGCAAGCGCGCAGCAGCCTCGACAACCCGTTCCGTGACTTCTACATCTGGCGCGACCAGCCGAACAACTGGGAATCCAAGTTCGGCGGCTCGGCGTGGGAATACGAGGCGCAAACCGGCCAGTACTTCCTGCACCTGTTCGACCACACCCAGGCCGACCTGAATTGGGCCAACCCCGCAGTGCGCGCCGAGGTGTTCAAGCTGATGCGCTTCTGGCGCGACAAAGGCGTGGGCGGTTTCCGTCTGGACGTGATCAACCTGATCTCCAAACCCGCCGATTTCCCCGAAGACAACACTGACGGCCGGCGCTTCTACACCGATGGCCCGAACGTGCATGAATACCTGCAGGAAATGCACCGCGAAGTGTTCGAAGGGCATGACCTGATCAACGTCGGCGAAATGTCATCCACCAGCCTTGAACACTGCATCCGCTACTCGCGGCCGGAGTCCAAAGAGCTGTCGATGACCTTCAACTTTCATCACCTGAAAGTCGATTACCCGAACCTGGAAAAGTGGGTGAGGGCGGACTTTGATTTTCTGCAACTCAAGCAGATTTTTTCCGACTGGCAACTCGGCATGCAGGCCGGCGGTGGCTGGAACGCGCTGTTCTGGTGTAACCACGACCAGCCACGTGTGGTCTCGCGTTTTGGTGATGACGGCGAGCACCGCGTGGTTTCGGCCAAGATGCTCGCCACTGCGCTGCACTTCCTCCAAGGCACGCCGTATGTGTACCAGGGCGAAGAACTGGGCATGACCAACCCCGGCTTCAACAAGATCGACCAGTACCGCGACGTCGAGACCCTGAACATCTTCCGCCTCAAGCGCGATGCGGGTGAGTCCGAGGCGTCGAGCATGGCGGCGATCATGCAGAAGTCTCGCGACAACAGCCGCACGCCGATGCAGTGGAACAGCCAGGCGAATGCCGGTTTCAGCACGGGCGAACCGTGGATCGGCATCCCCGCCAATGCGGCGCAGATCAACGTCGAGCGCCAGTTGGATGACCCGGATTCGGTGCTGCATCACTACCGCGCGCTGATCGCTCTGCGTCGCTGCGAGCCGCTGATTCAGGCAGGTGTGTATCGCCAACTGCTGCAAGACCACCTGCAGGTGTGGGCCTATCTGCGTGAAGGCGATGGCGAGCGTCTGCTGGTGCTCAACAATTTCTACGGCACGCCGTGCGAAATCCAGCTGCCCGAACACGTGATAAACGCCGCGCAAACGCAGCGCCTTCTGATCAGCAACTACCCCGACTGCCCGCCGCGTACGGCCACGGTGACGTTGCGCCCTTATGAATCCTTTGTGCTGCACCTCAAGGACTAAGACCCGCTTCAACCCCTGCCTGGGAGTGCAGGGGCGCTTCACCCAAAAACATAATAAAAAATATCGGAGTGCTTCATGAAAACAACAATAAAGCTGGGCCTCATTGCGTCGTGTCTCTCTGCTTCTTATGCCGCTCAGGCTCTCGAATTTGCCGGTTACCTGCGCAGCGGCGCAGGCACTTCAACCGGCAGTGGCAAGCAGCAATGTTTCCAGTTGCCGGGGGCGCAAACCAAATACCGTCTGGGGAACGAATGCGAGCAATACGGGGAACTGGAATTGCGCCAGGACCTGCTGACGCTGGATGACGGTTCGGTACTCAGCGTCGATGCCATGGCATCGCTTTACAACAAATACGACCGCGCCCTGAAATTCCAGGGCGAAGACAACGGCTCGGCGCGCATGCCGCAGATGTATGCGCAGTGGTCCAACCTGCCGAGCCTCAACGGCGGTTCGGTGTGGGCCGGTCGACGTTATTACAAACGAAACGACATCCATATTTCCGACTTCTACTACTGGAACCAGAGCGCCACGGGTGGTGGTGTGGAGGACGTGAAAATCGGCGATCTCAGGTACAGCTACGCCCTGTCGCGCAAGGACAACCTGTACCAGAAGGAATACGCCACCCGTCACGACTTTAACGTGGCGGGCTTCAAGACCAACCCCGGCGGCGAGCTGGAATTTGGCTTGAGCTACATCGACAAAGCCGGCGGCCGCGATGCCAACAGCGGCTGGGCGATCACCGCGCAGCATGTGCAAAAACCTTTCCTTGGCGGCAAGAACAAATTCGCCTTGCAGTACGGCGAAGGCCCCGGCACCGGCCTGGGTTACACCGGCGACACCACGTTGGACAAAAGCAGCAAAAGCTACCGCGCCGTGGAGTTTTTCGACTGGCAGGTGACGCCGCGTTTCGGTGGGCAAGTCGAGGCGGTGTACCAGAAAGATATTCGTCCCGGCAGCCAGGATCAGACGTGGATGTCCATCGGTGTGCGCCCCGCGTACGCGATCAGCGAGCAGTTCAAGCTGGTCACCGAACTTGGGCATGATCAGGTCGAGGCTGCGGGTGGTACGCGCAAGCTGAGCAAATTTACCTTCGCCCCGACCTGGTCGCCCAACGGCCCCGAGTTCTGGGCGCGGCCGGAAGTGCGTTTGTATTACACCTACGCCAGCTGGAACGAAGCCGCCAAGCGCGCGGCGAATGAACTGGCGGCGGGTTCGGCGTTATCCGACACCGGCGCGTATGGCACGGCGCGGCATGGGTCAAATGTGGGTGTGCAGGTTGAATATTGGTGGAAATAACCGCGCTTTATGTGGGAGCTGGCTTGCCTGCGATGCAGGCGACCCGGTCTCTCGGTAAGGCCAAGGTGATGCTATCGCAGGCAAGCCAGCGCCCACATTGGATCGTCGTTCGCCCTATGATTTTTACAGAACAAAACAGCAGGTGAAGTCATGACCACAACGCAACCCCTGGAACTGTTGGCGCCCCTGTCCGGGGTGCTGCTGGCGCTGGACAAGGTGCCCGACCCGGTGTTCGCCAGCCGCCTGATCGGCGACGGCCTGTGCATCGACCCGACCTCGCAGACGGTCTGCGCGCCACTGGCCGGGGTGATCAGCAATATTCAGGACAGTGGTCATGCGCTCAGCATCACCGACGACAATGGCGTCCAGGTGCTGCTGCACATTGGCCTGGACACCGTGAACCTCGCGGGCCAGGGCTTCACGCGATTGGTGCAGGAAGGCCAGCGCGTGGAGGCCGGTCAGCCGCTGATTGAATTCGATGCCGACTACGTGGCGCTCCATGCACGCAGTTTGCTGACGTTGATGCTGGTGGTCAGTGGCGAGCCCTTTACCCTGCTGGCGAACGGTTTGGTAGAGGTCGGCCAGCCACTGTTGCAGTTATCCCCAGGTGAGGCCGTTGAAGCGGTGAATGAGGAGGAGGGCGACGCACTGTTCTCCAAGCCGCTGACCCTGCCCAACGCCAACGGCTTGCACGCTCGACCTGCGGCGGTGTTCGCCCAGGCAGCTAAAGCCTTTAGCGCGAGCATTTACCTGCACAAGCAGACCCAGAGCGCCAACGCAAAATCCCTGGTGGCGATCATGGCGCTGCAAACCGTGCAGGGCGATTCGCTGCAGGTAAGTGCCGCAGGTGACGATGCCGAAGCGGCGATTACGGCATTGGTCGCGCTGTTGGCAGACGGCTGCGGCGAGACGGTTTTGGCACCGGCTGAGGTGGTTGAGGCGCTCGCGCCGGTGTCGTCACAGACGTTGCTGCGCGGCGTGTGTGCGTCGCCGGGTTCGGCGTTTGGCCAGGTTGTTCAAGTGGCTGAGCCCGAGCTGACGATCACTGAAAACGGCATCGACGAAACGGCCGAGCGCGATGCGTTGACGCGTGGCCTGCTGGCGGCAACCCAGGCGCTGCAAACCCTGCAAGCCAACGCCGCCGGCGGTGCCCAGGCGGAAATCTTCCGCGCCCATCAGGAGTTGCTCGAAGACCCGACCCTGCTGGAGCAAGCCCACGGTCTGCTGGCCCACGGCAAGAGCGCCGCGTTTGCCTGGAACAGCGCCACCGTTGCGACCGCCAGGCTGTTCAAGGAATCGGGCCATACCCTGCTCGCCGAACGCGCGGCGGATTTGGCCGATGTCGGCCAGCGCGTGCTGAAGCTTATTCTCGGTATTCAGGACCGCGCATGGGATTTGCCGGAGCAGGCCATCCTGATCGCCGAGCAATTGACGCCGTCGCAAACCGCCAGCCTGGATACGCGCAAGGTGCTGGGTTTTGTCACCGTTGGCGGCGGCGCGACCAGTCACGTCGCGATCCTCGCCCGCGCGCTCGGCCTGCCGGCGATTTGCGGCGTGCCGGGTCACGTGTTGGCGCTGGCCAATGGCAAACATGTCCTGCTCGACGCCGATAAAGGCGAACTGCACCTGGAGCCGGACCTGGCTGAAATCGAACAATTGCAGGCTGCCCGCCATCAGCAAGTGCAGCGCCGTCAGCGTGAGGTGGCGCAGGCTGCCTTGCCGGCCACCACCCGCGATGGCCATCACGTTGAGGTCACGGCCAATGTTGCCTCGTTGCAGGAAGTCGAGCAGTCCTTGACCCTGGGTGGCGAAGGCGTCGGCCTGCTGCGTTCCGAATTCCTCTACCTGGACCGCAACCGCGCGCCAAGCCCCGAGGAGCAGGCCGGCACCTACACGGCGATCGCCCGTGCGCTGGGCCCTGAGCGCAACCTCGTGGTGCGCACCCTGGACGTCGGTGGCGACAAGCCACTGGCCTACGTGCCGATGGACGCCGAGACCAACCCGTTTCTTGGCTTGCGTGGTATTCGCCTGTGCCTGGAGCGTCCTGAACTGTTGCGCGAGCAGTTCCGCGCCATCCTCGCCAGTGCCGGCTTTGCGCGCCTGCACATCATGTTGCCGATGGTCAGCCTGCTGTCGGAGCTGCACCTGGCGCGGCAGATTCTTGAGGAAGAAGCGCTGGCGCTGGGGCTTGCCGAGCTGCCGAAGCTGGGCATCATGATCGAAGTACCGTCCGCCGCATTGATGGCGGATGTGTTTGCACCCCACGTGGATTTCTTCTCCATCGGCACCAATGACCTGACCCAATACACGTTGGCGATGGACCGCGATCATCCGCGGCTGGCCAGCCAGGCCGACAGTTTTCACCCGGCGGTGCTGCGCCTGATCGCCACCACCGTCAAGGCCGCCCATGCCCACGGCAAGTGGGTGGGCGTGTGCGGCGCGTTGGCGTCTGAAGCATTGGCGGTGCCGGTGCTGATCGGGCTGGGCGTGGATGAACTGTCGGTCAGCGTGCCATTGATCCCGACCATCAAGGCCACCGTGCGCGAAGTGGATTTGGCCGGCTGCCAGATCATCGCCCGCCAGGTGCTGGGCCTGGAAGAAGCAGGTCAAGTGCGTGAGGCCCTGCGCCTTTACCGCGCTGCCAGCGTCGATACTTCACCTGTTTTGGAGCACTGAGCATGTTCGAGAAATTTCAGCAGGCGTTCTGGAAAGCCCTGACGCCGGACTTGATTGCCGAGACGGTGGTGGTGCCGGAGCAAGGTGCGTTGTCGGCGGATATGCTGGCGGCGCTGGGCGGGGCGCAGAACCTGAAGTCGCAGCAGCGAGTAGCACTGACACGTGTGCGGGTGCAGTTGCAGGATGCGGGGCGGTTGGATGCGGCGGCGCTGAAGGCTGCAGGGGTGCCTGGCGTGATGGTGTTGGCGGGTGGAGTCGTGCACCTGCTCACTGGCCTCTAAGCCAAGCACAGCTGCAAATGCGGGAGCGGGCTTGCTCGCGATAGCGGTGGGTCATTTAGCGGTAGGTTGGCTGACACGCCGCCATCGCGGGCAAGCCCGGCTCCCACAGGGTTGTGTGGTGGCTGGAAGGGCGTCTATAGCTGCTGGTTATCTTCCGGCGGCTTGGTTTTATCCACACCCGGCACGTGCAAGTTACCTTCCACCACCTGGTTACCTTCCAGTTGCGGCTGAGTCACCCAGGTCAGAATGTCGTAATACCGGCGGATGTTCGCCACAAAATGCACCGGCTCACCACCCCGCGCATAGCCATAACGTGTCTTGCTGTACCACTGCTTTTGCGACAGGCGCGGCAGCATCTTCTTCACGTCCAGCCACTTGTTGGGGTTCAGGCCGTCTTTCTTCGCCAGCGTACGCGCATCTTCCAGATGCCCGGTACCGACGTTATAGGCCGCAAGCGCAAACCACGTACGGTCCGGTTCGGCGATGCTGTTGTCCAGTTCATCCTTGATCTTCGCCAGGTACTTGGCGCCGCCCATGATGCTTTGCTTGGCATCCAGGCGGTTGGACACGCCCATCGCCTGGGCGGTGTTCTGGGTCAGCATCATCAGGCCGCGCACGCCGGTCTTGGAGGTGACGGCCGGTTGCCACAGCGATTCCTGATAGCCGATGGCCGCCAATAATCGCCAGTCCACTTTTTCTTCCTTGGCGTAGGCGCGAAAGTGCTTTTCGTATTTGGGCAGACGCTGCTGCAAGTGCTGGGCGAAAGTGTAGGCGCCGACGTAACCGAGAACATCCACGTGCCCGTAATAGCGGTCTTTCAAGCGCTGCAACGTGCCGTTTTTCTCGACCTTGTCCAGGTAGCTGTTGATCTCGTTGAGCAGGCTGTTGTCTTCGCCCGCCGCCACGGCCCAGCTTTGGTTGCTGGCATTGCCGAGGTCGAACGCCACGCGCACGTTAGGGAAGTACACCTGGTTCATCGCGACTTCGTTGGAGTCGACAAGGGTCAGGTCGATTTGCCCTTCATCGACCATACGCAGCAAGTCGACTACCTCAACAGCGTCGGACTCTTCGTATTCAATCGCAGGATTCTGCTTTTTAAGCGCCGCCAATTGCTCGGCGTGGGTGCTGCCCTTGAGCACCATGATCTTCTTGCCGACAAGGTCCGCCACGTTGGTCGGGCGGGATTGGCCGTTGCGGTAGATGATCTGCGGGGTCACTTCCAGGTAAGGGTGGGAGAAACGCACCTGTTGCTGGCGTTGCTCACTGCTCACCAGACCGGCGGCAGCCAATACCGGACCGTTGGGTTTGCCCAACTGACCGAACAAGTCGTCGAGGTTGTCGGCAGTCTCGATTTCCAGCTTAACGCCCAGGTCGTCGGCAAAGCGCTTGACCAGCTCGTATTCGAAACCGGTTTCACCGTTGCGGTCCTGGAAATACGTGGCGGGGCTGTTTCGGGTAATTACACGCAATACGCCATCCTCCTTGATTCGCTCGAGCGTGCTGGGTTTATCAACACACGCGCTGAGCATCAGGAAGAGTCCGGTTGCGAGCAGCCATTTGGCGCATCGCGGGCGCAAAGCAGTAGGGGAGAACATCTGCGCAGTATACGCAAACGACCCTCGGCGCCATATCTCGACAGCAGGGGACTTGTCTGATAGTGCCCGCAGAACCGGGCTGCAGCCCGCAGAAATGCGGGTTGGCGAGGGTTTGTGACGGTTAAAATAACTGCGCGCCAAGGCCCGCAAAACGCCCCGATACCGTGCAAACCCTGCCAACTGACGTTCGGCAACGGCCAGCGGTGCCGTTTCGGGTGCCGTTGGCGGCGGTTTACGCTAGAATGCACGGCCTCAAAGCACACCCCCTTCCCGAGGCTGTCCCGAAGATGTTGATCCTGCGCGGCGCTCCTGCCCTTTCTGCCTTTCGCCACAGCAAACTCCTTGAGCAACTGAGCCAAAAGGTTCCAGCGGTTACAGGCCTGTATGCTGAATTTGCTCACTTCGCCGACGTAACCGGCGTGTTGACCGCCGACGAACAGCAAGTGCTGGCACGCCTTCTGAAGTACGGCCCAAGCGTCCCCGTTCAAGAGCCGACTGGCCGCTTGTTCCTGGTTCTGCCACGGTTCGGCACCATTTCGCCCTGGTCGAGCAAGGCCAGCGACATCGCCCGCAACTGCGGCCTGTCGAGCATTCAGCGCCTGGAGCGCGGCATTGCCTTCTACGTGGCTGGCCAGTTCAGCGACGCCGAAGCCGAGCTGATCGCCAGCAGCCTGCACGACCGCATGACCCAGATCATCGTCAGCCAGCTGGAACAGGCTGCCGGTCTGTTCAGCCATGCCGAGCCGAAGCCGCTGACCGCGATTGACGTGCTCGGCGGTGGCCGCGCCGCCCTCGAGAAGGCCAACACCGAACTGGGCCTGGCGCTCGCCGAAGACGAGATCGACTACCTGGTCGACGCCTTCAACGGCTTGAAGCGCAACCCGCACGACATCGAACTGATGATGTTTGCCCAGGCCAACTCCGAGCACTGCCGTCACAAGATCTTCAACGCCAGTTGGGACATCGACGGCGAAAGCCAGGAAAAAAGCCTGTTCGGCATGATCAAGAACACCTACGTGATGCACAGCGAAGGCGTTCTGTCTGCTTATAAGGACAACGCCTCGGTCATCGTCGGCTCGGTTGCCGGCCGTTTCTTCCCGGACCCTGAAACCCGCCAGTACGGCGCGGTGCAGGAGCCGGTGCACATCCTGATGAAGGTTGAAACCCACAACCACCCAACCGCGATTGCTCCGTTCCCTGGCGCCGCCACCGGTTCCGGCGGCGAAATTCGCGACGAAGGTGCCACCGGCCGTGGCGCCAAGCCAAAGGCGGGCCTGACCGGTTTCACCGTGTCCAACCTGCAAATTCCGGGTTTTGAACAGCCGTGGGAAGTGCCGTACGGCAAGCCTGAGCGCATCGTTACCGCGCTGGACATCATGATCGAAGGCCCGTTGGGCGGCGCTGCGTTCAACAACGAATTCGGCCGTCCGGCGCTGACCGGTTACTTCCGTACGTTCGAGCAGTCCATCACCACTCCGCGTGGCGATGAAGTGCGCGGCTACCACAAGCCAATCATGTTGGCTGGCGGCATGGGTAACATCCGCGAAGAACACGTCAAGAAAGGCGAGATTCTGGTCGGCTCCAAGCTGATCGTCCTCGGCGGCCCGGCCATGTTGATCGGCCTGGGCGGCGGCGCAGCTTCCTCCATGGCCACCGGCACCAGCTCGGCGGACCTGGATTTTGCTTCCGTGCAGCGCGAAAACCCGGAAATGGAACGCCGCTGCCAGGAAGTCATCGACCGTTGCTGGCAGTTGGGTGACAAGAACCCGATCAGCTTCATCCACGACGTCGGCGCCGGCGGTTTGTCCAACGCCTTCCCGGAACTGGTCAACGATGGCGACCGTGGTGGCCGTTTCGAACTGCGCAACATTCCAAACGACGAGCCGGGCATGGCCCCGCACGAAATCTGGAGCAACGAATCCCAGGAACGCTACGTACTGGCCGTTGGCCCTGAAGACTTCGCGCGCTTCCAGGCCATCTGCGAACGCGAGCGTTGCCCGTTCGCCGTGGTTGGCGAAGCCACTGCCGAGCCGCAGCTGACCGTTACGGATAGCCACTTCGGCAACAGCCCTGTCGACATGCCGCTCGAAGTGCTGCTGGGCAAAGCCCCGCGCATGCACCGTTCGGCGGTACGGGAAGCCGAGCTGGGCGATGACTTCGACCCAAGTGCGCTGGAACTGGCCGACAGCATCGAACGCGTGCTGCACCACCCGGCCGTGGCGAGCAAAAGCTTCCTGATCACCATCGGCGACCGCACCATCACTGGCCTGGTTGCCCGTGACCAAATGGTCGGCCCGTGGCAGGTTCCAGTGGCCGACGTTGCCGTCACTGCCACCAGCTTCGACGTCTACACCGGGGAAGCCATGGCCATGGGCGAGCGTACGCCGCTGGCCCTGCTGGACGCTCCGGCGTCGGGCCGCATGGCGATTGGTGAAACCCTCACCAACATCGCCGCTTCGCGCATCGGCAAGCTGTCCGACATCAAACTGTCGGCCAACTGGATGTCCGCTGCCGGTCACCCAGGCGAAGACGCGCGTCTGTACGACACCGTCAAGGCTGTCGGCATGGAGCTGTGCCCGGAGCTGGGCATCACCATTCCGGTGGGCAAGGACTCGATGTCCATGGCCACGCGCTGGAACGAAGACGGCACCGACAAGAGCGTCACCTCGCCGCTGTCGCTGATCGTTACCGGTTTCGCACCCGTTACTGATATCCGCAAGACCCTGACCCCGCAACTGCGCATGGACAAGGGCACCACCGACCTGATCCTGATCGACCTGGGCCGTGGCCAGAACCGCATGGGCGCCTCGATCCTGGCGCAAACCCATGGCAAGCTCGGCAAACACGCGCCGGACGTCGACGATGCAGAAGACCTCAAAGCCTTCTTCGCCGTGATCCAGGGCCTCAACGCCGACGGCCACCTGCTGGCTTACCACGACCGTTCCGATGGCGGCTTGCTGACCAGCGTTGTGGAAATGGCCTTCGCCGGTCACTGCGGCCTGAACATCGTGCTCGACAGCGTTGCCGAGGATGCCTCCGAAATCAACGGCATGCTGTTCAACGAAGAATTGGGCGCCGTGATTCAGGTTCGCCAGGACGCAACGCCGGACGTGCTCGCCCAATTCAGCGCCGCTGGCCTGGACGACTGCGTGGCTGTCATCGGCCAACCGATCAACAACGGTGAAATCAACATCTCCTTCAATGGCGACACCGTGTTTGCCGGCCAACGCCGCTTGCTGCAACGCCAGTGGGCTGAAACCAGCTACCAGATCCAGCGTCTGCGTGACAACGTTGAGTGCGCCGAGCAGGAATTCGACGTGATCCTGGAAGAAGAAAACCCGGGCCTGAGCACCAAACTCAGCTTCGACGTCAACCAGGACATCGCCGCGCCTTACATCAAAAAAGGCATTCGCCCACAGGTTGCCGTGCTGCGTGAGCAGGGCGTCAACGGCCAGGTGGAAATGGCGGCCGCGTTCGACCGCGCCGGCTTCAATGCGATCGACGTGCACATGAGCGACATCCTCGCCGGTCGCGTTGACCTCAACGAGTTCAAAGGCCTGGTCGCCTGCGGCGGTTTCTCCTACGGCGACGTGCTGGGTGCCGGTGAGGGCTGGGCCAAGTCGGCCTTGTTCAACAGCCGTGCGCGTGATGCGTTCCAGGGCTTCTTCGAACGCAACGACAGCTTCACCCTGGGTGTGTGCAACGGTTGCCAGATGATGTCCAACCTCAGCGAACTGATTCCGGGCAGCGAATTCTGGCCGCACTTTGTGCGCAACCGTTCCGAGCAGTTCGAAGCCCGTGTCGCCATGGTGCAAGTGCAGGAATCCAACTCGATCTTCCTGCAAGGCATGGCCGGTTCGCGCATGCCAATCGCCATCGCCCACGGTGAAGGCCATGCCGAGTTTGCCAGCGAAGAAGCATTGCTCGAAGCCGACCTGTCCGGCACCGTGGCCCTGCGCTTCGTCGACAACCACGGCAAGGTCACCGAGACCTACCCGGCCAACCCGAACGGCTCGCCGCGCGGGATCACCGGCCTCACCAGTCGCGACGGTCGCGTCACCATCATGATGCCGCACCCGGAACGCGTATTCCGCGCCGTGCAGAACTCGTGGCGCCCGGAAGAGTGGGACGAGGACGGCGCCTGGATGCGCATGTTCCGCAACGCTCGCGTGTGGGTGAACTAAGGCGGTGTACAAGCTCGCCTTCTTCGTGCCCGACAGCCATGTGGAGACGGTGAAAACCGCCGTCTTCACTGCTGGCGGCGGGCGCATCGGCAACTACGACAGCTGCGCCTGGCAAGTGCTGGGCAAGGGCCAATTTCGCGCGATGGACGGCAGCCAGCCGTTTATCGGGCAAGTGGGTCAGGTTGAAGTGGTTGAAGAATGGAAGGTTGAGCTGGTGGTGACGGATGAGTTGATTGTGGCTGTTGTGGCCGCGTTGAAACTGAGCCATCCGTATGAGACACCGGCGTATGAGGTGTGGCAGTTGGCGGATTTTTGATTCGCACGCTGCTTTAACAAGAAACCCGCTGGGCCAGTTTGGTCAGCGGGTTTTTTGTTGGTTGTGCGGGCCAATCGCAGGCAAGCCAGCTCCCACAGTCGACCGTGTGGGAGCTGGCTTGCCTGCGATGGCGTCGGTGCAGGCGCTGTGGGCCTTTCCTACACACCTTTCAGGTTGTCCCTCGGAACCAGCCTCAATAGCCTCCAGCGGTCGCTGAAAAAACCAGTGATCGGGATTTGAGCTCAACGCCCGTTCAACAACCTCGTATCGGCTTGAGATTCAATAATGGAGTTTCCAGATGTCGTCGTTCCTCGCCTCAATACAAATACTCCACTCGGGCAAGCCTTGGTTTCAATGTTCAAATCCATTGAAGTGGAACTGATGCTTGAGGGGGCGAGGCCTGGCGCGGTCAAGGTCATTGTCTTTGGCGGTTGTGCTGTCCACCTATACACGCACCATCGTATTTCCACGGATGTTGACGCTGAGATTTACTGCGCTAGTTTTCGAAACAAGCTGCGCCTTCAGACACTGCTGGCGGAATTTCCTGAGCAGTTTTTCGATGCGCAGTCCGGTCGTGTGATGGAGCTTAACTATGACCTTCAATATCACACCAGCTTCGGCCCACTTCACGAAGATTACTGGGAGCGAAGTCTTCCTTTGGACGAGTTTCCTGTGGAGTCTGTACTGCACCTGCATATAGCTGCACCGATCGACATTGCAATCTCCAAATTGGGCCGAGCCACTGATCAAGATGTGAGCGACATCATGGCGTTGCTGAGGGCTGGCTTCATCCTGACCACTGAGCTCCGTCGGCTGGCGTTGCAGGCAATTGATATGTATGTTGGCAACAAAGAGCCACCCAGATCCATTCTGAACAATATCTTGCACGATTATCTGGAGCCTGCAGATGGCGAAGCCTTTTAACGGTCCCGTCTTATCATCCGCCTTGGACACTCTCGTCAAGAGCCCTCTGAATCAGGCTGATGACGATGCGCTGGTGAGCGCAGCGAAAGCTGTTTGGTATTCGGACGCGAATCTTGTGGGTGAAGTGAAGAATTTTCTGGATGCTCACTCCAGCGAATTGGAACTTCGTCGCGCGGGCTATCTGCTGGAGCGCTTCACGCGCTTCGCGTGTGTGACAGATAGTCGGGTAGTGGAAGCGCTGCACGCTCTTGAGCTTTTTTCGGCGACTGCTTACAAACAAGAGGTGAAGCCTCAGGGCGTTGTTGCGCTGCGCAGTCGTCGTGATGAGCTGGCGATGTCCTGGGGGCTGAGTGAGGGGCTGGGTTTGAAGGTTCAAGCGCTGATGCCTTTTCAGACTCGGCATTACGAAGCGCAGCAACGTGAGGCGTCCGTCTAGGCGTTCGTTGTGATTAAAGAACCCGGCCTAAGCCGGGTTTTTATTGTCTGCGATTTCTTCAGGTCTCGGAGATTTCCCACAAGCCTTTCAGGTTGTCCCTCGGAACTCGCTTCACTAGTCTTCTCTGGTCGCTGCCAATTCAGCGATCGGGACTGCAAGCCCGCCGAAATTATGTTGGAGCTCATAAGCGCCGCTATAATCGTGGCGCTTTTCATGGTCATCGTTTTTATGGTGGCTGTGTGCGGGAGACTTTAGGGTCTACCCGGGATGCTCCTTCCTTGGTCTTGCAGGCCCGCGCACAGCTGCCACCCATCATCTGCAAGTGATGCTGGTAGTTCCCATTTTTTGAGGAGCATTACCATGATCAAAGACAGTCCAAATCCCCCATCTGATTCTCAACCCACCGATCAAATCTTCACCGTACTCCCCAACCTGAGCAGCGAAACCCTGCTCGCCAACGCTTCCCAAGACCTGGCATCAGTTCAGGCACTGGCGGGCAATCTGGCGTTTGATATCGACGGCCCGCAGCGCGATGCGGTGTTGGGAATTCATCGGATGCTGGAAGGTATCCAACTGATAGTGGATCGGGTGTTGGATTTACAGGAAGTCCCCATCAACAACTGACCCCACTCACGCTGTGGCGAGGGAGCGAGCTGCGGAATGAAGCTGAGGCTTGACCGACCGTCATTTATAAAATACTGTGTTTATGTACAGTATTTGGGGGGCGAGTGAATAGCACCTGTCGCTATTCACACCCTTCAACGCTGTAAGCATGGCCAGGACGGCCGTGTTTCATTCTTGACCCAAATACCTGGGTCTTATGATTCAAGAGAGGGAACTCATGTCTTATCCAGAAAGCAAACTCACTGGCATCACCGGTTTTGCCAAAGCCGCTAACGTCACTGGCGGTTGGTCCGGCCAAGTGGTCAGTATCACCACGTTGGATCAACTCAAGGCCCAAATCGCGGATGCCACGCCCCGCGTGTTGGTGATCAACAGCAATATTTCGGCGTCCAGCTTGACCAAGGTGTCCATGGGCTCCAACAAAACCCTGGTCGGTTCGTTCCAGAATCGCACGCTTAACAACATCCACTTGCGCGCGACACCGCAGTCGCAAAACATCATTTTTCAAAACATCGTTTTCCAGCATTCCGTTGGTATCAAGGACAACGATGACATTCAGCTGTACCTCAACTACGGCAGCAAGTACTGGATCGACCACTGCTCCTTCGTCGGCCACGAATGGTCCGCCAACGATGGCAGCCTCGACAAGCTGTTGTACATCGGCGACAAGGCTGATTACGCGACGATCAGTAACTGCTTCTTCGGCAACCACAAGTATGGTTTGATCCTGGGCCACCCGGCCGATGACAACAACGCCGCCTTCAATGGTTTCCCGCGGCTGACGATCTGCCACAACCGTTTCGACAATATGGAAGTGCGCGCCCCAGGGCTGATGCGTTATGGCTACTTCCATGTCTATAACAACTACATCAACAAGTTTCACCTCGGTTTTACGCTGGCGCAAAACGCCAACATTCTTTCCGAGAGCAACAACTTTGGTGCGGGCAGTGAAAGTAACGGCATGCTGGATGACAAAGGCACGGGTACTTTTACCGACATCGGCAGCGTGCCTGCGATCACTAATCAAAAATCGCCCAAGGCGCAGTGGACCGCGTCGTCCAATTACACCTACACCTTGAAGACCGCCGCGCAAGCGAAGGACTTTACGGTGAAGAATGCGGGGGCGCAGTCCGTGAGCCTGGTGTTCGGCGGCTAACGCTGAGCGTCCCCACGCACTGGGTGGGGACGCATTTTGTAAAGCTCCCACGCAGCGCGTGGGAGCGCTTGATCAGGCGTTGATTGGGCGGGTCACCAAGCGCTCCAGCGCTTCACCCAATCCGCTGGCCCTGTCACCAATCAGCAGGTGCCAAACCCTGCTTTCCAGCTGGCTCACACCTTGGCAACCCAGCGCAGTGAGGTCCGCTTCGGACAACACCGAATCATCCCCCAACTCCACTCGCAACCGGGTCATCGCCACGGCTTCCAGCTGCCGCACATTCCCACGGCCACCCAGCGCGCTCAGCCATTTCTCGGCTTCCTGCACATTCACCGCAACCGGCTTATCCACAGGCGCAACGCTCACCGGCGCAGCCGCCACAAACGACGGCATGGCCAGGCGAATCTCATCAGCAATGCTATCGGCCATCGGCCCGACCACCACCTGCAAACTCCCGCCATTCCCCGGCCGAACCACAGCCATGGCGCCCAGCGCTTTCAGCTCCGTATCCACTGCTTTGTTGCGATCAACCATGTCCAACCGCAGACGCGTAGTACAGGCGCCCACACTCAACAGATTCGCCGCACCGCCCAACGCACGGATATACGCGCTGGCCCGCTGGTTATCACTCATCGCTTCAGCCTGCACCACCGGGATATCTTCACGCCCCGGCGTTTTGAGGTTGAAGCGGCGAATGCAGTAGTTGAACACGCTGTAGTAGATCACCGCGTAAGCCAACCCGACCGGGAACACCAGCCAGCCATTGGTGGACTTGCCCCAACCCAGCACCATGTCGATAAACCCGCCGGAGAAGGTAAAGCCCAGGTGGATATTCAGCATATTGGTGACAGCCATCGACAGGCCCGTCAGCACGGCGTGAATCAGGTACAGGAACGGCGCAAGGAACATGAACGCAAATTCAATCGGCTCGGTCA
The DNA here is from genome assembly GCF_049896045.1 of Pseudomonas sp. PWP3-1b2. Classification (NCBI taxonomy): domain Bacteria; kingdom Pseudomonadati; phylum Pseudomonadota; class Gammaproteobacteria; order Pseudomonadales; family Pseudomonadaceae; genus Pseudomonas; species Pseudomonas sp. PWP3-1b2. Next base: position 191,266 of record NZ_JAFCTN010000007.1, read on the forward strand.
CGCCGGTCAAAAACGAGGTCAGCGCCATCGACAGGAAAATCCCGCCCATCACCTTGCGGCGTTCCGGCAACGCATTGCGGTACATCGCCAGGCACGCCGCCGGCAGGCCGAACAACATCACCGGGAACATGCCAGTCATGAACTGGCCGCCTTTCGGGTCGCCTGCAAAATAACGAGTCAGGTCGCCCGTCACCACCGCGCCGGTCGCCGGATCGGTGAAGCTGCCGAACACAAACCAGGCCATGTTGTTGAGGATATGGTGCAGGCCGGTGACGATCAGCAGGCGGTTGAACACGCCAAACACGAACGCGCCGAGGCTGCCGCTTTCCATCAGCAGCACGCCGAAGCTGTTGATGCCGTGCTGAATCGGCGGCCAGATCAGGCCGAAGATCACGCCCAATCCGACCGCACTGAACCCGGTGACAATCGGCACAAACCGTCGCCCGCCAAAGAAGGCCAGGTACTCCGGCAGCTTGATGTCCTTGAAGCGGTTATACAGCCCACCGGCCATCAAGCCGCTGGCAATACCGGCGAGCATGCCCATGTTGATGGTGGTGTCCATCACCTTGAGCGTGGAGATCATTACCAAATAACCGATAGCGCCTGCCAGGCCCGCCGTGCCGTTATTGTCGCGGGCAAAACCCACAGCAATGCCGATGGCGAAGATCAGCGCCAGGTTGGCGAAGATCGCTTGCCCGGCGTCGTGCATCACCGCGATGTTCAAAAGGTCGGTGTCGCCCAGGCGCAGCAAGAGGCCGGCGATCGGCAGAATCGCGATCGGCAGCATGAGTGCACGGCCCAGGCGTTGCAGGCCTTCGATGAAATGTTGGTACATGGCGAGTCTCCTTTTCTTGTTGTTGTCAGCTCAGCGGCCAGTGGTGTTGACAGGCTTGGCGAACCGCCTTGGCGCTGCTCAGGTCGAGCAGGCCTCGGCTGATTTGCCGGCATTGCGCCGCGTCCAGATGGCGGACGCGGTCCTTGATTTCTCCGATTTGCGGCGGGCTTACCGACAGCTCGCTGACCCCCAGGCCTACCAGTACCGGCGTGGCCAGCGGGTCGGAGGCGAGGGCGCCACACACGCCAACCCAGCGCCCGTGTTTGGCGGCGCCGGCACAGGTTTGGGCGATCAGCCGCAGCAGAGCCGGGTGCAAGGCATCAACCCGCGCAGCGAGGCCGGCGTGGTCACGGTCCATGGCCAGGGTGTACTGGGACAGGTCGTTGGTGCCGATCGACAGGAAGTCCGCGTGCAGCGCCAGCTGCTCGGCCATCAGCGCGGCGGCAGGCACTTCGATCATCACGCCCAGTTCGGGGCGCTGAGTCAGTTCCAGCTCCACGCACAACTCGTCCATACGCTGGCGAATCTGCAGCAGCTCATCCACTTCGCTGACCATCGGCAACAGGATGCGGCAACGTTCCAGCGGGCACACTTGCAGCAGCGCGCGCAGTTGCTGGTCGAGCACGTCGGGGCGTACCTGGGCCAGGCGAATGCCGCGCAAGCCCAACACCGGGTTGGCTTCGACGGGCAACGGCAGGTAGTCGAGCTGTTTGTCGCCGCCCACATCGATGGTGCGAATGATCACCGACTTGTCGCCCATGGCATCCAATACCGCCTGGTAGGCGCGGCGTTGCTCTTGCTCATCCGGCGCGATGCGACGGTCGACGAACAGGAATTCGGTGCGCAGCAGGCCGACGCCGTCAGCGCCGTTTTCAAATGCCACCTGGGCCTCGGCGCTGGAGGCGACGTTGGCCGCGACTTCGATGGTCACGCCGTCAGTGGTGCGCGCCGGCTCTTGAGCCTGAGATTGTTGCTGTTGACGGCGCTGCTTTTGCGCGTCGCGAATGTGGTGCACTTCGGCGTGGCGCGCGTCGCTGGGCATGAGTTCCAGGCGACCGTTGGCGGCGTCGAGCACCACGCGTTGGCCTTGGGGCACGTCGAGCACTTCCGCGCCCAGCGCGACGATGCAGGGCAAACCTTTACCGCGGGCCAGAATAGCCACGTGGGAGGTCGCGCCGCCTTCGGCCATGCAGATACCGGCAGCTTCTTGCGCACTCAGTTGCAGCAGGTCCGAGGGGGTCAACTCATGGGCGCTGACGATCGCGCCCGCAGGCAATTCGAAGTGCCAGGCTTCACCCAGCAGTGCGCGCAACACACGCTGTTGCAGGTCGCGCAGGTCATTGGAGCGCTCGGCAAACAGCGGCTTGCCCAGCGCCAGCAACACCGCGCATTGGGCCTGGATTGCATCGCGCCAGGCGTGGGTGGCGGCGCTGCCGTTTTCGATGGCACCGGTTGCCGCGTCCAACAGGGCCGGGTCTTCCAGCAAGGCGAGGTGCGCCGCGAAAATCTCTTCTTCCTCGACGTTTTTGCGCTGGCGGGCGTGCTCCAGCGTGTTGCGAATTTCACCGCGCACCTGCTCCAGCGCGGTGTCGAGGCGTTGCAGTTGGTCGTCGCGGGAATGGTTGCCGGTGTCTTCCGGTAACTCAATGCCGGTCAGGCGAAACAGCGGCCCGCACACCAGGCCAGGCGCGGCGCACACTCCTTGCAGCACACCGGCTTCGATGTTCGCCCCACGCACAGCGACGGCAACCGGTGCGTGATGTTCTTCTTTAACCGCTAGGGACAGCGCGGCGACCAGCGCCTGCAACGCAGCCTCGGAATCCTCGCCGCGACAACTCACACGCACTTCATCGCCCTCGCCAATCCCCAGCCCCATCAGGCCAATCAAGCTGTCGCAGGCTGCCGATTTACCGGCGAAATGCAGATGGGCCTGGCTGCTGAAACCCTGCGCCGTCTTGCGGATCAACGCAGCGGGGCGCGCATGCAAACCGCCACGGTGAGTGATGCGCACGCTGGCGCGTACTTCAGCCGCTGAGTTATCCACAGCCGTCTGCGTCGCGGTGGTTGAACGCGCCACAATCTGCAACAACGGCTCGCCGAGTTTGACGGTGTTGCCGGCAATCGGCCGCAGCTCAAAGCCTTCGCCGTTGGTCAGGATGATCAGGCTGATCAGGCTTTTGCACTGGCGCGCAATGCGGTCCAGATCGAACTGCACCAGCGCCTGGCCTTCAGTGATCCGCGCGCCTTCCTTCACCAGCAGCGCAAAGCCTTCGCCATTCAGCTCGACGGTGTCGATGCCCACATGCATCAGCACTTCGGCGCCATTCTCGGCGCGAATCGTCAGTGCGTGCCCGGTGCGCGCAACGTGGATGATCACCCCGTCGCACGGTGCGTGCAGGCAGTCATTCAGCGGGTCGATGGCAATGCCGTCGCCCATCGCGCCGCTTGCGAACACTTCGTCGGGAACGTTGCCCAGGGTCAGCACCGGGCCACTGAGGGGGGCGCTTAGGGTCAATTCATTATTGTTGTAGGGCATGGGCACGGTACTCATCAGGAAAACGCGACTCAGTGAGTGCGGGTAACTTTGCTCAGGTGGCGTGGTTGGTCAGGGTCCATGCCCCGGGCAACCGCCAGGCCTGCAGCCATGACGTAAAAGCTTTGAATCGCCAGGATCGGATCCAGGCTCGGGTGTTCGGCGCGGCTCAGGGTCAGGTCGCGCTCGGTCACATCGTCCGGCGCGGCCAGCAACACGCGGGCACCGCGTAGGCGCATGTCGGCGGCCAGGCTCAACAGGCCAGCCTGCTCGGCGCCGCGTGGGGCGAACACCAGCAGTGGATAGTTTTCGTCGATCAAGGCCATCGGTCCGTGGCGCACTTCGGCGCTGCTGAACGCTTCGGCCTGGATCGCCGAGGTTTCCTTGAGCTTGAGCGCAGCTTCCTGGGCGATGGCAAAACCGGCGCCACGGCCAATTACGATCAGGCGCTGGCTGTCGCGCAGGGCGTCAATGGCGGGAGCCCACGCTTGTTTTGCGGCTTCGCGCAGTCCCTCAGGCAGCGCCTGGCAGGCTTGCAGCAGCAACAGGTCCTGGTTCCAGTGGCCGATCAATTGCGCGCTGGCGCTGAGGGTGGCGATAAAACTTTTAGTCGCGGCAACACTGAGTTCCGGCCCGGCGCACAGCGGCACGTGGAATTCGCACGCGGCTTCCAGTGGCGAGTCTTCGGCGTTGACCAGCGAAATACTCAGGGCGCCGCGTTTGCGCAGCAGGCGCAGGCTGTTGACCAAATCCGGGCTTTGCCCCGACTGCGAGAAACCAAACGCTACCTGACCGCTGACCTTCAACGGCGCTTGCAACAGGGTCACCACCGACATCGGCAACGACGCCACCGGGATGCCCACGTGTTGCATGGCCAGGTAGGCGAAATAACTGGCGGCATGGTCCGAGCTGCCCCGGGCAATGGTCATCGCCACTTGCGGCGGCTGGCGGCGCAGGCGGCCGGCGACTTCCTCGAGCATCGGGCTGAGGCGTTGCAGTTGCGCCGCAACGGCGTCCGAGGAGGCCAATGCCTCTTCAAGCATTTTTGAAGTCAATGGTTTCTCCTTCGACCATTACGTCGGTGATTGTCAGGGAGCGGTCAAGGCGCACGCAGTCGGCAAAGCTGCCCGGTTGCAGGCGGCCGCGTTCTTCCAGGCCCAGGTAGTCCGCAGGAAATTGCGACAGGCGCTGTGAGGCTTCGCTGATGGGCAGGCCGATTTTCACCAGGTTGCGCAGCGCCTGATCCATGGTCAGGGTGCTGCCGGCCAGCGTTCCGTCGGCCAGGCGTACGCCGCCCAGGCACTTGGTCACGGTGTGGCTGCCCAGCTTGTACTCGCCGTCGGGCATGCCGGCGGCGGCGGTGGAATCAGTCACGCAGTACAGGCACGGGATCGAACGCAGGGCCACGCGCATGGCGCCGGGGTGTACGTGCAGCAAATCCGGAATCAATTCGGCGTATTTGGCGTGGGCCAGCGCGGCGCCGACGATGCCCGGCTCGCGGTGATGCAGCGGGCTCATGGCGTTGTACAAATGCGTGAAGCTGGTGGCGCCGGCGGCGAGGGCGGCGACGCCTTCTTCATAGCTGCCCAGGGTGTGGCCAATCTGCATGCGTATGCCGCGTGCGCTGAGCGCGCGGATCAGGGCATCGTGGCCAGCAATTTCCGGGGCGATGGTGATCACGCGGATCGGCGCCAGGCGCAGGTAGGCTTCCACTTCTTCCATCAGTGCGGTGTGGGCGAAGTTGGGTTGAGCGCCGAGTTTTCCTGGGTTGATGTAGGGGCCTTCCAGGTGTACGCCGAGGACCCGCGCGCTGCCGGCAGGGCGCTGCTCACAGAAGATGCCGAGTTGGCCGAGCACGCTGGAAATTTCGTCAACCGGCGCAGTCATGGTGGTGGCCAGCAGCGACGTCGTACCAAAACGCACGTGGGTGCGGGTGATGGTCTCGAACGCGGCGGCGCCTTCCATGATGTCTTTGCCGCCACCGCCGTGCACGTGCAGGTCGATAAAGCCCGGCAGCAGGTAGGGCAGGTCATTGTCTGCCGGGTCGCAAGGTACGCCTTCGATGGCAGTCACCTTGCCGTGCTCGTGCACCACGCGGCCGCGAACCCAGCCTTGGGGCGTGAGGATATTGTCTTCGGACATGGGCAGTTCTCTAAAGTCGCAATTCAGCGGAATAGTCGTGGCGGCGCAGCTCTGCGACAAAGTCGTAGTAGTCGTTGCGGCAGTAGGTGTCGGTGATTTCAATCGGCGTGTTGTCGGCGGTGTAGCCGACGCGGGTCATCAACAGCATGGCGGTGCCGGGCGCGATGCCTACCAGCCTGGCGAACTCGTCCGACGCGTTGATCGCCTGCACATGCTGCAAGGCGCGCACGATGGGCTTGCCGATGCTTTCAAAGTATTCGTACAGCGAACTGCCCAAGGCCTGCGGTTGTGGCAGCACTGCGGCGGGGACCACGGTCATTTCAATGGCCATCACCGTGTCGTCGGCTTTGCGCAAACGCTTCAGTCGCGCCACTTTGTCGCTGGTCGACAGGCACAGGCGGATCAGTTCTTCGTGGGTCGGCGGGGTGATGTCGCGCTCCAGCCACAGGGAGCTGGGCACAAAGCCCTTGAGGCGCAGCATCTCGCTGAACCCGGACAGGCGCGACAGCGGTTGCTCAAGGCGCGGCGTGATAAAGGTGCCGGAACCCTGGCTGCGGCGGATCAGGCCTTGGTCAAACAACACTTCCAGCGCTTTGCGGGCAGTCACCCGCGAAATGCTCAGTTGTTCACTGAGTGCGCGTTCTGACGGCAGCGCCTGCTCGGACGTCCACTGGCCGGCGTGGATCGCCGCTTCCAGCTTGCGCGCCAATTGCAGGTACAGCGGCGTGGATTGTTTGTCGTCGGGGCGTAAGCCCAGGATGGGATTCATCGTTAAGGTTTCCGATGCATTATTGGAATGTTGTCGCCCGGTATTGGCCGAAAATTAATACCACTTAAATACCATGTCAATGCAGCCAAAACGGTGCAGGCGACGGTTTTAGGGCCCTGCAATGGGGCCTGGCATGAAGTGGTATTAGAGAGGTCTGTATCGCGTGCAGAACGGCGCAGCCCGCTGCGGTGAACTGGTATTCACCGGCAGGCGCGGCCTGAGGCAGGAATTATTTTCGAATTATTTTACGAACGGTCGCGGTTTACGGCCGAATCTCGATCATGGTGCCGTCTTTGACCAGGTTCCAGACTTCACGCATGTCGACGTTGCGCATGCCGATGCAGCCGTCGGTCCAGTCCAGGGTGTGAAACCACTGCTCCGGGTAATCTTCGGTGTCGGGGGTGCCGTGAATCATGATCATGCTGCCCGGCCTCACACCCTCGCGGCGCGCGCGGGCGGAGTCGCTGATGTTCGGGTAGGAGATGTGCATGGCCAGGTTGAAACGGTCGCTGGTCTTGCGCCAGTCGATCCAGTAAAAGCCTTCGGGGGTGCGGCGGTCACCTTCAAACAGCTTGGTGCCCTTGGGGTTTTTACCGAGGGAAATGCGATAGGTCTTGAGCGGCTTGCCGTCGTTGATCAGCTGCAATTGGTGGGCGGACTTGAGCACGAGGACTTTTTCGACAGGTTTGCCGCCGATGATTTCCACCGTGGAGGCCGACGAAAAGGTAGCGAACGACAGGCAGATCAGAGCGAGCAACAGACGCATTAACACGGTTTCCCTTAAAGACTATCTGCCGGTTTTTTTATTCGGTGGGTTTGCCCATGGGCGGCACCGCTTCGCTGCGCACCGGGAACGCCTGCTGCCGACGGTCAGCGAAAAAGTATTCTAAAGTACGCCCGACCGTGCGGAAAGCCAGCTCGGACCAAGGGATGTCGGCTTCATCAAACAGCTGCACTTCGAGGCTTTCGGGGCCGGCGGCAAAGTCCAGGTCGACCAGCTCGGCGCGGTAGAAAATATGCACCTGGCTGATGTGCGGCACGTCGATCAGGGTATAGATGCTCAGGTTGCGCACACGGGCGCAGGCTTCTTCCAGGGTTTCGCGTTCGGCCGCTTGCTCCACGGTTTCGCCATTTTCCATAAAGCCTGCGGGCAGGGTCCAGTACCCCAGGCGCGGTTCGATGGCGCGGCGGCACAGCAGCACTTTATCGCCCCAGACCGGCACCGTGCCGGCGACGATGTTGGGGTTTTGGTAGTGAATGGTCGAACAGTGGTCACACACATAACGCAGGCGGCCGTCGCCTTCGGGAATGCGCCTGGTAACCGGTTTACCGCACTGGCTGCAGAAGTTCATGCTGGGGTTCCTGAAGAGTGCGTCTATCTTGGCGTGGCAGGCGGGGCCCTGCAAGTTGTCGTTTAGCGACATGCTCCGGGTTTTGGGGTTGGGCGCCCGCAAGCTTTGGTGCATGATGCATGGTAGCCAACAGACCGAGATGACTCATGCTGGACGAGCTACTTCGCCGCGTAAGCAACCACACCCCCCATACGCTGGAAACCGACGGGCGTTTCCCCGAGGCTGCGGTGCTGGTGCCGATTACCCGCAGTGACGAACCCGAGCTGATCCTGACCCTGCGCGCCAGTGGTCTGTCGACCCACGGCGGCGAAGTGGCGTTCCCCGGCGGCCGGCGCGACCCCGAAGACCCTGACTTGATCTTCACCGCATTGCGCGAGGCCGAAGAAGAAATCGGCCTGCCGCCCGGCCTGGTCGAAATCATCGGCCCGTTGAGCCCGCTGATTTCCCTGCACGGCATTCGGGTCACGCCTTATGTCGGCGTGATTCCCGATTACGTCGAGTACCTGGCCAATGACGCCGAGATTGCCGCTGTTTTCAGCGTGCCCCTGGAGTTTTTCCGGCAGGACCCGCGCGAACACACTCACCGAATCGATTACCAGGGCCGCAGTTGGTATGTGCCCAGCTACCGCTTCGGCGAATACAAGATCTGGGGCCTGACGGCGATAATGATTGTGGAGCTGATCAACCTGCTCTATGACGACGCCAAGATCAGCCTGCACCAGCCGCCCAAAAGCTTCATCAATATCTAAGCCATCGTTTGAATGGCGAGCCGTGAGGAAAAACCATGAAATACCGCCTGGGCGATGCCCGCGTCGAGACGCATCCACACAGTTGGGTAGCCCCTAATGCCACGCTGGTGGGCAAGGTCAAGCTGGAGGAGGGCGCCAACGTCTGGTTCAACGCGGTATTGCGTGGCGACAACGAGCTGATTCTGATCGGCAAAAACAGCAACGTGCAGGACGGCAGCGTGATGCACACCGACATGGGCTACCCGCTGACCCTGGGCACCGGCGTAACTATTGGCCATAACGCAATGCTGCATGGCTGCACGGTGGACGATTACAGCCTGATCGGCATTAATGCGGTGATCCTCAACGGCGCGAAGATCGGCAAACACTGCATCATCGGCGCGAACTCGCTGATCGGTGAGGGCAAGGAAATCCCGGATGGTTCGCTGGTGATGGGCTCGCCGGGCAAGGTGGTGCGCGAGCTGACCGAGGCGCAGAAACGCATGCTCGAGGCCAGCGCCGCGCACTATGTGCATAACGCGCAGCGCTATGCGCAGGATTTGGCAGAGCAGGAAGAATGAACCCGATAGAACGCCCCGTCGCCTCGCCGTGCGTGAGCATTTGCGCGCTGGATGACGACGATATTTGCACGGGCTGCCAGCGCACGGTGGATGAGATTACGCGCTGGAGCCGCATGGACAATGCCGAGCGCCGGGTGGTGCTGGGGTTGTGCCATGCGCGGGCGGTGGCGGGAGGGATGATGTTTGTGGTTTCCGGGAAATCCGGCGCCTGAGAGATTGCTATGGCAGGCAAGCCAGCTCCCACAGTTGATATGTGACTGCATTCGAAAGGCGGGAGCAGGTTTGCTGTGTGGCGAGCAGGCTTGTTGTGGCGAGCGGGCTTGCCCCGCGTTGGGCTGCGAAGCAGCCCCAAAACCTGACGCACGAGTTTACCTGACAGAACGCGGCGGTCTTATTGGGGCT
>NZ_JAFCTN010000008.1:0-42109 GCF_049896045.1 Pseudomonas sp. PWP3-1b2
CGAGTGGTGGGGCACAGACCTTTTGGTTACTTTTGGGGCGTTTGCCAAAAGTGACCCGCTGTAAGAGCGGAACCGATTTCAGCCGTTACCGCACCAACGGATATGTACCCAACCCAACCCCCTAAAACGGCGCCGAACACTCAAACCGCAACCGCTCCCCACTCTGCGGATGCGTAAAACTCAACATACTCGCATGCAGGCACAACCGTGGCCACGCAGCCAAAGCCTGCTCATGCGCATACAACCCATCCCCCAACAGCGGATGCCCGATCGACAGCATATGCACCCGCAGCTGGTGCGAGCGCCCGGTAATCGGCGTCAGCTCCACACGACACCAATCGCCACACCGCTCCAGCACCTTCCAGAAGGTCAGGGCATGTTTGCCAAACTCATAGTCGACCACATGACGCGGCTTGGTCGGCGGGTCGTAACGCAGGGGCAAGTCGATACTGCCGCTGTCCAGCTCAGGTTGACCCCAAGCCAGGGCGGTATAAGCCTTTTCCGTTTCACGGTCATGAAACTGACGCGACAGTTCGCGGTGGGAATCGGCGTCGCGGGCAAGCAGGATGATCCCGGAGGTTTCCCAATCCAGGCGATGGACGATGCGGGCTTCGGGGTAGCCGTTTTCCTGCAGGCGGGTGATCAGGCAGTCCTTGTTGTCATCGGCGCGGCCAGGCACCGAGAGCAGCAGGGTCGGCTTGTTCACCACCAGGACGGCGGCGTCCTCATGCAGGATATGGATATTGGACAGCGGCATTAAACAGCCTCGTAACAAACGCCAACGGCGGCTCGCTCACCCGGTTCCCGATAAGGGATCAAGGTGGCCGAGCCGCCGTGGCAACCGCCTTTTCGATTAACGATCAGGCAGTGTGATATTGAGTTCCAGAATCGAGCAGCTGCCGTCGTTTTCGAGGGCGACATGTACGTCGTCGTTACCGATATTGACGTACTTGCGGATCACCTCGACCAGTTCCTTCTGCAAGGCTGGCAGGTAGTCCGGCGTGCTGCGTTGGCCGCGTTCGTGCGCCACGATGATCTGTAGACGCTCTTTCGCTACCGACGCGGTACTTGGTTTTTTGTTGGCGCGAAAGAAGTCGAGAAATTTCATTGTTTAGTTGCCCCCAAAGATACGCTCGAAGAATCCCTTCTTCTTAACATCGAGGAAGCGATGTTCCACGGTCTTGCCCAGCAAGCGATCAACTGCATCGCTGTACGCTTGGCCGGCGTCGCTCTGGTCGTCAAGAATTACCGGGACGCCCTGGTTGGAAGCCTTCAGTACAGCCTGGGATTCCGGGATCACACCCAGCAGGGTCACTGCGAGGATGTCTTTGACGTCTTCAACGCCGAGCATTTCGCCATTGCTGACGCGCTCAGGGTTGTAACGGGTGAGCAGCAAGTGCTCCTTGATCGGATCTTCGCCTTTTTCGGCGCGCTGGGACTTGCTGGCCAGCAGGCCGAGCATGCGGTCCGAGTCACGTACCGAGGAGACTTCCGGGTTGGTCACGACGATGGCTTCGTCGGCGAAGTACATCGCCAGGTGAGCACCGGTTTCGATACCGGCCGGGGAGTCGCACACCACGTATTCGAACGTTTCTTTCAGCTCGGCGAGAACTTTGCCCACGCCTTCTTTGGTCAGCGCGTCTTTGTCACGGGTCTGGCTGGCGGCCAGCACGTACAGGTTCTCAAGGCGCTTGTCCTTGATCAGGGCCTGTTGCAGGTTGGCTTCGCCGTTTACCACGTTGACGAAGTCATACACCACGCGGCGTTCGCAGCCCATGATCAAATCGAGGTTACGCAAACCAACGTCGAAGTCGACGATAACTGTTTTGTGGCCGCGCAGTGCGAGGCCGGTACCGATAGCGGCGCTGGTGGTGGTCTTACCCACACCACCCTTGCCGGATGTAACCACGAGAATCTTGGCCAAGGTGTTTCACCCCTAAGGAAAAAGGACTTTTCGGTCCCTGAAAAACATCTCTTGAAACTCGCTGCAGGCGGACAGCCTTTGTAGGAAAGAATCTGGTTTGCGCGAGAAAAACGCCAACTTCCAATTATTCCTACGCAAGTCTTGCCGGTTTCGCTGTGCTATCAGAGTCTAGAGATGCTTGGAAAATGCGGCAGTATCCGTTAAAGACGGGTGATGTTCAACACATCGCCCGACAGGCTGACTTGGACCCCGGCCCCCCACAGCGGATCACGGCGCAAATCTTCTGAAACCTTGTACTGGCCTGCGATGGACACTAGCTCAGCGGTCAACTGCTGGCAAAAAATACGGGCCCTGGTATCACCCTTGATGCCGGCGAGGGCACGTCCGCGCATCGGGCCGTATACATGGATGTTTCCATCGGCGAGAAGTTCCGCGCCCGGGCTTACCGAAGCGATCACCACAAGGTCGCCGCCCTGGGCGTAAATTTGCTGCCCGCCGCGTACGGGGGAGGTGATGACCTTTGTAGGCTTGATCGTCGGTTCCGGCGGTTTTTCCGGTTTTTTCTTCAGTTCACCTTCCATCGGCTCGAGCGGACGCTCGCGGGCTCCGGACGGCGGCAGTACTGGCAGTTCAATAGCGATGGCTGCGGCGATATCTTCAATGCGGCTGGCGCGAATCGCCAGGGTGCGCAAACCGTGGGAACGGCAGACGCGCATCAAACCGGGCAAATCAATCGCGCCCTGGCCGGCCGGGAGTTTGTCCAGGGCCAGCACCAGCGGGGCATTGTTGAAAAAGTTCGGCGCCAGGGCGACCTTGGCGGCCAGTTGGCGGTCCAGGGCCTCGAGGTCATTGCGGGCCAGCTCCAGCACGGTGATGGCGAGCATGCTGCCTTTCAGCTGGAACACGGGATCTTGGTCTAGCGGTTCGGTTTGGCTCATGGTCGGCAAAAGCGGCTTGTCACGAAAAGTGTCGAGACTTATAACGAGAACATCCCCGGGCCGCAAGCCGAGTCGATCCGTTGTAGAATGCGCGGCCCTTGTCTTTACCGGAATCTGTAATGGATCGCCCGCGTTTTCGTGCTGCATTTCTTCACCCGCGTTTTTGGCTGCTATGGCTGGGGCTCGGCCTCCTGTGGCTGGTTACTCAGTTGCCGTATCGGGCGCTGTTGACCATTGGTCGATTACTCGGTGTCGGGATGTACCAAGTGGCCGGCGAGCGCCGCCGCATCGCCGCGCGCAACCTGGAGCTGTGCTTCCCGGAAAAATCCGCCAACGAGCGTAAACGCCTGCTCAAGGAAAACTTCGCGTCCACCGGCATCGCCTTTTTTGAAATGGCCATGAGCTGGTGGTGGTCACGTCAGCGCCTGGCGCGTCTGGCCCATGTGGAAGGCCTGGAACATCTCAAGCAGGCGCAGCTGGATGGCAAGGGCGTGATCCTGATGGCCCTGCATTTCACCACCCTGGAAATCGGCGCCGCCCTGCTTGGGCAAAAACATACCATCGATGGCATGTACCGCGAGCACGGCAACCCGTTGTTCGACTTCATCCAGCGCCGTGGCCGCGAGCGGCATAACCTGGACTCCCTGGCGGTTGAGCGTGACGACGTGCGAGGCATGCTCAAGCTGCTGCGCGCCGGTCGCGCTATCTGGTACGCACCGGACCAGGACTACGGCGCCAAGCAAAGTATTTTTGTGCCACTGTTTGGCATCCAGGCCGCGACTGTGCCCGCCACCAGTAAGTTTGCCAAGCTGGGCAAGGCGCTGGTCGTGCCGTTTACTCAACAGCGCCTGGCCGATGGCAGCGGTTACCGCCTGGTGATCCACCCGCCGCTGACTGACTTCCCGGGCGAAACCGATGAGATCGATTGCCTGCGCATCAATCAATGGGTTGAAGCCTCGGTACGCGACTGCCCCGAGCAATACCTGTGGACGCACCGCCGCTTCAAGAGCCGCCCACCGGGTGAGCCCAAGTTGTACGAAAAACGCCGTCGATAACACCTGTTTTCACTACATGGAGTGACGCAATGCGCCCAGCTGAACCGGTCACAGGCTTGATTCTTTCCGGCGGCGGGGCGCGGGCGGCGTATCAGGTGGGCGTGTTGGCGGCGATTGCCGAGCTGTTGCCGCCGGGGGCGCCGAATCCGTTTCCGGTAATCGTCGGCACCTCGGCCGGTGCGATCAACGCGGTGAGCCTGGCCAGTGGCGCACTGGATTTCACCGCGTCCATCGAACGGCTAACTGCGTTCTGGCAAGGCTTTCGCAGTCACTTGGTGTTGCGCAGCGATTGGCCCGGCGTGGTGCGCCAGGCGAGCCGCTTTTTAACCCACAGCCTGTTGGGCTTTGGCACGCAACTGCCGGTGGCGCTGCTGAACAGCTCGCCCTTGCGCGATTTACTCCACGACAAACTGCATCTGGAAGGCATCGACGAGGCCATTCGCCAGAACCGTCTGCACGCGGTGGCAGTCACGGCGTTCGGTTATGAGTCAGGGCAAGCGGTGACCTTTTATCAGGGCGGCGGCACCCTTGAACCCTGGCTGCGCCATCGGCGTATCGGGGTGCCCACGCAGCTGACGGTTGAGCACCTGCTGGCCAGTTCGGCGATTCCTTTGCTGTTTGCCCCGGTCAAACTTGGCCAGGAATATTTCGGCGACGGGGCCGTGCGTCAGTCGGCGCCGATCAGCCCTGCGTTGCACCTGGGCGCGAGTCGGGTGCTGGTGGTGGGCGTCAGTGGCAACCCACGAGGTAACGAGCCGTTGACCCAGCGCACCTACACCGGCCAGCAGCCGACGCTGGCGCAGATCGGTGGGCATATGCTCAACAGCACGTTCATTGACAGCCTAGAGAGTGATATCGAGCTGTTGGAGCGCTTGAACCACTTCAGCCACGTGCTGCCGGCCGATGCGGCCATTCAGGGCCTGGCACCGGTGGACGTGCTGGTGATTGCGCCGAGCCAGCCGATTGATGAAATCGCAGCGCGGCATCGTCAGGAATTGCCGGCGGCGTTGCGCGTGTTTCTGCGCGGGCCGGGGGCTACCAAAACGAGCGGGGCGGGGGTGTTGAGCTACCTGCTGTTCGAGGCGGGGTATTGCAGCGAGTTGATCGAGTTGGGGCGGCGTGATGCGATGGCCAAGCGTGAGGAATTGTCGAAATTCCTGGGGCTCACACCGAACTGAATGTGGGAGCTGGCTTGCCTGCGATAGCGGTGTGTCAGCCAACCTATGAGTCATAGGCAGATCGCTATCGCAGGCAAGCCAGCTCCCACAAGAGAGCGGCAGTGTTAGTTAGAAGTGGTATTTGACCAACAGGCTCGCCGTGTCCTGGTTAGTCTCAAACGCACCGCTGTCCTGAATCCCATACTTGTTCTTCCAGTAGTCGTATTCAATACCCACATACAACTGCTTGTCGCCCCAATGCAGCGCCTTGCCCAAGTCATATTTGACCTGTGGGTTGAAGTGCAAGTTGGCGTGGTAAGTACCACGAGCGTTTTTGTCGTTGTCCACCACCCAGTCCATGAAGCCGTCGATCAGCACATTCGAATTGCCCACCGGAATCGTGTACGACCACACCGGAGTGATCTGCCACACGCCGTCACCCGGCCGATTGCCTTCGGTCTGGCGCTGGTAGAAGTTCAACTGGAAGTAGTCGAACCCCGGGATGTTCAAGTCAAAGGCCGGGCCGAGCAGGTACGACTCGTTATCGCCCTCGCCGAACTCGTAAGTGAAGGCCAGCAATACATCTTTGATCGGGCCGAATGAAAGGTCTTTGTCGAAGATCTTGCCGAACGACAGGCGCGGGCTGAACTCACCGTAGTAAGTGCTTGGGCCGACGTTGCCATCTTCTTTGCCGTTATAAAAGATGCGGTCGACAAAGAAAAAGTTGTCGCCGTACTTCCACGCGTCAGCATGTTCGAAGGTGACGGTTTGCTGGATCTGCGGGTTGACGGTGAAGTTCTTGCCCCACAGATACGTCAGGCTGTTGTTCTGCCATTGCAACAAGTCACCGGCCACGGCTTGGCCACCGGCCAGCAGGGATCCCGCCAGCATCAGGCCTTTGAACATAGGTTTCATTCGGTTGCTCCCGAGTTAAAGTTTTATGGTTTTTCTTCTACGCAGGCGCTCTGGTGTGGCGCCTTTTGGTCAGCTGCAAAAATAGTCTGTTCGGTCAGCTTTAGTGCATTTAGCAAGAGCTGCGCCAAGGTGTTTAAAAAGCCAAAAAATCCCCGTCGGCTGCATAGGATGCAGTCGAATTCAGGGGACTTTTGCGCACTTTGGCCGCAGACATAAGGCCGGGATAAGTTGGCCTTGCAGTCAGCTTTTACATTCGCTGTTTTTTTTTGAGTCGATTCGAGCGGGCGCGGAGAATACTGGCTCTTATGCCTGGGCTCAAGTGCGCTGTAACAGAGCGCGTGGGGCGAGAATGGGGCACGGCTTGTGGCCGGCCCCAGGTGAATGGCGTGCATGTCGTGGTTCCCGGTTTCGTTATTGTTTTTGTAAGAACGAAGGAATCAATGCGTAGGAGCGACGGCAGGTCGTTCAGAGCCGCCGAGAATGTTGAACAGGATATTCAGCGACAACGCGCTGAGGGTGGCCATCGCGATGCCGCTGTGGGTAATCGGGCTCATCCACAACGGTAGCTGCGCGAAGAACTCCGGGCGCACTACCGGGATCAGGCCCATGCCGATGCTCACCGCCACCAGCAGCTGGTTACGCCGGTCGGCGATATCGGCTTCCTGCAGGATCTTGATCCCGGTGGCCGCCACCATGCCGAACATCGCAATCGCTGCACCGCCCAGCACCGCCGGTGGAATCGACGCCACCAGGTACGCAGCTTTGGGCAGCAGGCTCAGCACAATCAGAAAGGCCCCGGCCATGATCGTCACCGAGCGGCAGCGCACGCCGGTCATTTGCACCAGGCCGATGTTTTGCGCGAAGGAGGAGTGGGTAAACGTGTTGAAAAAACCGGCGAAGAACGACGCGCCGGCATCACACAACAAACCACGGCGCAGCATCTTTGGCGTGACATCCTGGCCGGTGATTTTGCCCAGCGCGAGGAACATCCCGGTGGATTCGACAAAGATGATCACCACCACCAGGCACATCGACAGGATTGGCGCCAACTCGAACCTGGGCATGCCGAAGTGCAACGGCGTCACCACCTGCAGCCACGGCGCCTGGGCCAGGCCGCTGAGGTCGACCATGCCAAGCAGGCCGCACAAGGCGTAACCCAGGCCCATGCCGACCAGTACCGAGATGTTCACCCAGAAGCCGCGCATGAAGCGGTTGATCAGCAAGATGGTGGCGAGTACCAGCGCGGCAATCGCCAGGTAGATCGGCGAACCAAACGTTGCAGCGGCACTGCCGCCACCGGCCCAGTTTACGGCGACCGGAAACAGCGAGAGGCCAATTGCGGTGATCACGGTGCCGGTTACCAACGGCGGGAAAAAGCGCACGATCTTGGACATGAACGGCGCGATCAGCATGCCGAAGAACCCGGCAGCGATGGTCGCGCCGAAAATGCCCTGCAAGCCGATACCGGGCATGCCGGCCATGGCGACCATGCTGCCGACGGCGGCGAAACTGGCGCCCATCATCACCGGCATGCGAATGCCCACCGGGCCGATGCCGAATGACTGCACCAGGGTGGCGATGCCGGCGACCAGTAGGTCGGCGTTGATGAGAAAGGCGATTTCTTCACGGCTCAGGCCGGCGGCCTGGCCAATAATCAGCGGCACGGCGACGGCGCCGCCGTACATCAGCAAGACGTGTTGCAGGCCTACCAGAATCAGTTGCAAGAGGGGCAGCCGCACCATGGCGGGCGCGGCAGGAGTCTGCGTTTCTAACGGGGACATGCAACACCTCGGATCTTTTTATTTTTGTGTTGTGTGGAATGCAATCTTCAAAACGCTGCAGGTCTCAAGTGTGGGAGCTGGCTTGCCTGCGATAGCAGTGTGTCAGCCACCGGATGGGTTGCTGACTTACCGCCATCGCAGGCAAGCCAGCTCCCACACAAGCACCTCCCACATTTGATCTGGAGCAGTCAGTTGGTGCGCGCCCCCTGGTTGATCCAGGTACCAATCAAATCCCGCTCCTGCTGGGTCATCTGGGTAATGTTGCCCAGCGGCATGATCTGGCTGGCCACGGCCTGCGCTTGAATGCGCGCGGCCTGCTGCTGGATCTGCACGGGCGTGTCGAACATCACCCCAGCTGGCGCGGTGCTGAACAGCGGGCTGGTCGGCTTGGCCGAATGGCAAACCGCGCAGCGTTCCTGGATAACCCCATGCACCTTCTCGAAATCAATCGTCGCCTGGGCAGGTGCCGCTGCTGGTGCAGCAGCAGGCGCAGCCGGAGCGGCAGGTTTCAAGCCACCGCCCAACGCGGTTTCCGGTAACGGCTGATATTCGATGGCCGCAGGTGCCTTGGCCACTTCCGCCACCGGCTTGGGGCCGGTCACATACGCCAGGCAAATCATCGCCAACGCGCCCACCGGCAAGGTCCACGCATACTTCTGGCTGTTATGCCGGGTGTTGAAGTAGTGACGCACCAACACCGCCGCCACCGCGATACCCGCCAGGATCAGCCAGTTGTATTGGCTGCCGTAGGTGCTCGGAAAGTGGTTGCTGATCATGATGAACAGCACCGGCAAGGTGAAGTAGTTGTTGTGACGCGAACGCAGCAAGCCTTTGGCCGGCAGTGCCGGGTCCGGCGTGCGGTTCTGCGCGATGGCCGCCACCAGCGCGCGCTGGGCGGGCATGATGATGCGGAACACGTTACCGACCATGATGGTGCCGATCACCGCACCCACGTGCAGGTACGCGCCACGGCCGCTGAACACCTTGCTGAAGCCATAAGCCGCCGCAATCAACAGCACAAACAGGATCAAACCGAGCAGGGCAGGGCGCTTGCCCAGGGCCGAGTCGCACAGGAAGGAGTAGATGAACCAGCCGGCAAACAGTGAGCCGATGCCCAGCAATACGCCTTCGGTGCCGCTGAGCGTGCTGCCGGGGGCGAGCAGGTACAGCGTGGGGTTGAGGTAGAACACCACGCACAGCAGCGCGACGCCCGACATCCAGGTGAAATAGGCTTCCCATTTGAACCAGTGCAGGTTGTCCGGCATGGTCGGTGGGGCCAGTTTGTATTTTTCCAGGTGGTAGATACCGCCACCGTGAATCGCCCACAAGTCACCGGCCAGGCCGTTTTTGGGGTTGACGCGGTTGAGGTTGTTTTCCAGCCAGACGAAATAGAAGGAAGCGCCGATCCACGCGACGCCAGTGATCATGTGAACCCAGCGTACGCTCAGGTTCAGCCATTCCAACAGATGTGCTTCCACAGTCTTTACCTCTCGCCTGTCACCCTTGTTGTCGGGTGATCCGGCCTTCTCTTATTGGTGGGGGGCGAGGATCAACCGCTCATCCTCTTTGAAAAAATGCTCATCGCAGTTATTGCCTGTGCCACTGCGATCAACCACCAGGAAGTCATCCCGCTTTTCGATCGTCAGCACCGGGTGGTGCCAAACGCCGCGATGGTAATTAATGCCCTGCCTGCCGTTGGTAACGAAGGCGCGGACCAAGCCTGATACAGGTGCATCGCCAAGGGGCGCGACCACGATCAGAAAGGGGTTGCCGAGCAGCGGTATAAACGCCTGGCTGCCCAGCGGGTGTCGCTCCAGCATGCACACGGTCAGCGGCATGTCCTGCGCGTCGGCGCGGAAGATGCTGATGATTGCGTTGTCTTCCGGCGTGGCGGTTTGGACCGTCGCCAGTTTATGAAAACGCATGGTCGACCCGTTGTTGATCATGAAGTGATCGCTGCCATCGGTTTCGATAACGTCTCCGAAAGGGGCGAAGGCTTCTTTGGTCAGGGGTTCGATCATCAGTGTGCGCATGGCTGTCTCTTATCCGGATTCTGTGTTGTTTGAACTATTGTCATCGCAGGCAAGCCAGCTCCCACCCTGGAATGCATTCCCCTGTGGGAGCTGGCTTGCCTGCGATCGGGTTCAGCGCTTACTTGACGACCTTGCCCAACACTCGCAGGCGACTCACACCCCCATCCGGGAACACGTTCAGGCGGATGTGGGTAATCGGCCCCAGCGCCTTGATCTGCTCGGCGAAGGTGTGTTCGGCGTGCATTTCCAGTTTCTGCGCTGGCAGCAGTTCGCGCCAGAACAGTGATTGGGTTTCGATCTGGCTGTCGGTGCCGCCCTTCACGAACGCGCCCTGGATGGAGCATGTGTCCGGGTAGTTGCCCTTGAAGTGCAGAGTGTCGACGATGATCTTCTCGATCTCGCCAGGGTGGCCCAGCGCGACGATCACCCAGTCATTGCCCGGCGTACGACGACGCGCGGTTTCCCAGCCGTCGCCCATGTTGATGCCACGGCCCGGGTTGAGAATGTTGCTCATGCGGCCGAAGTGTTCATCGGAGCAGGCCAGTGCGCGGCCACCGTTGAGGGCCGAGGCCAGGTCGACTTGTTCGTTGTCGCCCACTGAGGACCAGTCGCGGAACGGCACGCCGTACACACGCAAACGCGCCACGCCGCCATCCGGGTAGATGTTGAAACGCAGGTGGCTGTAAGCCTGGTCGTTGTTGATCTCGTGGTAATGATGGCTGTTGCCCTGCAGCTCGACGGCCGACAGCACTTCCACCCACTGGGTGTTTTCATCCGGGTCGCCCGAGGCCAGGAAGCAGGCTTCCAGGGAGGCCGACGGCGGGTAGTTGCCGGTGAAGAATGAAGTGTCGATGTCCACGCCTTTGATCGAGCCCGGTACGCCCAGGCGGATCACCGCGCTGTCGTAGCCTTCGAAGCGCTTGCGGCGCGACTCCCAGCCGTCCATCCACTTGCCGTTGTCATCGAAAACGCCCTCCTTCCACACGGCCGGGGTCGGCTGGAACAGGCGGTTGGCGTCAGCGAACCAGTCATCGGTCACCGAAAGGATCTTGGTGCCCAGACGGGCGTCGGCCAGGTTGACGAACTTCTCGAAAGGTACGGCGTAAGCTTTCATTCTTCTTGTCTGCCTTGGATAGAGTGGCTGGGGATGGTCATTCAGAGGGTCAGTAATCGGAACAACGCGATCTTGTTGATCTCGGCCAGCGCGCAGTTGAACTCGGCGTCTGCCGAGTGGTGGATGCGCGTTTCGAACGCGGCGAGGATCTGATGCCGGTTGCTGCCTTTTACCGCCATGATGAAGGGAAACTTGAACTTGGCTTTGTAGGCATCGTTCAGCTCGGTGAAGCGTGAGAACTCTTCGGCCGTGCATTGGTGAATACCCGCGCCGGCTTGTTCATCGGTGCTGGCTTGGGTCAATTGGCCCTGGACGGCAGCTTTGCCGGCCAGGTCCGGGTGAGCATTGATCAGGGCCAGTTGGCTGGCATGATCGGCGCTCAACAGGATGTCGCTCATGCGCTGGTGCAGGGTTTCGATCTCATCGATCGAGCTGTCCTGGCCCAGGTCGAAGGCCTTTTCGGCCACCCATGGAGAATGTTCGTAGATGTCGGCGAAGGCTGCGACGAATTCATCGCGGCTCAGGGTCGACGGCTTGAGGGTGTGAAACGCAGTCATTTCGCTGCTCCCGTGTACGGGTGGGTTTGGTGCCAGTGACGGGCAATGTCGACGCGGCGAGTGAACCACACCTGCTCAAAGCTTTTGGCGTATTCGATAAACCGTTTCAAGGCGGCGAGGCGGGCAGGGCGGCCGATCAGGCGGCAATGCAGGCCGATGGAAAGCATTTTCGGCGCCTCGGCCCCTTCGGCGTAGAGCACGTCAAAGGCGTCCTTGAGGTAGTCGAAAAAGTCATCACCCTTGTTGAAACCCTGCACCTGGGTGAAGCGCATGTCGTTGGTGTCCAGGGTGTAGGGGATCACCAGGTGCGGCTTGCCGGTGGGGTTGTTGGGTTCCCAGTAGGGCAGGTCATCGTCGTAGGTGTCGCAGTCATACAGGAAGCCGCCTTCCTCCATCACCAACCGGCGCGTGTTGGGGCCGGTGCGGCCGGTGTACCAGCCCAACGGGCGTTCGCCGGTCAGCTCGGTGAGGATGCGGATGGCTTCGAGCATGTGCTCGCGTTCCTCGGCCTCGTCCATGTACTGGTAGTCAATCCAGCGGTAACCGTGGCTGCAGATCTCATGGCCCGCATCGACCATGGCGCGGATCACGTCCGGGTGGCGCTGGGCGGCCATGGCCACGGCGAAGACGGTCAGCGGGATATCGAATTGCTTGAACAACTTGAGGATGCGCCACACGCCGGCACGGCTGCCGTATTCGTACAGTGACTCCATGCTCATGTTGCGCGCGCCTTGCAGCGGCTGGGCCGAGACCATTTCCGAGAGGAAGGCTTCGGACTCTTTATCGCCGTGCAAAATGTTGCGCTCACCGCCTTCTTCGTAGTTGAGTACGAACGACAGCGCGATGCGTGCCTTGCCCGGCCAGTGGGGGTGAGGAGGGTTACTGCCGTAACCGATCAGGTCGCGTGGGTAGTCAGCGCTCACTGCAGTCTTCCTTCTTGTTCGTGATCATTCATGTGGCGGCCAGGGGATGAAATGACCGGGTGGCGTCACAGCGATGAGTGATTGTATACAACTTATCGACGACTTTGTAAGCCTGCATTTCTGGATTTTTTCCATAAACCCCTCTGTGAATGGTCTAGCAAGAAACTTGCCTGACTGGTCAGTAAATGGAAAAAAGGTCTTTTAAAAGCAAGGATTACTCATCATTTGCTCTGTGGAGCATCGCAGGAAAGCAGATCCACAGTTTTGTAATTTTTATTGTGTACAATTTTTTTAAAAAGTGTCTTAATCAGCCATCGCCGGCTTTTTTGATGCTCTGAAAAAGTGCGGACTTCTTATCTACTGACTTCGGGAGGCGCGTAGACGCCATGGGACGTTTGACCACACACGTTTTGGACGCCGCACACGGCTGCCCTGGCAGCGCAATCAAGGTTGAGCTGTACCGCGTCGACGGTGCGCAGCTCGAACTGGTTGCTGCCACGGTGACCAACAGCGACGGCCGTTGCGACGCGCCACTGCTGCAAGGCGATGACTACCGCAGCGGTGTGTACCAACTGCAATTCAGCGCCGGCGACTATTACCGCGCCCGTGGCGTGCAATTGCCCGAACCGGCTTTTCTGGATGTGGTGGTACTGCGCTTCGGCATCAGCGCCGAACAGGATCATTACCATGTCCCGCTACTGATTTCGCCTTACAGCTACTCCACTTATCGCGGTAGCTGAGCGTCACCTCGCTTCACACCCCCAAAGCTCTTCGTTGGTTTTTTGCCCGCCCACACTGCGGGCTTTTTTTTGCGTGTCGTTCGCGCGTGGCCGTCCCTTGCGCCAGCGGCACAGACGGCCTTTATCCGCGCAGTCAGAGACTGCGCGGCGCGGTGGATAGGGAGAAATGGCGGAGCGGGAAGGGCGACGCTGCACGCTTTTACAACGTCAAATCAGGCTCTCGCCCTCATCAGCGACACCAGGCCAGCACAGCCGAACAAGCCGGCACTGACGCGGTTGAACCAACTCTGGCCCTTGCCGGTGCGCAGGTAGCGCGCCGCAGCGTGGGCGCCAAGGCCGTAGGCGAGCTTGCACAGCAGGTCGAGCAGGGTCCAGGTCACGATCATGACCAACAATTGCGGGAGGAACGGCAGGTCGTTGCTGAGAAACTGCGGCAGGAAGGCGGCAAAGAACAGAATGTCCTTGGGGTTGCTCGCGCCCAGTACGAAGGCGCGGCCAAACAAGGCCCGAAAACGCGGCGTGGCGGCGGCCTGAGGCACCACCGCGCCCTGAGACGGTTGACGCGATTGCTGCCAACTCTGCCATGCGAGGTAAAACAAGTAGAGGGCGCCGACAATCTTCAGCGCGCTGAACAGCTGTTCGGAGGCCAGCAACAGTGCGCCCAGACCCAGTGCCGAGGCGCTCAACAAACAGATCGAGGCAAACACCCCGCCGAGAAACGCTGGATAGGCGCGGCGCAGCCCAAAATTGAGGCTGTTGCTGATCATCAGCAACGACAGCGGGCCGGGGATCAGAATCACGATCAATGCAGCGCCACTGAACAGCAACCAGGTTTCCAGCGTCATGCCTTACTCCTTCTACAAAAATATGAATTTGGCGATAAAGATCGCGCACAGCACCCACAAACTGACTGAAATTTCGCGGTATTTGCCGGTACCGGCCTTGAGCGCCACATACGTGATAAAACCCAGGGCGATACCGTCGGCGACCGAGAACGTCAGCGGCATCATGATCGCAGTGACAATCGCCGGAATGCTGTCGGTTGCTTCATCCCAGTTGATATGCGCCATGCTCGCCATCATCAGCATGGCGACGTAAATCAGCGCACCCGCTGTGGCGTACGCCGGGATCATCCCCGCCAGCGGTGCAAAGAACATCGCGGCCACAAACAGAATGCCCACGGTGACAGCCGTGAGCCCGGTGCGACCGCCAGCGGCCACGCCAGCAGCACTTTCCACGTAGCTGGTAACCGGCGGCACGCCCACCATGGCACCGAACACACTGGAAGCACTGTCGGCTTTCAACGCGCGCGACAGGTTATCGATTTTGCCGTCAGCGTTGACCAGCCCGGCGCGCTGCGCGACGCCCATCAGTGTACCTGCGGTGTCGAACATGTGTACAAAAAGAAAGGCAAACACAACGCTGATCATGCTGACATTGAATACACCTTTAACGTCCATGGCCATCCATGTGGGCGCCAGGCTCGGCGGGGCGGAGAGGATGCCGTTGTAATGCACCAGGCCCAGGCCCCAACCGGCGAGGGTCACGGCGATGATGCTGATCAGGATGGCGCCGAACACCCGGTGGTAGCTGAGGATGGCGATCAACAGGAAGCACACGGCGGCGAGCAAGGGCGCCGGTTCATGCAGCGAACCGAGCTTGATCAGGGTTGCCGGGCTGTCAACGATAATGCCCGCAGTCTTCAGGCCGATCACACCGAGGAACAAACCGACACCTGCGCCCATGGCATGGCGCAGGCTCACGGGAATGCTGTTGAGCAGCCATTCACGCACGCGGGACAGGGTCAGGCCCATAAACAGCACGCCGGAAATGAACACTGCACCCAGCGCGGTTTCCCAGGTGTAACCCATGGTGCCGACCACGGTGTAAGTAAAAAAAGCGTTCAGGCCCATGCCCGGCGCCAGGCCGACTGGCCAGTTGGCGTACAGGCCCATCAGCAGGCAACCCAGTGCCGCCGCGATGCAGGTGGCGACAAACGCCGCGCCGTGATCAATGCCGGCGTCGGCCATGATGTTCGGGTTGACGAAGATGATGTAGGCCATGGTGATAAAAGTCGTGAGGCCAGCGATCAGCTCGGTCTTCACTGTGGTGCCATGCAAGCTGAGTTTGAACAGGCGTTCCAGCCAACTGTTGTTGGGCCGGGCGATTTCCAGCGTAGGGGCTTCGGATTTGCGGCTTTCCACAGCGAGTACTCCTCAGGAGTTTTATTGTTATTTCCAGCGCCGGTCACATCAGTGGGCAACAGCGCTTTGAGGTACTGGCGGGTTTTGTTGACCAAAAGGTCAGGAACTCGCACGAAGCGAATTATGCTTTTGTATACAAATAAAGCAAATAATGTTTTCGATTATGTGCGCGAAAGGGGATGAAAGGCTGATTCAAAAGGTGTTGTGGCGAGCGGGCTTGCCCCGCGTTGGGCTGCGAAGCAGCCCCAAAACCTGCTACCGAGTTTTTACTGAAAGAATGGAGTGCCTGGATCAGGGCCGCTTCGCGCCCCAACGCGGGGCAAGCCCGCTCGCCACAACAAGCCCGCTCGCCACAACAGCGAGCGCTGCACCCATCAAGGGTTGGCGAGTGCCTGATTGACCGCCAGCCATCCCGCCACTGCCTCTTCCCCGGCGTCTGCGAAGGCGCGCTGCAACAACTTCACCTGTTCACGGCGCAGTGACTGCTCGAAACGCAGGCCTTCGTCGCTCAGTTCCAGCAGGCGTTTGCGCTTGTCGGTCTCGGACGCAACGCTGCTCACCAAGTGCATTTCCTGCAGTTGGCGTAACGGCATGTTCAGTGCCTGCTTGCTCACGCCGAGCAATTCCAGCAGTTGCTTCACGCTCAGGGCCGGGTAACGCGCGATGAAAAATACGATGCGCTGGTGCACACGGCTGAGGCCACGGCGCTCGAGCATTTCGTCGGCCTTGGCGGTGAACGCCTGGTAGCCGAAGAAAAACGCTTCCATGGCTTGCTGCTGGCTGGTCGGGTTTTTAAGGTCAAGCATGTTGACGTATCCCCTGAGGTCGTCGTAATTTCGGTCAACCAGTTTGACGTATTTCCCACAGGCTTCGCTACCGGTGACCTTATGGCCTTCTCAGAACGTGTTACGCGCCTCAAAAGCTCCTTGATCCGTGAAATCCTCGCGGCGGCCCAGCGTCCGGAAGTGATGTCGTTCGCCGGTGGCCTGCCGGCCGAAGCCATGTTGCCCGCGCTCAACTGGGATGGCATGCCGCCGAACATCGGCCAATACGGCATGAGCGAAGGCGAGCCGCAGCTGCGTGAACTGCTCGCCGTCGAAGCGCGCGCCTTGGGTATTCCCTGCCAGGCCAGCCAGGTGCTGGTGGTCAGCGGCTCGCAGCAAACCCTGGACCTGGCGGCCAAGCTGTACATCGATAAAGGCACGCAGATTCTGCTCGAAGGCCCGACCTACCTGGCGGCGTTGCAGATCTTCCAGCTGTTTGGCGCCGATTGCCTCACCGTGCAACTGGAAGCCGACGGCCCGAACCTGGCAGCCTTGCGCACCGGCCTCGAACGCCATCGCCCGGCTTTCATCTACTTGATCCCGACCTTCCAGAACCCGTCAGCCGTGCGTTACAGCGAAGCCAAGCGTGCAGCCGTCGCCGCCTTGCTCGATGAATTCGAGGTGACCCTGATCGAAGACGAGCCCTACCGCGAGCTGACGTTTGACGGCGCCAGTGCGCAGCCGATTGCCGGGCGCCTGAAAAAAGCCAGCTGGATCTACACCGGCACGGTGTCCAAAACCCTGCTGCCGGGCCTGCGGGTCGGTTACCTGATTGCCAGCCCCGACCTGTATCCACACCTGTTAAAACTCAAGCAATCGGCCGACCTGCACACCAACCGCGTGGGCCAGTGGCAAGCCATGCAGTGGATCGGCACCGAGACTTATCAGAATCATTTGGTTGAGCTGCGCAGTTTTTACCGCGAGCGTCGCGATGCCTTCCAGTCCGCGCTGGAGCTTCATTTCGGCGACCTGGCCGACTGGCAGACACCCCAAGGCGGTTTATTCTTCTGGCTGACCTTGAAACAGCCGCTGGATACCCGCACCTTGTTGGCTCCAGCGCTCGACAGGAACGTCGCGTTCATGCCCGGTGAACCGTTCTTTTCCGAGCCGGACCGGCACCTGGGTTCGTTCCGGCTGAATTTCAGCCACATCGACCCGGCCCGTTTGGACGAAGGTCTCAAACGCCTGGCCGCAGTGGTCCGTCAAGCACAGCACGCGAGAGCGGCATAAGGGGAGCCCCATGTACAAGGTTTATGGCGATTACAAGTCGGGCAACTGCTACAAGGTCAAATTGATGCTCAACCTGCTGGGCATCCCGTATCAATGGATCGATGTCGACATCCTCAAGGGTGACACGCAGACCGCCGAATTCCTGGCCAAAAACCCCAACGGCAAGATCCCGGTGCTGGAGCTGGAAGACGGCACCTGCCTGTGGGAGTCCAACGCGATTCTGAACTTCCTCGCCGATGGCAGCGAGTTTCTGCCGGGCGAGCCGCGCCTGCGCACACAAGTGTTGCAGTGGCAGTTCTTCGAGCAATACAGCCACGAGCCGTATATCGCCGTGGCGCGGTTTATCCAGTTCTACCTGAACATGCCGGAAGATCGCCTTGAGGAATACAAAACCACCCACAAGGGCGGTTACAAGGCGTTGAGGGTCATGGAGCGTCAGCTGCAAGCCACGCCGTATCTGGTGGGCGAGCAGTATTCGATTGCGGACATTGCGTTGTATGCCTACACGCACGTGGCGCATGAGGGCGGGTTTGACCTGGCGCCGTATCCGGCTGTGCAGGCTTGGTTGGCGCGAGTGGCCAGTCATCCAAAACATATAGCGATGCTGGACTGACTCACTCGGTCAAACCTGTGGGAGCTGGCTTGCCTGCGATAGCATCACCCCGGTGTAACTGATACACCGAGGTGTCTGCATCGCGGGCAAGCCCGGCTCCCACACAAGCCCGCTCCCACATTTAGCTTGGTGTTGTGTCAGACAGTTCTTCCCTGAGCAGGTCGAAGCAGCGCTGTGCCGCCGGGCTGAGTCCCATCCCGCTGCGACTGATCAACCCAATCTCCCGGTTGACGCCTGGATGGTCGATCGCGATGCGCACCAACCCCTCCAAACTGTCCGCCGCCGACTCCGGCAGCACACTGATCCCCAACCCCTGGCGCACCAGTGCCAGCACCGTCGACATGTAATTCGCCTCCATCCCGGCGTTCATCGTTAGCCGCGTTTCATCAAACAGCGCCTCCACGTGTTCGCGCACGCTGCTGTCGCGTCCGGTGAGGATGATCGGCTGGTCGGCCAGTTGCTCCAGCGTCAATGCAGTGTGCCGGGTAAGGGGATGATCCAGCGGCACGAAGGCGCACAGCCGATCATTCAGCACGGGCAAAAACTCCAGGCCATGGCTCAGCCGTGCACGCACGCCGATGCCGAAATCCACTTCGCCGGAGCGCACCTGGGCATGAATCCGGTGGGCGACCAGGTCGTGCAGGCGCACTTCGATGCCGGCAAAGCGTTCGCGAAACAGGCGCAACGCCGGGGGCAGGGCTCCGGCGCACACCGAGGGCAGGGCGGCAATGGTGACCACGCCCCGGCGCAACTGCGCCAGGTCGCGCGAACCGGTGACGATGTTGTCCAGGTCCAGCAGCAGTTTTTCCATGGGGCCACGCGCCTCCTGGCCGGCGACGGTGATGCTCACGTGGCGCGGGCTGCGGTCGAGCAGCGCGACGCCGAGCCAGTCTTCGAGTTGCTGCACCTGCACGGTCAGCGCCGAGGGCGAGAGGTGCAGCTCGTTGGCGGCTTTGGTGAAGCTGCCGGTGCGGGCGACGGCAAGGAACGCCTGAATATGTTGGATACTGTTCTTCATTTTGTTTTTCCGAACGTGATCGGCTGAATATTCCAATTTACAAAGACTAACGCGGTTCCAATACTCGGGGGAAAACAATAACCGGCCAACAAGGCCGCTCTGGAGTACCCCATGCTCGCAACCCTGGGTGTCATCACCATCCTGTGCCTGCTCGCTGCCGTCATGAGCAAACGCCTCTCGCCGCTGGTGGCCCTGATCGCCTTGCCGATCATTGCCGCGCTGCTCGGCGGTTTCGG
This sequence comes from Pseudomonas sp. PWP3-1b2, assembly GCF_049896045.1. NCBI lineage: Bacteria > Pseudomonadati > Pseudomonadota > Gammaproteobacteria > Pseudomonadales > Pseudomonadaceae > Pseudomonas > Pseudomonas sp. PWP3-1b2. Next base: position 19,263 of record NZ_JAFCTN010000008.1, read on the forward strand.
CCTGCAAACCAGTGCCTTCATCATTTCCGGTATCAAGAACGTCGCCCCCGTGGTGGGCATGTTTGTGTTCGCGATTCTGTTTTTCGGGATCATGACCGACGCCGGCATGCTCGACCCGATCATCGACCGCATCCTGCGCACGGTGGGTACGCGTCCTACGCGAATTGTCGTCGGCACCGCGACCCTCGCGCTGTTGGTGCACCTGGACGGTTCGGGTGCGGTGACCTTTCTGGTGACGGTGCCGGCGATGTTGCCGCTGTACACGCGGCTGGGCATCGACAAACGCATCCTCGCCTGCGTCTGCGCCATGGCCGCCGGGGTTAACTTCCTGCCGTGGACCGGCCCGGTGTTGCGCTCGTCTGCCGCGTTGCACGTGCCGGTGGCGGAGCTGTTCCAGCCGCTGATCCCGGTGCAAATCGTCGGACTGGTGTTTGTCTTCGCCTGCGCCTGGTGGCTGGGCCGTCGCGAAGAAAAACGCCTGGGCCTGGGCGCCGGTTCCACGGTGGATGCGGTGCCGCAACGGGTGCTCAGCGACGATGACCTGGCGCTGCGTCGCCCTCGGTTGTTCTGGATCAACCTGCTCCTCACCGTGGTGGTCATGGTGGTGATGATTGCCGGCTGGGTGGATCCGGTGGTGATGTTCATGCTCGGCACCGTGGTGGCGCTGTGCATCAACTACCCGAATGTCGACGCCCAGCGTACGCGCATCGACGCCCACGCCAAGACCGCGCTGACCATGGCCAGCATCCTGCTTGCTGCCGGGGTGTTCACCGGCATCATGCAAGGCACCGGCATGCTCAAGGCCATGGCCGAAGTAGCGGTGGCGCAGATCCCGGCGGGCCATGGCAAGTTGATCCCGGCAGTGGTGGGCTTTATTTCCATGCCGTTGAGCCTGCTGTTTGACCCCGACTCCTACTATTTCGGCGTGATGCCGGTGATCGCCGAAGTCGGCAAGGCGCTGGGCGTCGACCCGCTGCAAGTGGCCCAGGCCTCTTTGCTGGGCGTGCACACCACCGGTTTCCCGGTCAGCCCGCTGACCCCCGCGACCTTCCTGTTGGTGGGTTTGTGCAAGGTCGAACTGGCCGATCACCAGCGCTTCACCATTCCTTTTCTGTTTGCCGCGTCGGTGTTAATGACCCTGACCGCGTTGCTCCTGGGAGTGTTTTGAGATGAAAACCTTGCGCATCGGTTCCGGCGCCGGCTATTCCGGCGACCGTATTGAACCTGCCGTGGAATTGGCCGAACAGGGCGACCTGGATTACCTGGTGTTCGAATGCCTGGCCGAACGCACCATCGCCCTTGCGCAACAGGCGCGTATCAGCGATCCGCAGGGCGGTTATGACCCGTTGTTGAGTGAGCGCATGCGCCGTGTGTTGCCGTTTGTGGGGGGGCAGGAAGGCCGTCGCCGCCTGCGGGTGATCACCAATATGGGCGCGGCCAATCCGGTGTCGGCGGCCATTGAAGTGCGCCGCATCGCCGATGAGTTGGGCCTGAAGCTCAAGGTTGTGGCCGTGGTGGGCGATGACGTGCTGGATGTCTTGCAGCCCGAGCAGGTGCTGGATAACGGCCAGACCCTCAGCTCACTGGGTGAGCGGTTGATTTCCGCGAATGCCTACCTGGGTGTCGAGGGCATTATCGAGGCCTTGCGCGCAGAGGCGGATGTGGTGATCACCGGCCGCGTGGCTGACCCGTCGCTGTTCCTGGCGCCGCAGATGTTTGAATTCAACTGGGCGGCGGACGATTGGCAGCGCTTGGGGCGCGGCACGTTGGTGGGGCATTTGCTGGAATGCGCGGGGCAGGTGAGCGGGGGGTATTTTGCCGATCCGGGTTTCAAGGATGTGGAGGACCTGGCGCGGCTGGGCTTTCCGCTGGCGGAAATTGATGCCCACGGCGAGGCAGTGATCACCAAGGTCGCAGGCTCTGGCGGTCGAGTCAGCCGCGCTACCTGCACTGAGCAAATGCTTTACGAAGTGCATGACCCTGCGGCGTATTTGACGCCGGACGTGACGGCAGACTTTTCCCGGGTGGGTTTTGTGGAGGAGGGTGTAGATCGCGTTCGCGCCAGCGGTGCCAGCGGCCGGGCACGGCCTGAACGGTTGAAAGTCAGCGTCGGTTATCTCGACGGTTGGATTGGTGAGGGGCAGATGTCCTACGGCGGCCCGGGCGCTGTCGCACGGGCGCAGTTAGCGCGGGATGTCGTGCTCAAGCGCCTCGAATTGATGGGCGTGAAGATGCAGGACGTGCGTGCCGAGTTGATCGGCATGGACTCGTTGCACGGCCCGCGCAGTGGCGTCGAACCCTGGGAAGTACGCCTGCGTGTGGCGGCGCGTTGTGAGGATCGCAGTGAGGCGGTGCGCGTTGGCAATGAGGTGGAAACCCTTTACACCAACGGCCCGTCCGGCGGCGGCGGTGCCAGTAAAAGCGTGCGGCAGGTGGTGGCGGTGGCGTCGTTACTGCTGCCCCGTGGCGTGGTCAACCCGAGGATCGAAGCATGAAACTGCACTCGCTGGCCCATTCCCGGACCGGGGATAAGGGCGACACGTCGAACATCTCGATCATTGCTTATCGTGCTGAGGATTATGCGGTGTTGTGCGAACAGCTCACCGCAGAGCGCGTGGCCGAGTTCTTTGCCGGTTTGCTGGAGCCCGGCGCGGCGCCCGTACGTCGCTATGAGTTGCCGAATGTGCAGGCGCTGAACTTCGTGCTGCCGGGCATCCTGCGCGGCGGGGTGACGCGCTCGCTGGCGCTGGATGCCCATGGCAAGTGCCTGGGTTCGGCGTTACTGGATCTTGATTTGATAATGCCGAACTGAATGTGGGAGCTGGCTTGCCTGCGATGCAGGCAACTCAGTGCTTCAGGCACACCAAGGTGATGCAATCGCAGGCAAGCCAGCTCCCACAGGTCAGACTGCAGCGAACCGCTTGTCCAGGTAATCAATGATCACCTTGGAGTCATACATCCAGGTGGTCTGGCCATTCTCTTCAATCCGCAGGCACGGCACTTTGATCTTGCCGCCTTGCTCCAGCAGGGTCTGGCGGTCCTGCTCGTTGTTCTTCGCGTCCTTCAGCGCCACCGGTACATTCAGGCGGTGCAGGGTGCGGCGGGTCTTCACGCAGAACGGGCAGGCGTGGAACTGATACAGCGTCAATGCCTTGGCCGCGGCATTCACCTGAGCTTGCTGCTCGGCAGGGCGCTGCTTTTTGCGTGGACGGGTCAGAAAGTCGCCCGCGATGATGACGTGGCCAAGGCCCACTCGAAGTGCTTTGACGAACATGGCTAAAACCTCTTGCCCGATACAGAAGGGGCCGCAGCTTACCTGAATTTTGCGGACGAAAAAAAACCGGCGATGAACGCCGGCTTTTTCCTGCGCAGCCTGTTTACTTGATCAGGCTGAGGAACTCGCTGCGGGTGGCCGCGTTTTCGCGGAACTCACCCAGCATCACCGACGTGATCATCGACGAATTCTGTTTTTCTACACCGCGCATCATCATGCACATGTGCTTGGCTTCGATCACCACCGCAACACCCAGTGCACCGGTCACCTGCATTACCGCATCGGCGATCTGGCGGCTGAGGTTTTCCTGGATCTGCAGGCGGCGCGCGTACATATCGACGATGCGTGCGACCTTGGACAGGCCCAGCACTTTGCCGCTCGGGATATACGCAACGTGAGCCTTGCCGATAAACGGCAGCAGGTGGTGCTCGCACAACGAGTACAACTCGATGTCCTTGACCAGCACCATTTCGCTGTTGTCAGAGCTGAACAAGGCACCGTTGGTGACTTCTTCCAGCGTCTGGGCATAACCGCGGCAAAGGTACTGCATTGCCTTGGCGGCACGCTTTGGCGTGTCGAGCAGGCCCTCGCGGGAAACGTCCTCGCCGAGTTGGCCGAGGATCGCCGTGTAATTCTGTTCCAGGGACATGAAACTACCTGTGGGATTTTCGCAAAGCGCAAGGTTACGGTGGCGGACACATCGCTGCAAGCCTGACGATGGCACTTGTTACTCGTCGCGGCCTTCCATCATGGTGCGCTTGAGCATCACATACACCGCACCGGCGCCGCCGTGGCGGGCCTGGCACGAGGTAAACCCCAACACCTGGGCATGCTGGCGCAGCCAGGTGTTGACGTGGCTCTTGATCATCGGGCGCTTGCCATCCAGCCGCACAGCCTTGCCGTGGGTGACACGCACGCAGCGAATTTCGAATTTGGTGGCTTCGGCGAGAAAGGCCCAGAGGGTTTCGCGGGCTTTTTCCACGTTCATGCCGTGCAGGTCAAGGCTGCCTTCGAATGGGATCTGGCCGATCTTGAGCTTGCGCATCTGGCTTTCCTGCACGCCGTCGCGGGCCCACATCAACTCGTCTTCGGGGCCTACATCGATCACGAACTGATCCGACAGGCCATCCACGGTGGTGGCATCGGTGCGCACGGTCGCGGCCTGGCGCAATTTGGCGATCTGCGCCCGGTCAGCCTTGGGTTTGCCAGTGTCGGCGCGGTCGTGCTTGATCGGCTTGACGCCGCGCAGCTCGTTTTTGAACAGGGAAAAATCGTCGTCTTGCATGTCAGCCTCCGCGAAGGGCGGGCAGTTTACCTAATCGCGGCGGCCAGGGCGCAGGAAACGCTATCCAGGCGCCATCAGTCGTGCTTTTTCATCAGGTGCGAAGCGATGTTCAGCGACAGCGGCTGGCGCATGCGCCGACGGCTGCGACGCCACAACCACACGCCCAGCCACACCACCAGCAGGCCGCTCACCAGTAAAATCGCCGAGCCGCCGGGGCTGGCGTTCAGTTCGCCGAGGGCGGGTGAATGACCTAACAGGCCGGCACCACCAGCACCGGCCAACAACAAACCTACGATTGCCAGCAGCGCGGCAAAGCCGGCTACCAGGCGCAGACGCCAGTTGCTCGGGCCCTTGGGACGCAAGCGACGAGCATCAAAACCATCGGATATCTTCATTCCGACCTTTCCTCCAGGGTATCGGCCCTTCGACCGGAAGATACACAGGTTGTTCCGGGTGGAGGGGTAAATGCGCCAAATGAAAGGGCTTCGCAGATGAGCGGAGCTATAAACGCGCCGCTCATCAGAGGGGCGATCAGATCAGATCTTTGGTCAGGGCGAGGGTCGCGAAGTTATCCGCCATGATGGCCATTTCAGTTTGCTGCACGTGTTCGGCACTCAGCACGCCGCCTTTGTGAGGCAGGTCGCGGGTGGCACAGGCGTCTTCCACGAGGGTGCAGCGAAAGCCCAGGTTCTTGGCGGCGCGCACGGTGGTGCTGACGCTGGAGTGGCTCATGAAGCCGCAGACGATCAGGTCCAGAGAGCCGAGGTCCTGCAAGTGTTTTTCAAGGCCGGTGCCGTGGAAAGCGCTGGGGAGCAACTTGCCGATGATGGTTTCGTCACCCAGGGGTTCCAGGCCAGGAATGAATTGGCCGCGCTCGCCCTGTGGGTCAAACAGGCCGCCGACAGTGCCCAGGTGACGCACATGCACAATCGGGCGCCCGGCGTTGCGGGCCGCTGCGACGAGCTGCTGGATGTTATCGACCGCCGCGTCCATGCCGGACAGAGCGAGTGGGCCGCTGAGGTATTCCTTCTGGGCGTCGATGATCACAAGGGTCGCGTGGTTCAGGTTGGCTGCTGCGTAACCGCGACCGCTGAGTTGAAACATCGTCTTTGGAACGGACATTCTGGGGCTCCTGTGAGGGGGGCTTTTGTGACATTGTCCACTGGCTGAGCGGTTCTGTGAATCGCTACCATCGTAAGGTACGCCGTTGTTGGCGTGCAGCCATGTCAAGTGGGCGGCTTGTTTATCGCATTGATGGCAAATTAGATGAATTCCGACGTACGGTGAGGGCATTTCGTACATCGAACGGACAGGCGAACGCTGTTAGAATTGCCAGTCGTTTTTTCCAGGAGTTCTGCCCCCGTGATCACATCCCGCCTGCGCACACTGCGCGACCATATCCGTTGGGCTGTCAGCCGTTTCCATGGGGAAGACCTGTTTTTCGGGCATGGCACCGACAACGCCTGGGATGAAGCCCGGCAACTGGTACTCGGTGCCCTGCACTTGCCTTGGGAGATCAACGACAGTTACCTGGACTGCAACCTCGAAGAAGAGGAGATTTCCCACGTTCAGCGCTTGCTGCATCGGCGTATCCACGAACGCGTGCCCACCGCTTACCTGTTGAAGGAGGCGTGGTTCTGCGGCATGTCGTTTATCGTGGATGAACGTGTGTTGATTCCGCGCTCGCCGATCGGTGAGTTGATCGAAAGCCGCTTTGCACCTTGGCTGGCCAACCCGCCGGCACGCATCCTTGACCTGTGCACCGGTTCCGGTTGCATCGGCATTGCCTGCGCCTACGAGTTCCAGGACGCCGAAGTGGTGCTGGGCGACTTGTCCTTTGAAGCGCTGGAAGTGGCCAACCAGAACATCGAGCGCCTCGGCGTCGACGAGCGCGTGTACACCGTGCAAGGCGACGGCTTCGACGGCCTGCCGGGTCAGCGGTTTGACCTGATCGTGTCGAACCCGCCTTACGTGGACGCCGAAGACTTCGCCGACATGCCGGACGAGTACCAGCATGAGCCGGAGCTGGGCCTGGCGTGCGGTGATGATGGCTTGAACCTGGTGCGGCGCATGCTGGCCGAAGCGGCAGACCACCTGACCGAGAAGGGCTTGCTGATTGTTGAAGTGGGCAACAGCCAGGTGCACGTTGAGGCGTTGTACCCGGAAGTGGACTTTGCCTGGCTGGACTTCCAGCGCGGTGGGCACGGCGTGTTCATGTTGACCGCTGAGCAGTGCCGGGCACATCAGGCCGTCTTTGCCGCCAGGGTTTAAAAGCAGGGACACGGTCAATGTGGGAGCTGGCTTGCCTGCGATAGCGGTGTATCAGTAGCAGAACTGCATGCTGACCCACCGCTATCGCAGGCAAGCCAGCTCCCACAACTCAGGGTGCATTCCAATCGACTAGCGGTGTGTCGCAATCCAGATCAACAACCCTGCCTGAAATACCGTAAACGCCACCAGGCACGTAATGGTAAAGCGCAACCCACTGTCCTCGCGCTTGAACTTGGTGACCTTATCCTCTTCCTTGCGCAGCTTCACTTCCTGCTCCGCCAGGTTGTGCTCAGCCTGTTGCAGCATCTGCGCGGCTTCGAGGATTTCCACAAACTGCACCTTCTCGGTGTTCCAGCTGTCCAGCACGTCGCTGACCTTGCCCGGCTGCACATTGCCTTTCAGGTGCTGCACATCGGCGTAAGCGACATCGAAGCCTTGAACGCGCAGGAAATGGTCGCGGCGCAAGCGTGTGGCTTCGTTGAGCGCGTCCTTGTTGGCCAGGTCTGCGCCGTCAACGCGATAGTGCGACCAGCGTTTTTTCGCCCACGCGGCGCCCTGGGCCACCAGGAAACGCCCGATGCCACGGTTGGCCGGTTCAATCTCCAGGCTGTTACCCGGGCCGAAGTGCACGCGGTGTGTATCGTGATCGACCCAGATATCCAGGTGATTCTGCTCGCGACGCACGCGCTGGCCCGGCAACTGAATGACCATGCGCAACAGGCTGCGGTGTTTATCGTTGCGCTCGGTATACCCGAACTGCACAAACCGCAGCGGGCGTACGCCCGTGGCACGGTCGGTGGCGAGGGGGGCCAGGCGCAGCATCTTGAAATGTTCGGCCTGTACGTCCGCCCACGGCAGTGCCGCTGCCTCGACGGCCTCGGGTTTTTCAGCCGCGGTGTCGGCAGTAGGTTCTGATGTTGCTTCGGTGGTAGTCATGCGGCGCGATCCTGTCCAAGCCCTGCGAGTCGACAGCCTTTTTGCTGTCGACTTTCGGCTTATCGGCCGCTTCCCGGGGGACTGGAGGCAAATAGTCGCTTAACGGGGTTGAAGTCCGTCTATAAAGCGCACGATGCGCGTGCCCAGTTCGGCGGCCAGCGGCAGTTTCGGATCGTTGTAGGAGGCCAGTTGCTCCTTTACATCCCTGGGCACGATGCGCATCACGTGGTTCATGCCTTCGATCACAGTCAACTGCGCGTCGGGCTTGGCCCTTTTCAATTGCTGAGCATCGGCGACGCCGACCTGAATATCGTTAGTGCCCTGAATAATCAGTGCCGGCATATTCAGCCTGGCAAAAGCGGCCGACGGGTCAGCGCGAAACAGGCTGATCAGATAAGGCTGCACAGTGGGCCGGAAAATTCCCTCCAGCGGGCCAGGCACATCGGCATCCACCTGGCCGGCCTTGAGGTGGTCAAGGATTTCATTGCTGCGCAACAACAGGGCTGGTGGCAGGTGGGCCGCCAGTTGCTGTCGGATCACCTGGTCCACCGGCCGGGCACTGCCGGACAGGGAAATCACCCCGGCCGGGTCGAGTTGCGGAGCAGCGAGCGCTGCGACCAATGCACCTTCGCTGTGGCCCAGCACGATCAGCGGGCCCATGCGTGGGTCGGCCTTGAGCAGTTTGCCCCACGCCACCGCGTCGGACACGTAGGCGTCCAGCGTCAGGTTGCGTTCGTCGGGCGTGGCGGCGAGGCTGGCGGCAACCCCGCGCTTGTCGTAGCGCACGCTGGCGATGTTGTTGCGCGCCAGCACCCAGGCCAGGCGCTTGAGGCTGTCGTTGCGCGCGCCGTCGGCGCTGTTGCCATTGCGGTCGGTGGGGCCGGAGCCGGCGATGATCAATACCACGGGCACCGGCTTGTCGGATTTGGGCAGCAGGAGCGAGCCAAACAGCTCGCCGCTGCCGGTGTCCAGGCTGATGGGCCGTTGCAGCACGACAGGGGAGGCGGCGAAGCCAAGGCTGGAAAACAGGGTGAGGGTCAAAAGCAAAACTCGCAGCATCATCGCGCCATCATTAGAAAGGTGCCGGTTGGACAGATGTCTGCCGGTAAGGTTTCGAGGATGAACTAGTCGGTTAGCCTGCGTATACTGGCCGCCTTAAGTTATTACGGTTGAGTTGATTCAACTGATTTCACGGAGCGCCCTGCATGTCCGGCAATACCTTCGGCAAGCTGTTCACTGTCACCACCGCGGGCGAAAGCCATGGCCCGGCGTTGGTCGCCATTGTCGACGGCTGCCCGCCCGGGCTTGAGCTCTCGCTGGAAGACCTGCAGCGTGACCTCGACCGCCGCAAGCCTGGCACCAGCCGCCATACCACCCAGCGCCAGGAGCCCGACGAAGTCGAGATCCTCTCCGGCGTGTTCGAAGGCCGCACCACCGGTTGCGCCATCGGCCTGCTGATCCGCAACACCGACCAGAAGTCCAAGGACTACTCGGCGATCAAGGACCTGTTCCGCCCGGCCCACGCCGACTACACCTACCACCACAAATACGGCGAGCGCGACTACCGTGGCGGTGGCCGCAGCTCGGCGCGCGAAACCGCCATGCGCGTGGCCGCCGGCGCCATCGCCAAGAAATACCTGGCCACCCAGGGCATCGTGGTGCGCGGCTACATGAGCCAGTTGGGCCCGATCGAAATCCCGTTCAAGACCTGGGACAGCGTCGACGACAACGCCTTTTTCAGCCCTGATCCTGCCAAGGTGCCGGAACTTGAAGCCTACATGGATCAGTTGCGCCGCGATCAAGACTCCGTCGGCGCCAGGATCACTGTAGTCGCCGAAGGCGTGAAACCCGGCCTGGGCGAGCCGATCTTCGACCGCCTCGACGCCGAACTGGCCCACGCGCTGATGAGCATCAACGCAGTGAAGGGCGTTGAAATCGGCGCAGGCTTTGCGTGTGTCTCCCAGCGCGGCACCGAGCACCGTGACGAGCTGACCCCTGAAGGCTTCCTCAGCAACAACGCCGGCGGCATCCTCGGCGGTATTTCTTCCGGCCAGCCGATCATTGCGCACCTGGCGCTCAAAGCCACGTCGAGCATCACCACCCCGGGCCGTTCGATCGATGTGCACGGCAACCCGGTGGACGTGATCACCAAGGGCCGCCACGACCCATGCGTCGGCATCCGCGCCACGCCGATTGCAGAAGCCATGATGGCCGTCGTGTTGATGGACCACCTGCTGCGCAACCGTGGGCAAAATGCCGATGTGCGTGTGAGCACGCCGGTACTGGGCCAGCTGTGACCTGTGGCGAGCGAGCTTGCTGTGGCGAGGGAGCTTGCTCCCGCTGGGCTGCGCAGCAGCCCCATACAATCCAATGACCAGCCCCCTCCCATATTGGCGCCTCTCCAGCTTCTACCTCTTCTACTTCGCCCTGCTGGGGGCGACAGCGCCGTTCCTGGCGCTGTACTTCGATCACCTGGGCTTCTCCAGCGCGCGCATCGGCGAGCTGGTCGCCATCCCCATGTTGATGCGCTGCGTGGCGCCCAACCTGTGGGGCTGGCTGGGCGACTACACCGGCCGACGCCTGGCCATCGTGCGCTTCGGCGCGGTGTGCACCCTGGCCAGTTTTTCGCTGATTTTCTTCAGTAAAACCTACGCCTGGCTGGCTCTGGTCATGGCCCTGCATGCATTTTTCTGGCACGCCGTGCTGCCGCAATTTGAAGTGATCACCCTGGCCCACCTGCAAAAACAGACCGCGCGCTACAGCCAAATCCGCCTGTGGGGCTCCATCGGTTTCATCCTCACCGTGGTCATCATGGGCCGCCTGTTCGACTGGCTGAGCCTGGACATCTACCCGGTGGTGGTCGTGATGATCATGGCCGGCATCATCGGCGCCAGCCTGTGGGTGCCGAATGCGCAACCCGCCACCCATGGCAACCGCCTGGCCGCCGACGGTTTCCTCAAGCAACTGCGCAGCCCCGGCGTGCTCGCGTTTTATGCCTGTGTGGCGCTGATGCAATTGAGCCACGGCCCGTATTACACCTTCCTGACCCTGCACCTTGAACACCTCGGTTACAGCCGCGGCGTCATCGGCATGCTCTGGGCCGTGGGCGTAGTTGCGGAAGTGCTGATGTTCCTGGCCATGAGCCGGCTCCTCATGCGCTTTTCGATACGCCGCGTGCTGTTGGCCAGTTTCCTGTTGGCGGCGCTGCGCTGGCTGCTGCTGGGCTCATTTGCCGAATACCTGTGGGTGCTGCTGTTGGCGCAAGTGATGCACGCCGCCACCTTTGGCAGCTTTCACGCATCGGCGATTGCCTTTGTGCAGCGCAGTTTTGGTGATCGCCAGCAAGGCCAGGGCCAGGCGCTGTATGCCGCACTCGCCGGAACCGGCGGAGCACTGGGTGCGTTGTACGCCGGTTACAGTTGGAACCTGTTGGGCCCCACGCTGACGTTCAGTATCGCCAGCGTCGCCGCGCTGGTCGCCGCCCTTATCATCGGCCTTCGATTGCCGGAGCACAAAGGAACCGTTCAATGAGTTATGTCGCTGTCTACCCCGTCGCCTCACCGGATACGCCGAACAAAGTCTTGACCCACCTCGACGACATCGCCGCCACCCTGGAGGCACAGGGCGTGCGTTTCGAGCGATGGCAGCCGGCCATGGCGCTGGAGCAAGGCGCCACTGAGGCGCAGATGATTGCGGCCTACAGCGCGCAGATCGATGCTTTGGGTTACGGCGCGGTTGAAGTGCAGCGTGTCAGTACCGATCATCCTCAGAAAGACGAATTGCGTGCCAGGTACCGGGACGAGCGTCGCTACGCTGAAGATCATGCGTGCTTTTTCGTCGCGGGGCAGGGGTTGTTCAACCTGCGGGTGGGCGACTATGTGTACGCCGTACGCTGTGAGAAAAACGATCTGCTGGTGATTCCGGCGGGTCTGGCGCATGGCTTTGATATCGGTGAGAACCCGCATTGCGTGACCTTGCGCCTGTCCCGCACACCGCAAGGGCCACTGCCTGAATTCACGGGAGAGGCTGGCACCGGGTTTCCGGGGCTGGATGGCTGACCCGCGCGAAGAGGCGCATGCCCCTTGCGGCTTTATCCACACGGGGAAACAGCGGCACGGTCAGCAGTGCACAGAAGGCTGCGGCCAGCCACACCGTGCCCCAGGAGAAATGCGTCATCAGGGCTGACGCTGCGATGGGCGTAGCGAACAGCACCACAAACACGCAGGTATTGCCCATCGCCAGTGCGGTACCCGCGCGGCTAGCACCGGCCAGGGTCGCCAGTTCGGTGTAGGCCACGCCATGCCAGGCGGAGACGCTGATACCGGCGATCACCATCACGGCGATGATCAGGGTGCTGGCCAGTGGTGTTTGGCTTATCCCATAAGTGCTGGCGATTGATACGGTTGCGCCCAGCAGCAGGAAGGTCAGGGCACTGAGCCATGCACAGGCTTTAAGGTAGCTGCGGCGATTTTTGTGTTTGTCGGTCCAGCGTCCGCTCCAGATACGGCTGACGATCGCGCCGATCTGGATAACTGCCAGGGTCGCCGAGACCAGGGTGATGTCCACGTGGCTGAAGTCGTGGAAGAACACTGCTGCGTAGGTAAGAATCGCGAACTGCGGGGCACACAGCAGGCCGATGGCCAGGACGATGCGCCACACCCGTGAGTCTTTCAACGGGCTGCTGCCGGGCGTTGCGCCGGATTTTTTAGCGGTTGCTCCGTCGAAGTCCGGCTCGTATAGCCATAGCCACGCAAAGAAGCTGGCCACCAGGCAAAACAGCGCGCTGGCGCCAAACACTTGAACGAAGCCGTAGGTATGCGCCAGGTACGGCAGGATCAATGCCCCCAGCGCATAGCCGCCGGGGACGGCCGTTTGCCGGATACTCATGGCCAGGCCCCGTTCGCCTTCTTTGAACCACGCCATGATCGCTCGGCCGCTGGCTCCGTTGACGCTGCTGCCGAGCAGGCCGACGATGAACAGCCCGATAGCCAGCAACGCCAGAGTGGGTGTGTAGAGTGCCAGCACCGCCAACAGTGCCAGGGCGATACCTGAACTCAGCAGGCCGGTGAGCAACACCGGGCGATCGCCCCAACGATCCGTCAGCAGGCCCCAAGGAATTTCGCTGATGGCAATGCCCAGCCCCAGCACGCCCAGTACCAGGCCCAACTGCGTCGTGTCGAGTTGGTAGGTGGCGCGCATATAAATAGCGGTTGCCGGCAGCCCCCCGACGACACTGGAAAAGCTGGCATTGGCCGCAACGCCGACCCCAAGCACTTTCCAGCGGTGACCGTTATCGACTGGCATAAACACTCCAAAAAAAGACCAATAATTCGTTGGCAAAAGGCTCTCACGGGCGCATCGTTCCGAATATCAAATTATTTAGCTCAATAGTCCCGAAAATCAGGATGATCATGCGACCGGTGAATTTCGATTTGGACGTTATGCGCAGCTTCGTCACGGGCGTTGAACTGGGCAGTTTTGCCAAGGCGGCGCAGAAGCTCGACCGCTCGACTTCGGCGATCAGCGCCCAACTCAAAAAGCTTGAGGCACAGGCGGGTTCGCCCTTGTTCACCAAGGCCGGTCGAGGGCTGGCGCTGACGGAGACGGGGGAGGTGCTGCTTAACTACGCCAAGCGCTTGTTAAGCCTTAATGACGAAACGGTGACTGCCGTGTCCGAGCTCAAGCTCAAGGGCTGGGTGCGCCTCGGCCTGCAGGAAGACTTGAGTGGTTTCCTGCCCACGGTATTGGGCCGCTTCGCCAGGGCCCATCCGCAGGTTCGGGTAGAAGCCAGGATCGCGCGTAACGCTGACCTGCTCAGTCGAATCGACAATGGCTCACTCGACCTCGCCGTGGTGTGGGGAGACGAGCGTAGAGGCGGGTACCAGGGACGCGTGGCGCAGTTGCCTATGCAGTGGATCGGTTCCTCCCATGAATACCTGAATTGGACCGCCGATTCAGGCGAGCCCTTGCCGATCATTGCCTTTGACGCGCCGTGCCCCTTTCATTCAATGGCGACGCAAGCCCTGACCGACAGGGGCATTCCGTGGCTGTTATCGTTCACCAGTTCCAGCCTCAACGGGTTGTCGGCGGCCACCGAGGCGGGGCTGGGCTACACCATCAGGACATCCCTGGGTATGCAGGCGGGAACAGCGGTACTGGCGGCCGCCGAGCGGGGGTTGCCGCCTTTGCCCAGTATCGCGCTGACCCTGCACCGGCGACAGGCCGCCCCTGACCAACTGACCGAGCGCCTGGCACGTATCGTCACCCAGGCGATTCGCAGTGAAGTGGTTAATTAAGGGGTGATATCCATCTATAGAAATTGTTCAATCCCGGCAAGTTGGAATTTATTGTGGGAAGCGCCTTAAGTTAATGTAAGGCCTGGCTGTTTATCATCAGCCTTACATTCTGGTTATCAAGGTTATGTAACTCTCTCTGGCCTCAATGTTTATACCGACTGTCAATAGGAAAACTCCGAAGGTCGGTATTGCGAAGTCACCCTAAGGGAGAGAGATATGAGCAGCACAGAGGAGTTGGGACCACCGTCGAACGAATCGGTCAGCGGGTCCAGGCTGCCAAGACAGCGCCTGAGCTTGTCCGGCAAACCCTTGACACCCACGGAGCTGGAAATTCTGCGATGGGCTTCAGAAGGCAAGACCGTCTGGGAAATCAGCCAGATTCGCGATATTTCCGAGGCCACGGTGAAGTTCCATCTGCGCAATATCTACGGCAAATTGGAAGTGACCAATCGGGTGCAAGCAATGAATGAGGCATCCCGCCAAGGGCTGTGCTGAACGCATAAAAAAGGGCCGCGACACTGGGTAGTGTCGCGGCCCTTTTTGGGTCTGTTATTTAGGCCGAGTGGTAGGTCGGCAGCGCAAAGCGGTTCTGGCTTTGCAGCATGGAAATTTGCGGCAGGTCACTGGCTTGTTCGGCCAGGTCGCGGCGAATGGCGCTGATGACCCAGGTCAGTTGATCGGCCGTGTGCAGTTGTTGATACGAGATCGAACGTTTTACCTGTTTGCCTTCGCTGTTGCGCAGGGTCAGCAGGATACCGCCATCAGGACGCGGCTGAGTGGTGACATCGTATTGGGAAAATACAGAAGCGAATTTGTCTTGGATCAGGCTCATGTCTATCAGCTCCGTTGGCTCAAGTTGGCAAGCATGGAGTGATAGGTGCAGTGATTGTGCCAGTATTGATTATCGAAAAAAATCGTTATAAATCAAAGAGTTAAAAAATTCAGGATTTTTCGTTTTCGTGCAATTTGCATGAATGGCCATCGTGCATCCTGCATTTTGCGCTATCGAAGCCGGCCTTTTCACATCGTTGTTACAGATAATGACCGCTGCGGCGTTGCAAAATTCCGTTACGTAAGGATGCTCGCCTCGGGATACAAAACTTTTCAAATCCTGCGTGTACAGCCAAAGAACCGCAGGCGTATTTTCCTGCAAGGCAGTCGGCGTATTGCCGACCGGGCCGCCGATGCTTTCGGATCAGACGAAGAATAAGAAAAAGGACGTTCCTGAATGAGCCATCCGCGAGACGAGATGATCACCTGGGGCATGATGCTGCGTAAGGTGCCCTCCATTGTTCGAGCCCTGCCTCGGGTGGTGCGCGGCATGCGCGCGGCGAATGTCACCGATCCCGGCCAACCCTGCGGCCTGGGTTGGCACTTCGAGCAAGCGACCCTGCGCAACCCGCAAGGCGCAGCGCTGTTGTACGGCGACAGCGTGCTGAGCTACGGCGAAGCCAATCGGCGCGCCAACCGCATTGCCCATCACCTGCAGGCGCAGGGCCTTCGCAAAGGCGATGTGGTTGCACTGTTTATGGAAAACCGCCCCGAACTGTTATTGAACGTGCTGGCCGTGGGCAAGCTGGGCGGCATCTGCGCCATGCTCAATACTTCACAGACCCAAGCGGCGTTGCTGCACAGCCTCACTCTGGTGAACCCGGTGGCGATTGTGGTGGGGGCGGAATTGGTCAGCGCCTACGCGGCGGTGCGCGACCAGGTCGCGATCAGCGCGGACAGAACCTGGTGGGTGGCCGATCAACAGACCAGCCCGGCACCGCAAGGTTATATCGACCTGCTGGTCGCCAGCGCCGAATGCGAGGAGGGCAACCCCGCCAGCACCGCGCAGATCTATTTCAACGACCCCTGCTTCTATATCTACACCTCTGGCACCACCGGCCTGCCCAAGGCCGGCATCATGAAACACGGGCGTTGGACCAAAACCGCCGTCAGCTTCGGCAGCATCGCCCTGAACATGGGGCCGTCCGACGTTCTGTATTGCACCTTGCCGCTCTACCACGCCACGGGCTTGTGCGTGTGTTGGGGCTCGGCAATTGTCGGTGCGTCGGGGTTTGCCATTCGGCGCAAATTCAGCGCGAGCCAGTTCTGGGATGATGCGCGCACGTTCAAGGCGACTACCTTGGGGTATGTCGG
Source organism: Pseudomonas sp. PWP3-1b2 (assembly GCF_049896045.1). Classification (NCBI taxonomy): domain Bacteria; kingdom Pseudomonadati; phylum Pseudomonadota; class Gammaproteobacteria; order Pseudomonadales; family Pseudomonadaceae; genus Pseudomonas; species Pseudomonas sp. PWP3-1b2. The sequence goes on from NZ_JAFCTN010000008.1 coordinate 35,470, forward strand.
TGAGCTGTGCCGTTATCTGCTTGATCAGCCAGCAGGTGCGCAAGACCTCGATAACCGTGTGACCAAGATGGTCGGCAATGGCCTGCGCCCTGGGGTCTGGGCACAGTTCAAGCGACGCTATGGCGTTGAACACATCTGCGAACTCTACGCCGCCAGCGACGGCAATATCGGCTTCACCAACGTGCTGAATTTCGACAACACCATCGGCTTTTGCCTGCAGCACTGGGCGCTGGTGGACTACAGCCATGACACGGGCGAGCCGGTCCGTGGCAGCGATGGGTTCATGCGCAAGGTACGCACGGGCGGGCAGGGGCTGTTGTTAGCCAGGATCGATGACAAGTCGCCGTTTGACGGCTACACCGACCCGGAAAAAAACCGCAAGGTGGTGCTCACCGACGTGTTCGAGAAAGGCGACCGTTATTTCAACACCGGCGACTTGTTGCGCAGCATTGGCTTCGGTCATGCGCAATTCGTCGACCGTTTGGGCGATACCTATCGCTGGAAAGGCGAAAACGTCTCGACCACGGAAGTCGAAAACGTGCTGCTGCAGCACCCGCAGATCGCCGAGGTGGTGGCCTACGGCGTCGAGATCGAAAACATCAATGGCCGTGCCGGCATGGTCGCCATCACCCCGAGTGAATCCCTGGCCGCCCTGGATATGCGCGAACTGCTGCAGTTCGCACACGCCCAGTTGCCGCACTATGCGGTGCCGTTGTTTCTGCGCATCAAGGTGAAGATGGAAACCACCGGCACCTTCAAGTACCAGAAAGTGAAGCTCAAGGAGGAGGCGTTCGACCCAGGCAAGGCCGGTGTCGATCCCGTCTTCGCGTGGCTACCGGGTTCGGATTGCTACGTACCGGTGACCGGCCCGTTGTTGGCACAGATACAAGGTGGGTTCTTTCGTTACTGAAATGCAGCGCTATTGATTCTGCCTATGGCCACTTTTCACAAAAAAGGCATGACAGTGGGGAACTCCATCGCGACACTGGGCGCCTATTAAGGCACACCAGACAAGGAGCCCCACATGTCAGACCAGCCCAAACAGATGACCGACGATGAAGCTGCCGAATTTGCCGAGCAAGTCTTCGACGTGGCCCGCAAAGGCGATGCGGCCATGCTCGCTGCGCTGCTGGCCAAGGGCCTGCCGCCCAACCTGCGCAACCATAATGGCGACACCTTGCTGATGCTCGCCGCCTACCACGGCCATGTCGAAGCGGTGAAAGTGCTGCTCGAATTCAAGGCCGACCCGCAGATCGCCAATGACAAGAACCAACTGCCGATGGCCGGTGCGGCGTTCAAGGGCAACCTGCCCGTCGTCAAAGCGATGATCGAAGGTGGCACGCCGGTGGATGCTGCATCTTCTGACGGCCGTACGGCGCTGATGATGGCTGCCATGTTCAATCGCGTCGAAATGCTCGACTACCTGCTCGGCCAGGGCGCCAACCCGAAGGCCACCGACGCGCAGGGCGCAACCGCGCTGGCGGCGGCACAGACCATGGGCGCAGTGGATACGACGGCGCTATTGCAAAAACTGGTGTAGGCTACGCGCCCTCAAAAGCCAGCCCGTGACAGGATCTCCCCCATGAAAACCGCCCTCGTCGAACTCATCAGCAAAATAAGCGCCGGCGTCATGGGCGAAGACGAGGTGGCGCGTATCGCTGAAGAAGCCGCCCAGGCCTACGCGGACCCTGTGGCCTTTCTGGCAGCGAACCCGGATATCAACTACGACGACACGTTCCCTATCCCATTGGGCGAGTGGGTCGTGGTCGGCAGCTTGCCAGACACCGTGCTGTTCCAGGCCGACACCTACAGCGAACTGTTTGCACAGATCGTCGCCTCGTTCGGCCCGGGTGTGGCGTTCAACCTCAAGCCCAAGCAACTGGCCAAGACTGAAGACCTCACGGCGCTGAACCGCATCCAGATCCAGATGAGCGCCCTCAGCCCGCAAGACGGTGGTTACGTGTTGTTGAACTTCAGCCAGTTGCTCGACGATGAGATTCAAGCAGTGTTGGTGTACGGCAAGGACCTGCCGCGTGTGCTTGAATTGTGCGCCGAAGTGGGCATCAAGGCCGAGCCGTCCCTGGAAGCCCTGCGCGTCGCCATTCACGTCTGAAATAAAACGGAACCCCAGCCAGGGCTGGCTATCCTACAAGTGCATGACCTCACTTAGGAGCGACACCATGGGTTCTACCTTTAACGGCCTTATTGGCTTGATCATTCTGGCGCTGGATATATGGGCGATCATCAACGTATTTAAAAGCGGTGCCAGCACAGGCGCCAAAGTGCTGTGGATTTTGTTGATCCTGTTGCTGCCAGTATTGGGCCTGATCATTTGGGCAATTGCCGGGCCACGGGGTAACGTGCGGATCTAAACACTTCATTCAATTTGAAGTGGGCACCGTACTAAATGTGGGAGCGGGCTTGCCCGCGATAGCGATCTTTCAGTCACAGCAATGCTGATTGTAAGAACGCTATCGCGGGCAAGCCCGCTCCCACATTGGTTTCAGTGCAGCCATGAGATTTGTGTTTCGAAAATATTCGCTGCACAGAATTTTCACATCTTTTCCAAGACAATTCGCCCGCTTTTACAGCGCTGCCAAGGCTCTAACTCGAGTACCGTTAAAGGCTGCGCAACCGCACACGTTCAGTAATTAATGGCGTTGATGCCATTGATCGGGCACCATTTGCGCCACCGCGATAACCGCCTACCCCAGCAAGCCTGGGCGAGGGACGGACGCAACTGCATTATTTCGCAACTTAAACTTCCAATGGGTCCTGAAACGACATGGCAAACCCGGACGCCCTGAGTCAGCAGCGAGCTTCTAATCGCCTGCTGCAACCGACCGTCAAATCCCATCTGGCGTACACGGCGCTCTGCGCACTGGTCATGATGGTGATGTTCTCCCTGCTGCGCCTGGCGCTGCTGGTCTACAACCGCGAGATGATCCTCGACACGCCGGCCTCGACCTTCCTTGAAGCGTTCGCCAACGGCCTGCGCCTGGATATCCGCCTGGTGATGTACCTGCTGGTCCCGTTGCTGCTGGCGTTGTTCAGCGTTCGGGCCATGGCGGCACGCGGGTTTTTCCGTTTGTGGCTGACCGTCGCGTCCAGCATTGCCCTGTTCCTGGGCCTGATGGAAATGGACTTCTACCGCGAGTTCCACCAGCGCCTCAACGGCCTGGTCTTCCAGTATGTAAAGGAAGACCCGAAAACCGTGATGAGCATGCTCTGGTACGGTTTCCCAGTGGTGCGTTACCTGTTGGCCTGGGCCGTCGGCACGCTGATCCTGAGCATGGCGTTCAAAGGCGCCGACCGCGCAACCCGCCCACGCGGGCCGTTCAGCGGCGGCAGCATCGGCACACGCCAGGTGGCGCCGTGGTACACGCGCACCGCCGTGTTTGTGGTCTGCCTGCTGATCGCTGTCGTCGCCATCCGTGGCACCCTGCGCCAGGGCCCGCCACTGCGTTGGGGCGATGTCTACACCACCGACTCGAACTTCGCCAACCAGTTGGGCTTGAACGGTACCCTGTCGTTGATCGCAGCAGCCAAGTCGCGCTTCTCCGAAGAGCGTTCCAACATCTGGAAAGCCACCCTGGAGCAGCCGCTGGCGACCCAGACCGTGCGTGACATGCTGGTGTTGCCGCAAGAAAAACTGGTAGATGCCGACATCGCCGCTGTGCGCCGTGACTACACGCCACCGGCCGAGAAAACCCTGCCGATCAAGAACGTCGTCGTCATCCTGATGGAAAGCTTCGCCGGTCACTCGGTCGGCGCCCTGGGTCGCCCGGGCAACATCACGCCTTACTTCGACAAGCTGTCCAAGGAAGGCCTGCTGTTCGACCGTTTCTTCTCCAACGGCACTCACACCCACCAGGGTATGTTCGCCACCATGGCCTGCTTCCCGAACCTGCCGGGCTTTGAATACCTGATGCAGACGCCGGAAGGCAGCCACAAGCTGTCGGGCCTGCCGCAACTACTCAGCGCACGCGACTTTGACGACGTGTATGTCTACAACGGCGACTTCGCCTGGGACAACCAGTCGGGCTTCTTCAGCAACCAGGGCATGACCAACTTCATCGGGCGTAACGACTTCGTCAACCCGGTATTCTCCGACCCGACGTGGGGCGTGTCCGACCAGGACATGTTCAACCGTGGCCTGGAAGAGCTGAAAGCCCGCGAAGGCGGCAAGCCGTTCTACGCCCTGCTGCAAACCCTGTCCAACCACACGCCGTACGCGTTGCCGACGCCATTGCCGGTCGAGAAAGTCACCGACCGTGGCAGCCTCAACGAGCATTTGACGGCCATGCGTTACTCCGACTGGGCCTTGGGCCAGTTCTTTGAAAAGGCCCGCAAAGAGCCGTACTTCAAGGAAACCCTGTTTGTGGTCGTGGGTGACCACGGCTTCGGTAACGAGCAACAAATTACCGAAATGGACCTGGGCCGCTTCAATGTGCCGATGCTGATCATTGCACCGGGCGTGCAGGAAAAATTCGGCGAGCGTGACCACACCGTGGGCACCCAGATCGACATCGTGCCGACCATCATGGGCCGCCTGGGTGGCGATACCCTGCACCAATGCTGGGGCCGCGACCTGCTGAACCTGCCGGAAGGCGACAAAGGCTTTGGTGTGATCAAGCCCTCGGGCAGCGACCAGACGGTAGCCTTGGTCACCGCAGACCGCATTCTGGTATTGCCGAAGGAGATGCCACCGAAACTGTGGGAATACGAACTGGGTGCTAACCCGACCGGTAAGGTAATTCCTGAATCGCCGGACGAAGCAGCGCTGAAGCAGAAGCTTGAGTCGTTCCTGCAGACGGCGACCAAGAGCCTGTTGGATAACACCGCCGGTGTGATCAACGGCAAGCCGGACTAACTTAGTCGTCGGGCATAAAAAAAGAGGCCTCCAGGAGGCCTCTTTTTTTGTCCGGCGTTTATATCCGGCCGAGCAACAACAGTACCAGCAGAACGACCAGTACAACACCCAGAATACCCGACGGGCCATAACCCCAGTTACGCGAGTGCGGGAATACGGGCAGGCCGCCGACCAGCAGCAGAATCAGGATGATGATCAGAATGAGGCTCATGGTTTTTTCCTTGTAGGCCTTCTGTAGAGACCGGTTATTTAACGACAGGCCCGTGGGTTTAAATACGGACGCCTTAACAACTCCGACTGTGCCACTTCGTAAAAAATTCCATGATTCCTTAAAGCATTTCGCAAACATGCTTATTTCTTTTAATGCGTTCGAAAATACCCGGCTTTAGTTGAAAAAGATTGAACTTACGCTGTAAGCCAGCCTCGCACCCGGCTCACGGTTTGCCCGAGGCATTCATCAATTGGATGGTGAGTGGGTGCGGGAAAAACCTTCGCTACACTGCCGATCACTTCTTCTGTGAACCACAAGGCAATGTTCCTATGCAAAATCGCATGATGATTACCGGCGCCGGGTCGGGCCTGGGTCGTGAAATCGCGCTGCGCTGGGCCCGCGAGGGTTGGCAGTTGGCCTTGTCGGACGTCAGCGAGCCGGGCTTGCACGAAACCCTCAAGTTGGTGCGCGAGGCCGGCGGCGATGGGTTTGTGCAGCGCTGTGATGTGCGGGACTACAGCCAGCTTACGGCGTTTGCCCAGGCGTGTGAGGTGAAGCTGGGTGGCATTGATGTGATCGTCAACAACGCGGGTGTGGCGTCGGGTGGGTTTTTTGCCGAGTTGTCGCTGGAGGATTGGGACTGGCAAATTGCGATTAACTTGATGGGCGTGGTCAAGGGGTGCAAGGCGTTCCTGCCGTTGCTGGAGAAGAGCAAGGGCCGGATCATCAACATTGCTTCGATGGCGGCGCTGATGCAGGGGCCGGCCATGAGTAATTACAACGTAGCCAAGGCGGGCGTGGTGGCGTTGTCGGAGAGTTTGCTGGTGGAACTCAGGCAGCAGGAAGTGGCGGTGCATGTGGTGTGCCCTTCGTTTTTCCAGACCAATTTGCTGGACTCGTTCCGTGGGCCTACGCCGGCGATGAAGGCGCAGGTGGGTAAGTTGCTTGAGAGTTCGCCGATTTCGGCGGCTGATATTGCTGACTACATCTATCAGCGGGTGGCTGAGGGGGAGTTTATGATTTTGCCCCATGAGCAGGGGCGGATGGCCTGGGGGTTGAAGCAGAAGAATCCTGGGTTGTTGTATGACGAGATGGCGCTGATGGCGGATAAGATGCGGGCCAAGGCTCAGGCTGGGGCTGGGGCTGGGGCTGTTAAGGGGTGAGTTTTTGGGTGTATATCCGTTGGTTGGGTGAGGGCTGAGATGGGTTCCGCTCTTACAGCGGGTCACTTTTGGAAGGACCGGAAGCCGGCCCAGCCAAAAGTAACCAAAAAGTCCTCGCCCCACCACTCGGCACTCGCTGTGGCTCGGTGTGCCTGCGTGCGGCCATCGTGGTTAATCGTGGTTAAAGGGCGCCTCAGATCAAGATCAAAATCTAAAGCACGGCGGCCTAGTAGCCGACCTGAGTGGTTGAATCAAAAGCGCTGTTTTTTCCAGAGCAGATCGCGATTCTCCAGCCCAAATGGAGATCCACATGTGGGAGCGGGCTTGCTCGCGAATGCGGTGTATCAGCCACCAAATCCATCACTGACCCACCGCCTTCGCGAGCAAGCCCGC
>NZ_JAFCTN010000008.1:42118-161509 GCF_049896045.1 Pseudomonas sp. PWP3-1b2
GGGGGGGGGGTGGCGCCCCCCTTTGCCCCCCCCCCCCCCCCCCCCCCCCCCCCCCCCCCCCCCCCCCCCCCCCCCCCCCCGCTCCCACAGTTTTGACCGAGTAAGACTTCAATACTTTCACACACTGTTGAGCTTCTCTGTGGGAGCTGGCTTGCCTGCGATGCAGACACCTCGGTACATCAGACACACCGAGTTGATGCCATCGCAGGCAAGCCAGCTCCCACACAAGCCAGCTCCCACACAAGCCAGCTCCCACACAAGCCAGCTCCCACACAAGCCAGCTTCTACACCAGACCGCTTTTGCTTCACACCACTCAGGTCGGATTACGGGCACACCGAGCCTAGGCGAGGTGCCGAGTGTTGGGGCCGCTGTGGTAGTTGTCGAGCACCACGCGGCTGAACGGGCTGTCGTGGATCGTACGGTCGAGCAGCACCACCGGGGTCTTGCCGTTGCCCACGCGTTCCAGGTAGTCGGGCTGATAGCTCGGTTCGTCGGCGACCGGCGACAAAATGATGCCCGCCACGCGGTAGCCGAGCAGGGTGTCGACGGCTTTGATTTCCAGCTCTTCCAGCTCATCGGTGTCCACCAGCATGATGGTGTAGCCGTGTTTTTTTGCCTCGCGGGAAATCGCCTTGATCATCTCGCTGTAGAACGGGTTGTCTACCGAGGCGGTGATCACGCCGATGATCAGGCTTTCACTGCGCTTGAGCCCCCGCGCGAAGGCGTTGGGGGCTTCAAATCAGCGGGTCCCAGCGTTGCGACCAGTCGCTTTCAGCCTTGACCACGCCGCGCAGCAGTTCCAGTGCGTGTTGCAATACCGCCGAATCCCGCGCCCGTGAATACACCAGATACGTCGGGAAGCTGAACTCCGGCGCCTTGGGCACGCGCTGCATCACGCCGCTGTCCAGGTAGCTTTGCACCACGCGGGTACGGAAGTAGCCAGCGCCGCCATTTTCGAGGATGTACTGCAAGGCCAGCGGGCCGAGGTTGAAACTCACCGCGGCGCGGGCCTTGTCGGGCAGGGCGGCGTCGTGCTGCTGGCGAAAGCCCGGGCCCCAATCGATGTAGACGTAGGGGTCGGGTGTGCTGACCAACTGCACCAGAATCAGCTTTTCTTCCAGCACCTGCTCCACCTGCAACCCCGGCCAATACTGCGGCTGGAACACCAGCGCGGCGTCCAGCACACCCAGTTCCAACTGGCGCAGCAGGTAGTCGCCTTCGCGCACTTCGGTACGCAGTGCATGGCCGGGGATGTGTTCGCGCAGCGCCTGGGCCCAGCCGAGCATCAACGGGTTGCACAAGCTCACCTCGCCGCCGATGTGCAACACGTTGCGGTAGCCATCGGGCAGCGGCAGGTCGCGCTTGGCGGCCTCCCAGGTTTGCAGCAACTGGTTGGCGTACACCACAAACGCCTCGCCGTCGGCGGTCAGCCGCGCACCGGCGCGGTTGCGGATAAACAGCGTGCTGCCCAGTTGGCTCTCAAGGTTTTTGACCCGCGCGGTGATGGCAGTCTGGGTCACGTGCAGTTTCTCGGCAGCGGCGGCCAGGCTGCCGCAGCGGGTGATTTCGAGGAAGGTGCGTGCCAGTTCGATGTCCATGAAGCCCCCTGGGATGAATGGGGACAGTGTAATGGAATGCGGTTCAAACTGTGGGAGCGGGCTTGCTCGCGAATGCGCTGGGTCAGCGATGCATCCGGTGACTGATATTCCGCCTTCGCGGGCAAGCCCGCTCCCACCGTGATCGGGTTTTCACCTGGCGCTCAGTGGTTGTGATCGAACAAACAGGTCGTAAACGCGGTGATTATTCCCAACTGCCCACATCAAGACAGCGGGTGGAGACGGGCGGCTGCTTGCCGTAGATCAGAAAATCCCCCACCCATTGGTTGATGCATCCGGTGGCGACTGCGTTGGGCCGGGTCGACTCTTTAAGCAGTAACAGTTCGACGCCGGAGGCGGGCGGTTCACCGTGCTCGGTGTTGACCAGCACCATGCGGGCCACGCGCTCGGGAAACAGCGCGGCATAACGGCCGCCGAGGCGTGTGGCGTCGGCGTTGCCGAGGTAGTGGAGTTGCGCCTCGCCCAACTGCCCGCGCACAAATTCCATGTCCTGCGCGGCCTGCTCTATGCCGTTCTCCTGATCGAGGTCGCGGGGGCTCAGCTCGATCACGTCATATCGGTTGGCCAGCGTGCGATAGGCCGGGGTGGCGTAGGACTCCCAGCGGCTGACCAAGTGAAGGGCGAACGTGGCGACCTGGGTTTTGGACTGCTCGCCGGACTGCACAAACACCACGCCCTCGCGGCTCAGCGGATCCCGCGCACCGACGCGGGTTACGGCCAGGCGCACCTTGCCGCGCGCCGGCGCAGCATAGTCGCGGGGCACGCTCACGGTGCCGCATTGGGTGCGGTCGACTACCTCGGGGTCTTGTCGGGCAGCCGCGGGAAACGGACAGTCCAGCAGCCAGTCAATCGCCGTGGGCGCGATCAGGGGCTTGGCATCGCTCAGCTGTGCGATCAGCCAAAGGCAACCGCACGCCAGGCGTTGCACGAAAGCGCTGGTTTTCATCATGAGGGTCCGGGCAGCCGTATGAGGACGGCTTTTTACCAAGGACCCGCGTCAAGGAATGTAGGACGAATAAACGTCCCGTGTAAGGAAATGGAGTTTTGTTATCGGATATCGATTTCCCAGCCGCCACCCAGGGCTTTGTACAGGGCAATACTGGCTTGCAAGCGCAATAACCGCAGTTGCACATTCGCGTCCTGGGCGGCGTACAGCGTGCGCTGGGTTTCCAACACGCTCAGCAAGTCTTCGGCGCCTGCCTTGTAGCGGCTTTCGGCGATCTGGAACGCGCTCTGGGCCTGTTGCAGTTCCTCGGTTTGCCAGTGACGTTGCTCGTCCAGGCGCGCGATGCTGCTCAGAGATTTTTCCACATCGGCAAAGCCGTTGATGATCGCGCCGCGATAGGTGTGCAGCAACTCGTCCTGGCGGGCGCGCGCCTTGTCGCGTTCGGCGCTCAAACGGCCACTGTTGAAGATGGGCGCCACCAGCCCCGAGGTCAGGGTGTAGAACGGGCTGCGCAGAATATCTTCGGCTTTGTACGCGCCCGAGCCGAATGTAGCGCCCAGGGTGACGGTGGGCAGCATCGCCGCACGGGCCACGGTAACGTCGGCACTGGCCGCAGAGAGCTGCGCTTCAGCCTTGGCGAGGTCGGGGCGTCGGCTCAGCAGCTGGCTCGGTACACCGGGGCCAATGGTCGGCCAGGACAGCGTCTGGAAAGGTTCGTGGCCCAGGTCGAGTGCCTGCACCGGCTGGCCGAGGAGGGCGGCGAGGGTGATTTGGGATTCTTCGGCCAGTTGCTGGATCAGCGGTAACTGCCGTTGCTGGCCTGCCACCAGGCTTTTCTGTTGGGCCAGCTCCAACGCCGTGGCTGAGCCGGCGTCGTAGCGGGTCTGTACCAGGTTGAGCACGTCTTGCGCATTGGCAAGGTTCAGTTCGGCGATCTGCTGGCGTTGGCGGGCGGCAAGGGTTTGTGCGTAGCGATCCGCCACGTTGCCGAGCAGGGTCAGCTCCACGGTGGCCTGGTCGAACTCACTGGCGCGCAGGCTGTGCAGGGCGCTGTCCCGGGAGGCGGCCCGACCGCCCCAAAAGTCCAGCTCGTAGCTGGCGCTGAGGGTGGCGCCAAAACTGTCGACAGTCTTGTTGCTGTCGGTGGCGTCCAGGTCCGAATTACCGCTGCCGCGCAGCAGCTTTTCACGGCTGGCGGTGAGGTTGAAATTGACCTCGGGCCTTAACCGCGCACCGGCGATCACGGCGCTTGCCTGGGCCTGGCGCACCCGCGCCATGGCGGCGGCCACGTCTTGACTGTCACGGCGTGCCTGATCGATCAGGCGGTTCAGTTGCGGGCTGCCAAAGTGCGTCCACCAACGCTTGTTGATGGCCTGGGTGGCGTCCCGCTCGGCGTATTGCCAGGCCGCAGGCGGCGCAACGCCGCTGTCGAGGGCGGGTGGGTTACCGGCGCAGGCGTTGAGCAGCAGGCACAGGCTGAGCAAAGTGAGTCGTTTATTCACTGGTGAGGGCCTTAACCGGATCGAGCCGGGCAGCTTTGCGGGCCGGCATAAAGCCGAATACGACACCGGTGACCAACGCACAGCCAAATGCGCCAAGCACTGCCACCAGCGAGAACTGCACAGCGATGTCTGCCAGCACCAGCACGCCGCCCACCAGCAGGGCGAGGGCGATGCCACACAGGCCGCCGACCACCGAGAGCATCACCGCCTCGGTGAGAAACTGGCGCAGGATGTCGCGCTGGCGAGCGCCTGTGGCCATGCGGATCCCGATTTCGCGGGTGCGTTCGCGCACGGTCATCAGCATGATGTTCATCACGCCGATGCCGCCCACCAGCAGGGAAATCGCGGCAATCGAACCGAGCATCAACGACAGCGTGTTCTGCGTGCGCGCTTCGGCCTGGATCATGGCGGCGCTGTTGGTCAGCCTGTAGTCGCGCTTGCCGTTGTGCAGGTTAAGCATGAGCTGATCAATTGCCTGTTCGGTTTCATGCACCTTGCGTGCATCTGCGGCAGCAATCACCACGTATTCGGGGTTGTAGGTGCCGAACAGGCGCACGCTGGCGGCGGTGTAGGGGATGGCGACACGGTCGTCGCTGTCTTCACTGCCGGAGCTGGAGCCTTTTTCCGCCAGCACGCCAATGACCTGAAACGGCACATTTTCGATCAGGATGTACTCGCCGATCGGGCTGGCCACGTCCTTGAACAGTTTCTCGCGGATGCGATGGCCGATCACGGCCACCGTGGCCCCGGCGCGCTCGTCCGCCTCGGTGAAATAGCTGCCCTGGACCACCGGCCAGTTGAAAATCGCCGGGAAGTTAGTGTCATTGCCGCCGACGTAGGCCATGTGGTCGACATTACCGAAGCGCACGCCGGCATCCGCACCGTTGACCGGCATGATGCGCTTGACCTGGGGCAGGCCCGCGAGCGCTGCGACGTCGTTGAGCGTGATGATGCCAAGCGGCGTACGCGGGTTCGGTGAGGAGCCGCTCAGGTAGATGATGTTGGACCCGAACGCGCCCATCTGCGCCATCACCTGGCGCTTGCTGCCTTCGCCCACTGCGAGCATCACCACCACCGACGCCACGCCAATGATGATCCCCAGCAGCGTCAGCGCCGTGCGGAAGCGGTTGATCCACATTACGCGCCAGGCGGCGTGCACGGCGTCCACCAGCTCGGCCTTCCACGCACCGTTGTGCTCGGCGCCGTCGGCCAGGCGCTGGCGCAAGTCGACGGCTTGCAAGGCCGTGCTGCCGGCAACTGCCGGCACATGGGCGTCACCCTCTGCCGAATCGCTGACGATGGCACCGTCGCGAATTTCGATGATGCGGTTGGCCCGCGCCGCCACGTCGCGGTCGTGGGTGATCAGGATCACCACGTGGCCCCGGCTTGCCAACTCGTCCAGCAACGTCATGACTTCGGCGCCGCTGCTGCTATCGAGGGCGCCAGTGGGTTCATCGGCGAGAATGATATGGCCGCCGTTCATCAGCGCCCGGGCAATCGAGACGCGCTGTTGTTGGCCGCCGGAGAGTTGGTGCGGACGGTTGCCGGTGCGCTCGGCCAGGCCCAGGCGGGTCAACAAGGCGTTGGCGCGGGCGTGGCGCTCGGCGGCGCTGATACCGGCATAAATCGCCGGCATTTCGACGTTTTCCTGGGCCGAGCCGGAGGGGATCAGGTGGTAGCCCTGAAACACAAACCCAAAGGCTTCACGGCGCAGCCATGCCAGCTCGTCGCTGCCCAGGTGCGCGACGTTTTCACCGGCGAACAGATAGTCGCCCTCGGTGGGGCGGTCCAGGCAACCCAGAATGTTCATCAGGGTGGACTTGCCGGAGCCGGAAGCACCGACGATGGCGACGAATTCCCCGGCATGTATCGACAGGTCGATGCCGCGCAATACATCGACCTGCGGGCTGTCGCCGCCGCCGTAGGATTTGCGGATGTGCTTGAGTTCGATCAGCGGCGTGGTCAACTCAACCTCCACTGCCATCGACCGGGCCGATCAGCAGGTGATCGCCTTCGTTGAGGCCGCCGAGCACTTCGACGCGCAGGCGGTCGCTGATGCCCAGGCGCACTTCGCGTTCCTCAATGGCACCGTTTTTGGCCACCACGCGAGCGATTGGCTTACCCGCGCCATGGCTGTTCAACAGCGCGGCGACCGGGGCGGTGAGGGCGTCCTTGACTTGGCTCGCGACAAAAAATACCTGAGTGGTCATTTCTGCCATCAGCGCGTGGTCGGTGTTGTCCACGTCCAGCAGCACGGTGTACAGCACCACGCGGCCGCTGCCGCTTTTACTGGAACTGTTGGGGCTGCCGCCACCCTGGGCGGTTTCGTTCAGCGGCTTGGGCGGGATGGGCAGAATCTGCCGCACAGTGCTGGTCCAGCGCCGGCTGCCGCCGCTGAGGGTGGTGAAATACGCGCTCATGCCGGGTTTGACGTGGCCGATGTCGGCTTCAGAGACTTCGGCCCACACGGTCATCGGCGACAACTTGGCGATACGCAGAATCAAGGGCGTTTGTTGCTGGGCGTTGAGGGTCTGGCCGACGCGTGCGTCCACCGCGACCACCGTGCCGTCCATCGGCGCGAAGATGCGTGTGTAGCCCAATTCGGCTTCGTCGCTGCGCAGGCTGGCCTGAGCCTGGCGGATCTGCGCCTGGAACATATCAACCCGCGCCTGGGTGGCGCTCAACTGCGCCTTGGCGGTTTGTACGTCTTCTTCGCGGGTCGCATTGCCGGCCACCAGGCGTTGCTGGCGTGTGTATTGCTGGCGGGCCAATTCGTGTTGGGCCTTTTGCTCCTGCAACTGGGCCTGGAGGTTTTCGATGGCGTAGCGGCTGGCGTCGAGCTTGGCCTTTTGCGTGGACGGGTCGATCTCCACCAGTAATTGGCCTGCCTTGACCTGGTCGCCGGCCTCGACGTGAATCTTCTGGATTTGCCCCGACGCTTGCGCACCCACGTCGACATAGCGCCGTGGTTGCAGGGTGCCGAGGGCGGTGACGCTGCTTTCAATATTGCCGCGCGTGACAGTGACGGTCGCCAGGGTGTCGCGGCCCTGAGGCAGCACTTGCCAGGCGGCGATGGCTATCACAGGCATCAGGCACGCCACCACAAGCAGGGCGCGTCGGGCAGGTCGAGGGCGTTTCATGCTTAGGTTCCAGCGGGGAAAGTTCGGAGCGCAGTTGCGCAGAGCTGACAGGTAAACGAGGAAATTGCCCGGGGATTTAGGCCATTACACAATCGGTAACAGCTGCGTGGAATAAAAAAATCGACGGTTGATGCAAGACTTCTTTAAAACTAGATGAGAATTACTATAAATTGCACACACTCAAACTGCCATCATCGATGGGCTGTCTTTTTTAGCACTCAGGGATTGGATACCGTTTCTCCAGACGGTCGGGAGTCATGTTGGAAAACTACTATCGCGAGCTGGTGTGTTTCATCAACGCCAAGCTGGGCAACCGCCAGGTTGCCGAGGATGTGGTGCATGACGCCTATGTGCGGGTGCTGGAGCGTTCCAGCGAAACGCCGATCGAACAACCCCGCGCATTTTTGTACCGCACTGCGCTGAACCTGGTGATCGACGGCCATCGGCGCAACGCCTTGCGCCAGTTCGAGCCCCTGGAAGTGCTCGACAGCGAAGGGCGTTTCTCCAACGGTTCGCCCCACGCCAGTCACGACCAGGGTCAGCGCCTGGAAATGCTCGAGCGCGCGTTGGCAGAATTGCCGGCGGTGTGCCGCGACAGTTTTCTGCTGCGCAAACTCGACGGCTTGAGCCACCTGCAAATCGCCGAGCGCTTGAGCATTTCCCGCAGCCTGGTGGAGAAACACATCGTCAACGCCATGAAGCATTGCCGGGTACGCCTGCGCGAGTGGGATGCGCATTGAGCGTGCGCCGTTTTTCAAGGTCTTTGTGCCGAGCCCTAGAGCTGACCCAGGTAACACACAGCCTGTGGCGAGCGGGCTTGCCCCGCGTTGGGCTGCGAAGCAGCCCCAAAAGAGATGTGCGCGGGGTGTCAGAAATTCCGTGGCGAATGGTTTAGGGCTGCTCCGCAACCCAACGCGGGGCAAGCCCGCTCGCCACGATGAGCGCTCATTGATTAAATTTTATTTCATTGTCCTCGTTTCCTATCAACACATGACCTGTTGATCAGCCTTCAGGTCTCGAAGGTATTCCCGCCCCACCGCCACGGGGCTTATCCAGAGGACACTGGAATGACACAGGCAATTGCTTCGCCCGCCGTTCATGACCTGATCGGCATCGGTTTCGGCCCGTCGAACCTGGCGCTGGCCATCGCGCTGCAAGAGCGCGAGAAGGCCCAGGGCAAACTGGACGTGCTGTTTCTCGACAAGCAGGCCGACTACCGCTGGCACGGCAATACCCTGGTGACCCAGAGCGAACTGCAGATTTCCTTCCTCAAGGACCTGGTGACCCTGCGCAACCCCACCAGCCCGTACTCCTTCGTCAATTACCTGAAAGCCCACGACCGTTTGGTGGATTTCATCAACCTGGGCACCTTCTACCCGTGCCGCATGGAGTACAACGACTACCTGCGCTGGGTGGCCGGCCAGTTCCAGGCTCAGGGCCGCTATGGCGAGGAAGTGCTGGCCATCGAGCCGATCCTGCATCAGCAACAGGTCGAGGCGCTGCGGGTGATTTCCCGTGACGCGCAGGGCGAGCAGCATGTGCGCACCACCCGCTCGGTGGTGGTCAGCGCCGGCGGCACGCCGCGTGTGCCGCTGGCGTTCAAGGGCCTCAAGGATGACGCCCGGGTGTTCCACCATTCCCAGTACCTGGCGCGCATGGCCCAGCAGCCTTGTGTTGAGGGCAAGCCGATGCGCGTCGCGATCATCGGCGGTGGCCAGAGCGCGGCCGAAGCTTTTATCGACCTGAACGACAGCTTCCCGTCGGTGCAGGTCGACATGATCCTGCGCGGTTCGGCACTAAAGCCCGCCGATGACAGCCCGTTCGTCAATGAAGTGTTTTCGCCGGCGTTTACCGACCTGGTCTTCCAGCAAGTCGGTGCCGAGCGTGAGCGCCTGGTGGCCGAGTACCAGAACACCAACTATTCGGTGGTGGACCTGGACCTCATCGAGCGCATCTACGGGATTTTCTATCGCCAGAAAGTTTCCGGCATCGCCCGTCACGGGTTCCGCACCATGACCGTGGTCGAGAAAGCCGTCGCCGGCTCGCTGGGCATCGAACTCACCCTGCGCAACAACGCAACCGGCGAAACCACGCTGGGGCATTACGACGCCGTGGTGCTGGCCACCGGTTATGAGCGCCAGATGCACCGCGAACTGCTCGCGCCGCTGGACGCGTACATGGGCGACTTCGAGGTCAGCCGTGACTACCGCATCGTCACCGACGAGCGCTGCAAGGCCGGTATTTACATTCAGGGTTTCAGCCAGGCCAGCCATGGTTTGAGCGATACCTTGCTGTCGATTCTGCCGATTCGCGCCGATGAGATCGCCGCGTCACTCTATGAACACGACCGCCACCGTGGCCAGGCGCGTTCGGTGCAAGACCTGCTGCTGGCCACGGCCAGCTGACAGGCTGCACTTGTGACCAGAGGGTTCGACTGATACTGTACAAAAAACCAGTATCGGTAGAACCCCATGCAGTTGATCGAAAAACTCAGCATCCTCGCCGACGCCGCCAAGTACGACGCTTCCTGCGCCAGCAGTGGTGCGCCCAAGCGCAGCTCCGAGGGCAAGGCCGGGCTGGGGTCGACCGACGGCATGGGCATCTGCCACAGCTACACGCCTGACGGGCGTTGCGTGTCGTTGCTCAAGGTGTTGCTCACCAATTTCTGTCTTTACGACTGCCAATACTGCGTCAACCGCCGCTCCAGCGACGTGCCCCGCGCACGGTTCAGCCCGGAGGAGGTGGTCACCCTGACCCTGGATTTCTACCGGCGCAATTGCGTCAGCGGGCTGTTTCTCAGTTCCGGCATCATTCGCTCGTCCGACTACACCATGGAGCAGTTGGTTCGTGTGGCCAGGCTGCTGCGCGAAGAGCACGACTTTCGCGGTTATATCCACCTCAAGACCATTCCCGATGCCGACCCGGCGCTGATCGCCGAGGCAGGGCGTTATGCCGACCGGTTGAGCGTGAACATCGAACTGCCAACCGAGGCCAGCCTGCAAACCCTTGCCCCGGAAAAAACCATCGTGTCCATCAAGCAGGCCATGCAAACCATCTACACCGGCGAGCAGACGGTGCTCAATGAACCGCGCGCGCCGCGCTTTGCCCCGGCCGGGCAGAGCACCCAACTGATCGTTGGCGCCGACGACACCGATGACAGCACCATTCTCCATGGTGCCGAAGCGTTGTATGGCAATTTCAAGCTGCGTCGGGTGTATTACTCCGCGTTCAGCCCCATTCCCAACAGCCCGAAAAGCGTGCCCCTGGCCGCGCCGCCGCTGATGCGCGAACACCGCCTGTATCAAGCGGACTTCCTGCTGCGCAGCTACGGCTTCAGTGCCAACGAGCTGTTTGAAGGCCCAGGCCATCTGGCGCTGGATATCGACCCCAAGCTTGCCTGGGCGCTGGAAAATCGCGAGGTGTTCCCGCTCGACCTGAACCGCGCCGAACCCACGCTGATCGCGCGTATTCCCGGCATTGGCCTGCGCACCACCCAGCGCCTGGTCGACCTGCGCCGTGAGCGCAAGATCCGCTTCGAAGACCTGGCGCGCATGCGGTGCGTACTGGCCAAGGCCAAACCGTTTTTCATCACCAGCGACTACCACCCGCAACAGGCGGAAAGCACCAGCGTGTTGCTGCGTGAGCAACTGCGCGATCGCCCGGCGCCGCAGCAAATGGGCCTTTGGGGATGATCAGTCTTGAATGCGACAACCTGTTCACTACCTGGCGCGAACAAGCGCGCTGGCTGCTCAGCCATCAGGTCGACCCCAGCCAGGTGAGCTGGGGCGAGGCCGAAGTGGCCGACCTGTTCGCTACCGACGAGTCTGTTCCCGAGGGGCTTGGCCCGTTCCAGGCACGGATTCCCAAGGCGCTGCTGGAGTTGCTGGAGTCGGCCGCGTGTTATCACGGCCATCAGCGCTGGAGCCTGTTGTATGAAGTGTTGTGGCGCGTCAGCCACGGCGACCGCACCGCGATGCTGGCCGGCGACAAGTTGGGCAGCGAGTTGCAGCGGCGGATCAAGCAGGTGAGCCGTGAAGCTCACCATTTGCATGCGTTCGTGCGGTTTATCGCCTTGCCGGCCGAGGCGGGCCCGGAGTTGCCGGAGTACGTGGCCTGGCATGAGCCGGCCCACGATATTTTAAAGTCGGCCAGCCAGCATTTTGTAGGGCGCATGGGGCGTCATCGCTGGATGATCGCCACGCCGCTGGACGGGGTGTATTACGACGGCGAGCAGTTGATTCATCAGCGTGAGTGCCCCGAGGCGTGGCGGCAACTGGCGCAGAATGTTGAAGACCCGCACAGTGCCATGTGGTTGACCTACTACAGCCACATCTTCAACCCGGCGCGGTTGAACCCCAAGGTGATGGAAGGGCACTTGCCGAGCCGATTCTGGAAGAATTTGCCCGAGGGCAAGTTGATCCCTGGGTTGATCAGCGAGGCGCGCACGGGCAAGCAGAAGGATGGGCAGGCGAAGCTAGTGGGTGCCCGGCCTGGGAAGAAAATTGCGAACCCGGTCAATGTGGGAGCTGGCTTGCCTGCGATGGCGCAGGGGCGGATTGAATAGAATTGACTGATACACCGCTATCGCAGGCAAGCCAGCTCCCACATTAGTATGGGGGTGGTTTTGATAGCTGTTTTCAGCTCAGGAGGATTCATGTCTACCGCCGTTCGTCTCGCTCAAACCGCCGATGCCGAGGGCATCAGTCAGGTCATCCTCGCGGCGTTGTACAGCAGCAATGCGCGGGATTACCCGGCGGATGTGATTGCCCGGGTGGCGAGCAATTTCACCCCGCAGGCGGTGCTGGGCTTGTTGACGCGCCGTGTGGTGCTGGTGGCGGTTCAGGATCAGCAGGTGGTTGCCACGGCGGCGCTGGATGGCAATGTGGTGCGCTCGGTGTTCGTCAACCCGGCGTTGCAAGGGCAGGGGATAGGGCGGCTGTTGATGATCGAAATCGAGCTGCGTGCCCGTGAGGCGGGCGTCACGGTGTTGAGTGTGCCGTCTTCGCTGACCGCCGAGCCGTTCTATACGAAGCTGGGGTTTAACACCGTGCGCGATGTGTATCACGGCAACGAGCGTACGTTGGTGATGGAGAAACCCTTGTCATCCCGGCACCCGATTGGGCCGTACCGCGACCGGCAGCACCGGGCGCAGGTGGTTGCCTTGTGGCAGGAGGCTTTCGGCTACGAGACTGCGCACAATGTGCCGACCCTGGCGATTGACAAGAAGTTGGCCGTCAACGACGGGCTGTTCTTTGTGGCGACGGACAAGAAAGCCGTAATCGGCACCATCCTTGCGGGGTACGACGGGCATCGTGGCTGGCTGTATTCGGTGGCGGTGCGGGCTGATTATCGCCGCAGGGGCTTGGGCGCGTCATTGGTGCGGCATGCGGAGGGAGCGTTGAGTGCGCTGGGCTGCATGAAGATCAACCTGCAGATCACCGGCGGCAATGATGCGGTGGTGGGGTTTTATGAGGCGTTGGGGTATGGGGTGGAGCCGAGGATCAGTATGGGGAAGAAGGTTGCGGTGAATATCCCCGAACAACCCTGAACACACTTGAGCACACCTCAAGCAACTGTGGGAGCTGGCTTGCCTGCGATGGCGGTATCTCAGTCAACGTATTCAGTGACTGATACACCGCCATCGCAGGCGAGCCAGCTCCCACAGGGGTTTTGTGGTGTTGCCGGTGTTGCGCTGTGGTTTAGACCTTAACGATCCAGCCTTCCGGCGCTTCAACTTCACCGGTCTGCACGCCGGTCAGCTCTTTGTAGAGCTGCTGGGTGATCGGGCCGACTTCGGTCTCGCTGTGGAACACGTGCAGTTTGCCGTTGTACTGGATGCCGCCGATTGGCGAAATCACGGCAGCAGTGCCGCAGGCACCGGCTTCCTTGAACTGGTCCAGTTTGTCGATGAACACTTCGCCTTCGACAACGGTCAGGCCCAGGCGGGACTTAGCCAGTTCGATCAGCGACAGGCGAGTGATGCCTGGCAGCACCGAAGGCGACTTCGGCGTGATGAACTGGTTGTCGTGGGTGATCCCGAAGAAGTTGGCCGAGCCGACTTCTTCGATTTTCGAATGGGTCATCGGGTCCAGGTAGATCGCGTCGGCGAAACCGGCTTTCTTCGCTTCCGAACCCGGCATCAGGCTGGCGGCGTAGTTGCCACCGACCTTGGCGGCACCGGTGCCTTGTGGCGCGGCGCGGTCGAAGGTGGAGATCTGGAAGTTGTGGGGCACCAGGCCGCCCTTGAAGTAGGCGCCGACCGGGATGGCGAATACCGAGAAGATGAATTCCGGCGCAGTGCGCACGCCGATGTTGTCACCGGTGCCGATCACGAACGGGCGCAGGTACAGCGCGCCGCCGCTGCCGTAGGGCGGAATGAACCGCTCGTTGGCCGCGACCACTTGTTTGCAGGCGTCGATGAACACGTCGGTCGGCACATGCGGCATCAGCAGGCGTGCGCAGCTGCGTTGCATGCGGGCGGCGTTCTGGTCCGGGCGGAACAGGTTGATCGAGCCGTCCTTGCAGCGGTAGGCCTTGAGGCCTTCGAAGCATTGCTGACCATAATGCAGGGCGGTGGAGCCCTCGCTGATGTGCAGCACGTTGTCGTCGGTCAGGGTGCCTTCTTGCCACTCGCCGTTTTTCCAAACCTGGAGAAACCGCTTGTCGGTCTTGATGTAGTCAAAACCCAGCTTGTCCCAATTGATGCTTTCGTTACCCATGACACCCTCTATCTCTGGTCAACCGCCTGGTCGAAGGCAGGCTTGTCGGTTTTTTACTGGATGGGCGCAACAATACTTCATTCTTGCTTTATGTGGGAGCGCGAGGGTGGACCATTCAGCCACTGGTATTGGTCGGTCCACCGCTATCGCAGGCAAGCCAGCTCCCACATTTGGAATGCATTCCCCTGTGGGAGCTGGCTTGCCTGCGATGGCCTCACCCTGGTTTTACATATGCAACGCGTGGCCCAATGCCCTGAGGGCGGCTTCCTGCACGGCTTCGCCGAGGGTCGGGTGGGCGTGTATGGTGCCGGCCACGTCTTCCAGGCGTGCGCCCATTTCCAGGCTCAGGCCGAACGCGGTGGAGAGTTCCGAGACGCCAGCGCCCACGGCTTGCCAGCCGACGATCAGGTGGTTGTCACGCCGCGCGACAACGCGCACGAAGCCGGTTTTCGACTCCAGGGTCATCGCCCGGCCATTTGCCGCAAACGGAAAACTGGAGACGATGCAATCCAGGCCGGCCGCCTTGGCGTCGTCCGGCGTCTTGCCGACCACCACCAGTTCCGGGTCGGTGAAACACACCGCCGGGATGGCGGCCGGGTTGAATTCACGGGCTTCACCGCTGATCAGTTCGGCCACCATTTCACCCTGGGCCATGGCCCGGTGCGCCAGCATCGGTTCGCCGCTCAGGTCACCAATCGCGTACACATTGCGCATGCTGGTCTGGCAGTGGCTGTCGATCTTGATGGCCGAACCGTTCATGTCCAGGTTCAGGGCTTCGAGGTTCCAGCCCTGGGTGTTGGGTGTGCGGCCGACGGCTACCAGTACCTGGTCGGTTTCCAGGGTCAGGGTGTCGCCATTCGGGTCACGCACCTGCAGGCAGTTGTTCTCGAAGCCAGTCACGCTGTGCTTGAGGTACAGCTTCACGCCCAAGTGCTTGAGGGATTCGTTGACCGGCTGAGTCAGCTCGGCGTCGTAGGCGGGCAGAACGCGATCCTGCGCCTCGACCACACTGACCTCGGCGCCCAGCTTGCGGTAGGCGATGCCCAGTTCCAGGCCGATATAACCGCCGCCCACTACAATCAGGCGTTTGGGCACGCTTTTTGGCGCCAAGGCCTCAGTGGAGGAGATGATCGGCCCGCCAATCGGCAGCATCGGCAGGTTGACGCTTTTCGAGCCGGTGGCGAGCAACAGGTGTTCGCACTGAATGCGCTGGTCGCCGACATCAACAGTCTTGCCGTCCACGACCTTGGCCCAACCGTGTATCACCTGGACTTTGTGTTTTTTCAGCAATGCGGCAACGCCTGTGGTCAGGCGATCGACGATACCGTCTTTCCATGCCACGCTTTTGCCGATATCCAGCGTCGGAACATCCACCTTAATGCCCAGTTGAGAATTCTGGCTGTGGTGGAGGGTTTGCTGGAACTGCTCGGCCACGTGGATCAAGGCTTTGGAGGGAATGCAGCCGATATTCAGGCAGGTACCACCCAGTGCCTGACCTTCGACCAAAATGGTCGGAATGCCCAGCTGGCCGGCACGAATGGCTGCCACATAGCCGCCAGGGCCGCCGCCGATAATCAGCAGTTTGGTATTCAAGGTGTGCATGACTTACTCCAGGAACAGGCTGGCGGGTTGTTCGAGCAGGCCGCGAATGGCCTGGATGAATTGCGCCGCGTCCATGCCATCGACCACGCGGTGATCGAAGGAGCTGGAGAGGTTCATCATCTTGCGGATCACGATCTGGCCCTTGATCACCATTGGCCGTTCCACAATGCGGTTGACCCCGACGATGGCCACTTCCG
The DNA here is from genome assembly GCF_049896045.1 of Pseudomonas sp. PWP3-1b2. Lineage (NCBI taxonomy): Bacteria > Pseudomonadati > Pseudomonadota > Gammaproteobacteria > Pseudomonadales > Pseudomonadaceae > Pseudomonas > Pseudomonas sp. PWP3-1b2. The sequence continues at coordinate 57,842 of NZ_JAFCTN010000008.1, forward strand.
GCAGGTTCAGCACTGGCGTACTGACGATACCGCCCAAGGCGCCCAGGCTGGTCAGGGTAATCGTGGAGCCCGACAACTCGTCACGGCTGGCCTTGCCCGTGCGCGCGGCAGTCGCCAACCGCGCGATTTCCTCGGCATTGCCCCACAGGCTGCGGGCTTCGGCGTGACGCACCACCGGTACCATCAAACCGATATCGCTTTGGGTGGCGACGCCCACATGCACGGCGCCCAGGCGGGTGATGAGCTGAGCTTCATCGTCGTAACGCGCGTTGATCTGCGGGAAGTCGCGCAACGCCACAACCATGGCGCGCACGATAAATGGCAACAGGGTCAGCTTGCCGCGTGTGGCGCCGTGTTTCTCGTTGAGGTGCACGCGCAGCTCGTCGAGGGCGGTGACGTCGATCTCTTCCACGTAGCTGAAATGCGCGGCTCGGCGGGTGGCGTCCTGCATGCGCTGGGCAATCTTGCGGCGCATGCCGATCACCGGGATCTGTTCTTCGGTGTTGCGTTCAGCGTAGGGGTTGGCCGTAGCGGAATGTTTCGCCGGCCCCTGAAGCAGGAACGCCTCCAAATCTTCGTGCAAAATCCGGCCCGCCGGGCCGGAGCCCTGCACCAGACGCAGTTGGATGCCAGCATCCAGTGCGTGTTTACGCACGGCAGGCGAGGCCAGTGGGCGTTCGTCAGCTTCACGGGCGACAGGTGCAGCAGCAGGTTTGGGCGCTGGTTTAGCCTCAACCACGGGCGCTGGCTTGGCTTCAACAACCGGTGCAGGCGCGGCCTCGACGGGCTCAGCCACCACCGGCGCTTGCTTGGCGTTGCCCGCGCCTTCCACTTCAATGCTGATCAAAATACTGCCCACGGCCATGACTTCGCCCGGCACGCCGCCCAGGGAAATCACTTTGCCGTGCACCGGCGAGGGAATGTCGACCATCGCCTTGTCAGTCATCACATCCGCCAGTACCTGGTCTTCAACCACCAGGTCGCCGACTTTTACGTGCCATACCGACAGCTCAACTTCTGCGATGCCTTCGCCAATGTCCGGCATCTTGATAACGTGCGTGCCCATTCAGACCTCCATAACCCGTTTCAACGCCGCGCCCACTCGGGTCGGCCCTGGGAAATACGCCCACTCCTGCGCGTGCGGGTAGGGGGTGTCCCAACCGGTGACGCGTTCGATCGGCGCTTCCAGGTGATGGAAGCAATGCTCTTGCACCAGCGCTACCAGTTCGGCGCCGAAGCCGCAGGTACGCGTGGCTTCGTGCACCACCACGCAACGGCCGGTCTTTTTCACCGATTTGACGATGGTTTCCAGGTCCAGCGGCCACAGGCTGCGCAGGTCGATGACCTCGGCGTCGATGCCGGTTTCTTCAGCGGCGACTTGTGACACGTACACGGTGGTGCCGTAGGTCAGCACGGTCACGGCCGAGCCCGGACGCACGATGGCGGCCACATCCAGCGGCACGGTGTAATAGCCGTCCGGCACTTGCGCTTGCGGGTGTTTTGCCCACGACGTAACGGGGCGGTCGTGATGGCCGTCGAACGGGCCGTTGTACAGGCGTTTTGGCTCAAGGAAGATCACCGGGTCATCGTTTTCGATGGAGGCAATCAGCAAACCCTTGGCGTCGTAGGGGTTGGACGGCATCACCGTGCGCAGGCCGCAGACCTGAGTGAACACCGCTTCGATGCTCTGGCTGTGGGTCTGGCCACCGTAGATGCCGCCGCCGCACGGCATGCGCATGGTCAAGGGCGCCGTGAACTGGCCCGCCGAGCGGTAACGCAGGCGAGCTGCTTCGGAGATGATCTGGTCGGTGGCGGGGTACACGTAGTCGGCGAATTGAATCTCGGCGACCGGGCGCAAACCGTAGGCACCCATGCCTACCGCGACGCCGACGATGCCGCTTTCGGAGATCGGCGCATCGAAGACCCGCGAGCTGCCGTATTTGGTCTGCAAGCCTTCGGTGCAACGGAACACGCCGCCGAAGTAACCCACGTCCTGGCCGAACACCACCACGTTGTCATCGCGGTCGAGCATCACATCCATGGCCGAGCGCAGGGCCTGAATCATGGTCATGGTCGTGGTGGTCATGGCAGTTTCCGCATCAATGCTGTTGTTGTGATCGTTCATGTCAGATCCCCAACTCTTGACGCTGGCGCTTCAAGTGCTCCGGCATCTCTTTATAGACGTCTTCGAACATGGTGGCGGCGCTTGGAATCTGCCCGCCGGCGAGGGTGCCGTAGGTTTCGGCTTCTTTTTGCGCCTTGACCACTTCGGCTTCAAGTTCGGCACTGACCGCCACGTGTTCCTCTTCGGACCACTGGCCAATCTGGATCAGGTGCTGTTTGAGACGGGCAATCGGGTCGCCGAGGGGAAAGTGGCTCCAGTCATCGGCAGGGCGGTACTTGGAAGGATCATCCGAGGTGGAGTGCGGGCCGGCGCGGTAGGTGACCCACTCAATCAGGGTCGGCCCCAGGTTGCGGCGCGCACGCTCGGCCGCCCAGGCGGAAGCGGCGTACACCGCGATAAAGTCGTTGCCGTCCACCCGCAAGGAAGCAATGCCGCACCCGACGCCGCGTCCGGCGAAGGTGGTGGCTTCACCACCGGCGATGGCCTGGAACGTCGAAATCGCCCACTGGTTGTTCACCACGTTGAGGATGACTGGCGCGCGGTAGACGTGGGCGAAGGTGAGGGCGGTGTGGAAGTCGGATTCAGCCGTGGCACCGTCGCCGATCCAGGCCGAGGCAATTTTGGTATCGCCCTTGATTGCCGAGGCCATGCCCCAGCCCACACCTTGTACGAATTGGGTGGCAAGGTTGCCGGAAATGGTGAAGAAGCCAGCGTCCTTGACCGAGTACATGATCGGCAACTGGCGGCCCTTGAGCGGGTCGCGCTCGTTGGACAGCAGTTGGCAGATCAGGTCCACCAACGGCACTTCGCGTGCCATCAGGATGCTTTGCTGGCGGTAGGTCGGGAAGCACATGTCGTCAATGTTCAAGGCCAGGGCCTGGGCGCTGCCGATGGCTTCTTCGCCAAGGCTTTGCATGTAGAACGACATTTTTTTCTGACGCTGGGCGACCACCATGCGGTTGTCGAAGATCCGCGTCTTGAGCATGGCGCGCATGCCACGGCGCATGATGTCGACGCTGACGCCTTCAGCCCACGGGCCGAGGGCCTGGCCCTTGTCGTCGAGCACGCGAATCAGGCCCTTGGCCAGGTCGGCGGTATCGGCGGGTTCTACGTCGATGGCGGGTTTGCGCACCGTACCTGCGTCAGTCAGGCGCAGGTAGGTAAAGTCGGTTTTGCAGCCTGGGCGGCCCGAGGGTTCGGGGACGTGCAGGTGCAGTGGTTCGTACTGCTGAGTCATGGCTTTCTACGCTCTATCTTGTGAATTTCTTGTAGTGGGCGCGCTAGCTGACAGTCCGTCTTCGGGTAGAAGAAATCTTGTCCTACAACAATCATAGGCGTGGCGTAGAAGAATATTTATCTCTGTTTCATTGCGCTGTGGATCATTTGCGGATAAAAAAACTGCATAAACATAATAAACAGGTGATTTTGTCTCATGCGCAAACTGGACCGTACCGATATCGGCATTCTCAACGCCTTGCAGGAGAACGCGCGCATCACCAACGCCGACCTGGCCCGCTCGGTCAACCTGTCGCCCACGCCGTGTTTCAACCGGGTGAAGGCGATGGAGGAATTGGGCCTGATTCGCGACCAGGTCACGCTGCTCGACGCCGATTTGCTGGGGTTGCACGTCAACGTGTTCATCCATGTGAGCCTGGAAAAGCAGAATGAACTGGCGTTGCAGCAATTCGAAGGCGCGATCTCGGACCGGCCGGAAGTGATGGAGTGCTACCTGATGGCGGGCGACCCGGATTATTTGATCCGGGTGCTGGTGCCGACGATCCAGTCGCTGGAACGCTTCATGATGGATTTTTTAACCAAGGTGCCCGGCGTGGCCAACATCCGCTCCAGCTTTGCGCTTAAGCAAGTGCGCTACAAAACCGCGCTGCCACTGCCGGCGAATGGCATCAACCTGGGCACCTGATATCCACCAGAATCAACCCAATTCAACTGTGGGAGCTGGCTTGCCTGCGATGGCGGTGGGTCAGCTGGCACATTTGTTACTGATGCACCGCCATCGAAGGCAAGCCAGCTCCCACAGGGTCCAGTCTTTCAGAGTTGGTCTCGGCATTTCACAGTTGGTTAAGAGGGATCTTCAGGTAAACAACGCCGTTGTCTTCCGCCGGCGGCATATTCCCCGCCCGCACATTCACCTGAATCGCCGGCAACAACAATGTCGGCATTCCCAGCCCGGCATCACGGGTGGTGCGCATCTCGACAAACGCCGCCTCATCCACACCGTCATGCACATGAATATTCCCCGCCCGCTGCTCAGCCACCGTCGTCAGGCATTTAGCCTCGCGGCCTTCCGGCGGATAGTCGTGGCACACGTACAGCTCGGTTTCCAACGGGAACGCCAACAGCTTGCGCATCGACGCATACAACTGCCGCGCATCGCCGCCGGGGAAATCGCAACGCGCCGTTCCCACATCGGGCATAAACAGCGTGTCGCCCACCAGAATCAACCGATCCTCAATCAGATAGGCCATGTCCGCCGGCGTATGCCCCGGCACATGCAGCGCCTGAGCTTTCAAATTGCCGATGTGAAAGACCTCATCCGGCGCAAACAGGTGATCAAACTGCGAGCCGTCCACGCAAAACTCCGGCTCCAGATTGAACAACCTCTTGAACACACCCTGCACCTTGCTGATCGACTGACCAATCGCAATCTTGCCGCCCAACGCGCGGCGCAAGTACGGCGCCGCCGACAGGTGATCGGCGTGGGCATGGGTTTCCAGCAGCCACTGCACCTGCAAACCGTGCTCATGCACAAACGCGATGACTTTATCTGCGCCGGTCGTCTCGGTGCGCCCGGAGGCCGGGTCGTAATTGAGCACTGAATCAACAATGGCGCACGGGCCGCTGTCGTGTTCATAAATAACGTAGGTATAGGTCGACGATGCCTCGTCCAGAAAAGCTTGAATCAACGCTGGCATGGCGGCTGTCCCCGATAGCGAAAAAAGTGGTTACAATCAGTTTACGTTTACACATAATGTTTTGAGCTTAAGTGACACAAAGGACCCGAAGCAAATGGAATCTACTCTGAGTGAAGGCGAAGTCGCCCAGTTGCGGGCGTCGGCGTCCAAGGCCTGTTCCCTGCTCAAGGCGCTGGCCAATGAAGACCGTTTGCTGATCCTCTGCCAGTTGACGCAGGGCGAGCGCAACGTTGGCGAGCTCGAAGCCCTCACCGGCGTACGTCAGCCCACGCTGTCGCAACAGTTGGGCATCTTGCGGGATGAAGGGTTGGTCGCCACCCGTCGGGAAGGCAAATACATTTTTTACGGGCTGGCCAGCCACGAAGTAATTCAAGTAATGAAAACCCTGTCCGGGCTGTACTGCGGCGCGGTTATTAAAAGTTGGGCGTGACGCCATCCGGCAGCGACCCTTGTGTGCACGATAAGAAAGGCGACTGACCATGAATGAGCAACACTGTGGACCGACCATCAGTGGCGATATCGTAGTCATCGGCGGCGGCTCGGCGGGCATCGGCCTGCTGGCCAGCCTGCTCAAGCGCGACGCTCACCTCAACATCATCCTGATCGAACCGAACGAATTTCATTATTACCAGCCGGCCTGGACGCTGGTGGGTGGCGGCGCCTACGACCTGAAAAAGACCCGACGCGCCTTGGCGGATGTGTTGCCCAATGGCGTGACCTGGGTGCAGGCCGTTGTCAGCGAGTTATTGCCCGACGAACAGAGCCTGGTACTCGACAGCGGCCAGCGGGTCAGCTGGAAAAACCTGATCGTGTGCCCCGGCCTTCGCCTGGCCTGGGAGAAGGTCGAAGGCCTGGAAAACACCCTCGGCCAAAACGGCGTCACGTCCAACTACAGCTACCAGCATGCGGCGTACACCTGGCAGTTGGTGCAACAACTCAAGGGCGGCAAGGCGATTTTCACCCAGCCAGCCATGCCGATCAAATGCGCGGGCGCACCGCAAAAAGCGATGTACCTCTCCTGCGATCACTGGCTCAAAAGGGGCGTTCTGAAAGACATCAATGTGGAATTCAACCTGGCCGGCGCGGCACTGTTCGGCGTGCCGACCTTTGTGCCGCCCTTGATGAAATACGTCGAGAAATACAACGCGCACCTGGCGTTCAATTCCAACCTGATCAAGGTTGACGGCCCGGCGCGCAAGGCCTGGTTCGAGGTGAAGGATGCCGAGGGCAACGTTGCCGTCGAAGAAAAATCCTTCGACCTGCTGCACGTGGTCCCGCCGCAAGTCTCCCCGGATTTCATCCGCCAGAGCCCGCTGGCCGATGCTGCCGGCTGGTGTGAAGTGAACCCGCAGAGCCTGCAACACCTGCGCTACCCGCACATCTTTGGCCTGGGTGATGTGTGCGGCACCACCAACGCGAAAACCGCTGCGGCGGTGCGCAAGCAAATTGTGGTGGTTGCCGAAAACCTGCTGGCCCTGCGTAAACAGGCGCCACTGCCGCTCAAATACGACGGCTACGGTTCCTGCCCGCTGACGGTAGAGAAGGGCAAGGTGGTGCTGGCCGAGTTCGGCTACGGCGGCAAGCTGCTGCCGACCTTTCCCCTTGACCCGACTAAAGCGCGACGCTCGATGTGGTTCCTCAAGGCCACGCTGCTGCCGTGGTTCTACTGGAACGGCATGCTCAAGGGCCGCGAGTGGCTGACGCGCCTGAGCAAGGTGGATTAAATGCTGCTGGCAGGTGTGTTGGGATTATTGATGGGGCTGGTCATGGGCCTGACCGGTGCGGGCGGTGGCATCCTCGGGGTGCCGGCGCTGGTGCTGGGGCTGGGCTTGAGCATGACCCAGGCCGCGCCGGTGTCATTGCTCGCGGTGGGCGCGGCGGCGGCGGTCGGAGCGATCGACGGCTTGCGCCATGGCCTGGTGCGTTACCGCGCGGCGTTGTTGATCGCGCTGCTGGGCGCGTTGTTTTCACCGCTGGGGGTGTATGTCGCCCATCAGTTGCCGGAAAAACTGCTGATGGGCCTGTTCAGCGCGCTGATGGTGCTGGTGGCCTGGCGCATGTTGCAGCGCGAAAAGGTTGAAGCCGGGCCGAGTGATCACGGCACTGCGTCCTGGGGCCAAAAGAACTGCATGCTGGACCAGCAGACCGGTCGCTTCGACTGGACCGCCAAATGCAGCGCCACCCTCGCGGCGTTGGGCGCGGTGACCGGCGCGGTGTCGGGCCTGCTTGGCGTGGGCGGCGGCTTTTTGATCGTACCGGCGTTCAAGCAACTCACCGACGTGCAGATGCGCGGCATCGTCGCCACCTCACTGATGGTGATCAGTCTGATCTCGTTGGTGGGCGTGGTCGGCGCGTTTCGTGCCGGTATCAGCATCGAGCCCATGGGCTGGGTGTTTATCGGCGCGAGCATCCTCGGCATGTTGCTTGGGCGCCGCCTGTGTACGGTGATCAAGGCGCGGGTCCTGCAAGTGGGTTTCGCCAGCCTGTGCGTACTGGTGGCCGCCGGCATGCTGTTCAAGGCTGCCCTCTCATCCTGACTTGAAATACAGTTCAAATGTGGGAGCTGGCTTGCCTGCGATAGCGGTGGATCAGTCATACCGCCATCGCAGGCAAGCCAGCTCCCACAGTGTTGAAAGTGCCCGCCTTAGGCTTGGCAAGTTGAACGCCGCTCAGGTCTACTACTCCCAAATGGATAAATACACCCCCCACACCTGGCAGCCCCACGAGCGACCGAGCCTGCCCGGCTCGCCGTCGACGCCGCTGCATTCCACGCCCAAGCGCTGGCTGTTTGCGCTGGTGGGCGTGTTGGTGGCGATTACCGGGGGCCTGGGCAACGCGCTGGTTATCGCCAACCTGCAATACCTGCAAGGCGCACTCGGTGCCACCACCGCCGAAATGGCCTGGCTGCCCGCCGCCTACGTAATGACCAATGTGTGCATGAACCTGCTGCTGGTGAAGTTTCGTCAGCAGTTCGGCCTGCGCGCGTTTACCGAGGTGTTTCTGGTGCTGTATGCACTGGTGACCTTCGGCCATTTATTCGTCAACGACCTCAGCTCAGCGATTGCGGTACGCGCGGCCCACGGCATGGTCGGCGCGGCGCTGAGTTCGCTGGGCTTGTACTACATGATCCAGGCATTTCCGGCCAAGTGGCGCTTGAAGGCGTTGGTATTGGGCCTGGGCACGGCGCAACTCGCGTTACCGCTGGCGCGGCTGTTCTCCGAGGACTTGCTGCAAATCGCCGAATGGCGCGGCCTCTATCTGTTCGAATTGGGCATGGCGCTGATCTGTCTGGGCTGCGTGTTCCTGCTCAAGCTGCCGCCCGGCGACCGCTTCAAAACCTTCGAAAAGCTCGACTTCCTGACCTTCGCCATCCTCGCCAGCGGGGTCGCGCTGTTGTGCGCGGTGCTGTCTCTGGGGCGTATCGACTGGTGGCTGGAAGCTCCGTGGATCGGCGTGGCGTCGGCGCTCTCGCTGGTGCTGATCATGGCCGGCCTGGCGATCGAGCATAACCGCGCCAACCCGATGTTGATGACGCGCTGGCTCGGCAGCGGCGTGATGATTCGCCTGGCGCTGGCGGTGGTGCTGATTCGCATGGTGCTGTCGGAGCAATCCACTGGCGCCGTGGGGTTCATGCAAATGCTGAACATGAGTTACCAGCAGATGCACACCCTGTACGTGGTGATGCTGGCCGGGGCGATTGCCGGGCTGGTGGTCAGTGCGCTGACGATCAACCCGGCGCACTTGCTGATGCCGTTGATCATCTCCCTGGCGCTGATGGCGACGGGTTCGGTGATGGACAGTTTCTCCAGCAACCTGACCCGGCCGCAAAACCTCTACATCAGCCAGTTTCTGCTGGGCTTTGGCGGCACCTTTTTCCTCGGGCCAACCATGGTGCTGGGCACGCGAAACGTGCTGACCAACCCGCGCAACCTGGTGAGTTTTTCGGTGATGTTCGGGATTTGCCAGAACCTTGGCGGCCTGATCGGCGCGGCCTTGCTCGGCACGTTCCAGATCGTGCGCGAGAAGTACCATTCGAGCATGATCGTCGAACACCTGACCTTGCTCGACCCACGGGTGGCGGCGCGCGTGCAAAGCGGCGGTTCGGCTTATGGCAGCATCATCGCCGACCCGGAACTGCGCAACCTGATGGGCATCCGCAGCCTTGCCACGGCGGCAACCCGAGAGGCGAATGTGATGGCTTACAACGATGTTTTCATGCTGATCGCGATCATCGCGATCCTCACCATGATCTGGATCTTTATCCGCAGCCTGTGGCTGATGAGTACCACCAAAGCAGCAGCCACTCCCGTTCAACCCAGCGGCGTAACTCAATGACTGAAACTACCACTACCACGAATGCCGTCGCCTCCACCCCTGAAGGCACGACACCTGCAGGGTCAACCGTGACTGAGCCACGCTCGCTGCGGGTGCGCGTTATTTCCTCGATGGGCTTTGCCGCGATTGCCATCGTCGGCGTGCTGATCGTGCTGTATGCCTGGCAATTGCCGCCGTTCAGCAGTGCGGTTGAAACCACCGAAAACGCCCTGGTGCGCGGCCAGGTGACGATCATCGGCCCGCAACTCAGCGGCTATGTGTTTGAGGTGCCGGTGCAGGACTTCCAGTACGTGAAGGCCGGCGACTTGCTGGTGCGTCTGGATGACCGCATTTACAAGCAGCGCCTTGATCAGGCGCTGGCGCAATTGGCCGTGCAGAAGGCCGGGTTGGCCAATGTGGTGCAGCAGCGCAACAGTGCCGAAGCCACCATCAAGTTGCGTCAGGCGGCGTTGGCGGACAGCGAGGCTCAGGCACGCAAGAGCACCGCAGATTTGCGTCGCAATGAAGAACTGATCAGCGACGGTTCGGTGTCCAGGCGCGAGCTGGACGTGACCCGCGCCGCCAACGCGCAGACGATCGCGGCGGTTGCCCAGGCTCAAGCCAATCTGGACATCGCACGGCAGGACCTGCAAACGGTGATCGTCAATCGCGGTTCACTGGAAGCTTCCGTCGCAAGCGCCGATGCGGCCGTTGAGTTGGCGCGCATTGACCTCTCCAACACCCGCATCACCGCGCCGCGTGACGGGCAGCTGGGCCAGATTGGCGTGCGCCTCGGCGCTTACGTCAATTCCGGCGCGCAGTTGATGGCGCTGGTGCCGCATCAGCTGTGGGTGATCGCGAACATGAAAGAAACCCAGATGGACAATGTGCAGGTCGGCCAACCGGTGACCTTTACCGTTGATGCACTGAACCACCGAAAATTTCATGGCACGGTGCAGCATATATCCCCGGCGACCGGCTCGGAGTTCAGCCTGTTGCAGGCGGACAACGCCACGGGCAACTTTGTGAAGATTGCCCAGCGCGTGCCGGTGAGGATCACGGTGGACCCGGACCAGGCCGAGAGCGAGCGGCTGCGTCCGGGGTTGTCGGTGGTGGTAAGCATCGACACCGCCGGGCGCCTCAAAAACAGCCCTCCCTGAATAGACCCGGTCAATGTGGGAGCTGGCTTGCCTGCGATAGCAAGCTGTCAGTTGATGCATCTTTTACGGATGTACCGCCATCGCAGGCAAGCCCGCTCCCACAGTTGGCCTGTATTTCAGGCTGAACTCCAGCTGAGTCGACTGGCCTTGCTTCAACAGCTTCAGGCCGGGTCTTCCCGGCAAGTGGTGGGCATTCACCGGATGACTCACCGGTTCAATACAAAAGAACCCCAACCCTGGCGGGCAGTACAACAGAAAGTAATCGGCACCGCTGGCCTGACACTCCAGCGCATACCCCAGCTCCGGCTGTTCAATTCGGCAATGCCCGTCCCACTGGCAAAACCCGTTGTCCACCAACCCCTCCGGCAGGCCTTTGAGTTGCTGGAAGTCCCATTCCATCGGCAGCGGCGCCAGGCCCGTCGGCAGCTTCGACGCATCACTCATCCACACCTGCGCGGCTTTCGCCTGCAGCCGTGTACCTGGCCGACGCGGCAAATACGGATGCAATCCCACTCCATGCCACGCCGGGTGTTCAGCCAGATGAGTCACGCACAAGGCAATACTCAACTGGCCATTGCTCAACCGAAACCGCTGTTCGGCGCGATAGGCAAACGGCGTCTCACACTCCACCGCCAGTACCACCTCGTCCGCCGCCTGGCTGACCACCTGCCACGCCTGTTGCCACGCCGAACCATGAATGGGCAGCGGGTCTGTAAGGCTGTTCGGCGCCAGTGCCAGCCAACCGTCAGGGTTGTCGAAACCGCCTTCGGCAATCCGGTTGGACCAGGGCGCCAGCGGATAACAGCCGAGTTTGCCCGGCAAGCCGGTGTTCACGGCGTGCTCGTCGCTGTGGCGTAACAGCGGCTGGCCGGTGGCGATGACCGTCCAGTTGACGATGCTGCCGCCCACGGCTGGAGCCAGGGTGAGGCGCGTGAGTTGATCATTGAGTTCGATGAATTCAGAAGGCATGGTGTCCCGCCGTGTGAAGTGGAGCAAACACAGAGGTTTAATGTGGGAGCTGGCTTGCCTGCGATGGCTATCTATCAGCTGATGCACGTGTGACTGATACACCGCCATCGCAGGCAAGCCAGCTCCCACAGTTGATCTCGTTTGTTCTTGATAATTGTGTTTAAAGCACCACGCCCGGCAGCCACAGCGACAGTGCGGGAATGTAGGTCACCGCCATCAGCACCAGAAACAACACCGCGTAAAACGGCAGCAATGCCTTCACGGTTTTCTCGATGCTGACCTTGCCCACCGCTGCGCCCACAAACAACACGGCGCCCACCGGCGGGGTAATCAGGCCAATCCCCAGGTTCACCAGCATGATCATGCCAAAATGCACCGGGTCCACGCCGATGCCCAGCACCACGGGCAGCAGAATCGGCGTGAGGATCAAAATCAGCGGCGCCATGTCCATCACCGTGCCGAGCAACAGCAGCATGGCGTTGATGCACATCAGGATCACGTAACGGTTGTCCGACAGGGTCAGGAACATCGTGGTGATCTTCGCCGGGATCTGCATCAGCGTCATGATGTAGCCGAAGCTGGCGGCGAAGGCGATCAGGATCATTACGATGGAAATGGTGCGCACCGTGCGGTGCATCAGCTTGGGCAGCTCGCTCCATTTGTAGTCGCGGTAGATGAACATGGTCACGAAAAACGCCCACAGCACGGCAATCGCGGCGGATTCGGTGGCGGTGAAAATACCCGAGAGAATGCCGCCGAGGATGATCACCATGGCCATCAGGCCCCACAACGCGTCGGCGCAGATTTTCAGCGCTTGCTTGAGCGGGATGACTTCGCCTTTGGGGTAGTCGCGCTTCTTGGCGAAGATCAGGCACAGCACCATCAGGCACGCGCTCATCAGCAAGCCCGGCACCACGCCGGCCATGAACAGCGAGGCGATGGACACCGTGCCGCCGGCCGCCAGTGAGTAGAGCACCGAGTTATGGCTGGGCGGGGTCAGCAGTGCCTGCACCGAGCCGCTGATCGTCACGGCCGTGGCGAATTCGCGGGGATAGCCGCGGCGTTCCATTTCCGGGATCAGCACCGAGCCCACCGAAGCGGTGTCGGCCACCGATGAGCCGGAAATCGCCCCGAAAAACGTCGAGGCCATGATGTTGACCAACGACAAGCCGCCGCGTACAAAACCCACCAGCACTCCGGCAAACGCCACCAACCGCCGCGACATGCCGCCCTCGGCCATGATCGCCCCGGCCAGTACGAAGAACGGAATCGCCATCAACGAAAACTTGTTCACGCCGCCCGCGACCTGAATCATCAAGGCCTGGAATGGAATGTCGATCCACCACGCGCCAATCAGCGCCGATAACCCGAGTGCATACGCCACCGGCATGCCGATCAGGATCAAGGCGATAAAGCTGCCCAACAGAATCAATGCGTCCATATCAGGCAGCCCCTTCGCTTTCTTCTACCAGATCGAAGCGCACCACGCGCCGGTTGCTCTGGTCTCCCAGCAAGAGTTTTTCCACCACGAAGATCAGCGTCAGCAAGCCGCCAACCGGGATCGGCATATAGGTGATGCCTACGCGCAGGGTGGGGATGGCGCTCATGAACTGGTTCCAGGTCGACAGGCACAGCTTGCTGCCCCAAATCGTCATGAACAGGCAGATGGTTGCCATCAGCAATTGGGAAAAAATCCCGACGATACGCCGCTGTTGGTCGGGCAGGCGGTCGGTGATCATCGCCACCGACATGTGCGCCCCGGCACGGTAACTGGCCGCTGCGCCGATAAAGGTGAACACCAGCATCAACAGGATGGCAGTGGGCTCCGGCCAGCTGGAGCCGGTGCCGAGGATGTAGCGGGCGAAGATGCCCCAGGGGATGATCAGCGCGACCCCCAAAACTGAAAGGCCGGCGACCCAGATGCAGGTCATGTAGATGCGGTCGTTGATGCGCAACACTAAATTCTTCATGGCGTTCACCGTAACCCGGCGCGTCGATGCCGACCGCGCCGGGCCTTACTGGAGGGAAGGGTGATTACTCGACGGCGTCGATGCGCTTGATGATGTCGGCGTAGGCCGCACCGTATTTCGCGCGAACGGGCGCCGTCGCGTCATAGAAGGGTTTTTTGTCGACGGTGATGAACTCGACGCCCGCCGCCTTCAGCTTGGTTTCACTGCTGGCGGACTTGGCGTCCCACAGCACGCGCTCGTCAGCCTGGGCCGCCTTGGCGGCGTTTTTCACCATGACTTGCTGCGCAGGGGTGAGCTTGTTCCAAGTGATTTTCGACATCACGATGGGCTCGGGCAGAATCAGGTGTTCGGTGAGGGTGTAGAACTTGGCGTTCTGGAAGTGGTTGTGTTCAAGCAGGGTGGGCGGGTTGTTTTCCGCGCCGTCGATCACGCCGGTTTGCAGGGCGCTGAAGATCTCGCCGGTGTCCATCGCGATGCCGTTGGCGCCCATTTCATTGAAGGCTTCAATGAACAGCGGGTTGCCTTGCACGCGAATCTTCATGCCCTTGAGGTCTTCGATTTTGCGTACCGGTTTTTTGGTATAGAGGTTGCGCGTGCCGCCGTCCATCCAGCCCAGCGCGACCAGGCCGAACTCGGAGTTAGTGATTTTGGCGAGGATCTCATCGCCAATCTCGCCGTCGATGACTTTGCGCATGTGCGCCTGGTCACGGAACACGAACGGCAAATTGAACACGTTTACGTCCGGCACCACCGGGCCGACGATGCCGAGGCTGACGCGGGTCATCTGGATCGCGCCGACCTGAGCCTGCTCAACGACTTCTTTCTCTGACCCGAGCACACCTCCCGGGAAATACTTGAAGGTCAGCTCACCATTGCTTTCCTTGGTCAGGGCCTTGCCCATGTTTTCTTCAGCGACGACGGTGGGGTAGCCGGCGGGGTGGATGTCGGCAAATTTGATTTCCAGCGCGTGAGCGGCGCCGCAGAGGGTAAAGCATGCAGCGGCCAGCAAGGTGCGTTTGAAGTCCATGGGGTGTCTCTCCTGTATTTTTATTGTTGTATTCAAGGCACAGCGATGCAGCTAAAGGGTGAAGCGGGGTTCGGCCATTCCTTGTACGCCGGGGTTGAGGGCGAATACGCCGCCGGACAGCGACTGTGCGCTGTTGTCATCGCGAATCGAGGTGACAAACAGGGTGTCCAGGCGACTGCCGCCAAAGGCGCACATGGTGGGTTTTTTTACCGGTACGGTGAGGGAGCGGTCGAGGCGCCCGTCGGGGGTGAAGCGGTGGATCAAGCCGGCGTCGTTGGCGCAGATCCAGTAGCAGCCGTCGGCGTCCACCGCCGCGCCGTCGGGGCGGCCGAGGAAGTTGTGCATGTCTACAAACACGCGGCGACGGGTCGGTGTGCCGGTGTCGATGTCGTAATCGAAGGCCCAGATCTGCTGCACCAGCGGGTGCGAATCCGAGGCGTACATTGTGCGGCCGTCAGGGCTGAAGGCCAGGCCGTTGAGGGTGATAAAACCACCCAGTGCTGCGTGAGGTGCCGACCCTGAGGCGTAGCGGTAAAGCGTGCCCTCGGCCGCGTTCAAGCCCATGTTCAAGACCATGCTGCCAGCCCAGAAACGGCCCCGGCGATCGCAGCGACCATCGTTCAAGCGCATGTCCGCACGGGGGTGCTCGACACCGGCCAGCGGCGTGGTGTCGAGGCTGCCGTCGTTGTGCGGGGTGAGCTGGAAAAAACCGCTTTCCATGCCGGCGACCCAGTTGCCCGCGTCGGTGCGGGCAATGCAGGCGAGCATCTGCGGGGCTTTCCAGGCGGCGATATGCCCGCTGGCGGCGCTCCAGCGTTGCAGGCCGCCGTTAGGGATATCCACCCAATACAGTGCGTTTTCCTCGGGCACCCACACCGGGCACTCGCCCACGGCATTGCGGGCGTCAACGATCAATTCTGCGGTCATGGCAACTCATTCCCTTGGGTTGATGGGCGCTCAGTCACCGAACGGGCCCGCTGCGCAGAACGCGCCGCCCTGGTAGACCTTGGCCGGGTCATCGGCGGCCACAGGTGGCTGGGTTTCGACTTGAGCGCGGAACACTTCGGAGCTGTCTTTGGGCACGAAACCCAGGTGCGCGGCGTAGCGGTTGTCCCACCAGGTATCGAGGTTATCCGACATGCCGTAGACCACGGTGTGGCCGACGTTCGGGGTGTACAGCGCGCGTTCGAGCAGTTGGGTCAGGTCATCGAAGCTCAACCAGGTGTGCATCATCCGGCGGTTTTGCGGTTCCGGGAACGAGGAGCCGATGCGGATACTCACGGTCTCGATGCCGTAGCGGTCGAAGTAGAAACTGGCCATGTCTTCGCCGTAGGATTTGGACAGGCCGTAGTAGCTGTCCGGGCGGCGCGGGGAGTGGGCGTCGATGATTTCGCCCTGTTTGTAGAAGCCGATGACATGGTTGGAACTGGCGAAGATCACGCGCTTCACGCCATGACGGCGCGCGGCTTCGTAGATATGGAAGGTGCCACTGATATTGGCGCCGAGCACTTCTTCGAAAGAGCGCTCAACCGACACGCCGCCGAAATGCAGGATGGCGTCGACGCCTTCTACCAGGTGGTGCACGGCTTGCTTATCGGCGAGGTCGCAGACCTGCACTTCTTCGGATTCATCGACAGCTGGCGCCATGTTGGCGATGTCCGACAGGCGCAACACCTGGGCGTAAGGGCGCAGGCGTTCACGCAAGACTTTGCCCAGGCCGCCGGCGGCACCGGTGAGCAGCAGGCGAGTGAATGGAACAGGCGTGGCGGTGGTGGTGGTCATGAGGGTTCCATTGTTGTTGTAAGTTGTCGTATGACTTGTTCGAAGTATCGTTATTGATTCCCCAGGTTGTCAACGCTACTTCAGACGAATGAGATCAATTGTGGGAGCTGGCTGGTGTGGGAGCTGGCTTGCCTGCGATGGCATCACCGCAGTGTGACTGGCATACCGAGGTGCTTGCATCGCAGGCAAGCCAGCTCCCACACAAGCCTCCCACAAGCCAGTTCCCCCATAAGCTGGACCCCGGGCAGCCAGCTCCCACAATGGTCGGGTTACAACAACGAAATCGGGTAGCTGACAAAGATCCGGTTCTCGTCAAATTCGTTATTGCTGAAATCTCGACGGATGGTCGCGTTGCGCCACCGCACGTTCAAATCCTTCAGCGCGCCGCTCTGCACGGTGTAGGCCAATTCCGACTCGCGGCCCCATTCCTTGCCGTCGGTAATCGCACCGGTGTGCACGTTATTGCCGCTGATATAGCGGTTCATCATGGTCAGCCCCGGAATACCCAGCACCACGAAGTTGAAGTCATGCCGCACCTGCCAGGATTTTTCCCTGGCGTTGTCGTAGCTGGCGTTGTAACTGTCGTTGGCCAGGGTGCCGCCGCTGGTGCCGTTGACCCTCATCCACACGCTGTCGCCGGTCAGCTTTTGCAGGCCCACGTAGAAAGCGTTGCCCTTGTATTTGGCCGAGAGCAGGGCGAAGGCGGTCTTGTTGTCGAGGTCGCCGGCCAGTGCGCTGCCGTCTTCCTTGCCGGTGAAGTAGCCGAGGTTGGCGCCCAGGGTCCAGTCACCGACGGGTTGGCTGTGGGTCAGGTTGAAATACTGTTGCTGGTAGATGTCGCTCAACTCGGCGTACCACACGCCCACTTGGGTGCGTTTGTCATTGAAGGTGTATTCGCCGCCGCCGAAGTTGAAACGGTTGGAGGTGAACGCGGCTTTGCCGTTCATGAACATGTCTTCCATGCTCGCGTCGTTGCGTGGGCTGTTGCCACGGAACTGGCCGCCGTAGAGGGTTAAGCCGTCGAGTTCCTTCGAGGTCACCTGGCCGCCACGGAAGGTCTGTGGCAGCGAGCGACCGTCGTCGGAGCGCAGGATCGGCAGCACCGGCATCCACTCGCCGACCTTCAACTCGGTCTTCGACAGCCTGGTTTTCAGCGCCACGCCCAAACGGCCGAAATTGTCGGCAGGGCGGCCGTCGCTGTGGATAGGCAGTAACTGCGTGCCACCGGTGCCTTTGCCGCCATCCAGCTTTTGCGAATACAGCCCCAGCACATCCAGCCCGAAACCCACGGTGCCCTGAGTGAAACCGGACTTGGCATCAAGGATGAAGTTTTGCGTCCACTCTTCAGCCTTGCCCTGGGCAAAGGTCGGGTTGGTGAAGTTGCGGTTGAAGTAGGCGTTGCGCAGGTTGAGCGTGGCGGTGGCGTCTTCGACAAAACCGTCGGCCTGGGCGCTGAGGGGAAGGGTGAACGCCAGGCTGCCGAGGCCGATAAGACCCAGACGCGAGGAGGAATTGCGGGCGAATTGACTCACAGTGAAGCTCCCTTTCGTTTGTTGTTTTTATTATTTGTCGTACGTCGTCGTACAACATTGAGGGGATATTTGCGGGGTTTTGGCGGGGTGTCAAGCAGAAGTTATACGATGACTTGCTCGTCATCATTCAAAAGCAGGCACGCTCAATGTGGGAGCTGGCTTGCCTGCGATGGCGGTGGGTCAGTCAGCCTGTCAGTACTTGATTCACCGTCATCGCAGGCAAGCCAGCTCCCACAGTTGAGCGTGTTTAAACGGAGGGGTTTAATTGGCCATGAGCATCGGTGGCAGGGTGCCAAGCAAGGAAACAGCCGCCACTGCGCAAACACCGAGTAACCATTCCAGCATCACGCTGGCCTTCAAACTGCCACGGCGCTCTTCGCAGTGATCAATCCGCAACCGGTTAAGCAGTGCCAACGCCAACATGCCCAGCACCAGCATCACCTTGATCAGCAGGATCAACGCAAAACCGTCAAACAACGGCGTGGGCCACAGCTGCCCGGTGAGTACGCGCACATTGATCAACCCGGTTACCAATAACCCAACCACCAGCCCATAACCGACGCCACTGAAACGCCGCAACACCGGCTCCAGCGCATACCTTGCGGGCTCGCGCAGGATCAACACCAGCAACAACAACCCGCCCAGCCAGGCGCCGACGCAGACCAGATGCACCACTTGATTGAGGATCAGCAGTTGCCCGCTCAACCCGTTGAGCATGGCGCCATGCCCCACCGGCGCGAGTGTGGCCAGCAACATTGCGATCAATGGCAGACGCAGGGCCGGCCAGGGTTTGATCAGTGCGATCACCAACAACAGGTTCAGCACCAGGTGCCAGACCCACACGTGCCCAAAAAAGGTTTTGCCCAGTACCAACTGCACGGTGGCCGGTTGCAGCGCCGCATCCCAACTGCCTGCCATGCTGGCGGTGATCAACAGCAACCACGCCACGCCGGAACCCAGCCCAACCCAGGCCAGGCCGCGAGTGACGCGCAGCAGGAGCCGGTCCAGCGCCGGTTGCACTTCAGCGCCGAGCAGCAGGGGCCTGAACACGCAGGCCCCGAACATCAGCAGCACGACGATGAAATGCAGGAAGCGGCACAGCACCAGCAGGGTCGCCATGGGTTATTGGCCGACCTTGAAGCTGTATTCACCGTTGCTCTTGTGAGTGTCGACCGACACCGCGTTCCACACCACCTTATAGTTACCGGCGGCCAGTGGCGCGGCGGGGGTGACGACCAACACCTTTTTGTCGGCGTCCGGGGTTTCCAGGCCCTTGATTGCGATTTCGGTGCCGTCCTTGCTCAGGGAGACCTTGGTGAAAGTGGCCTCGACGCCCTCGCTGAAGGTCAGGCGCAAGTCGGCGGGCGCAGCCACGGTGCTGTCAGCCGCAGGCGTCGAACTTTTGAGATGAGCATGGGCAAACGCCGCCGAAGCGCCGAACAGGGACGCGAGCAGGGCGACGGTGGTCAGGGTGTTCTTGATCCGCATGGTTCAATACCTTCAGGTTAGGGAGTGGTAGCGTCTCGTGCAGCACGGCAAAGGTTTGGCCTTCGCCCTCCAACGGTGATCGCGCGATCCTAACCAATCCGATTTGCGTGGGGAAGGTTCGCGCAGGAAGTTTCATTATGGCCTGTCGCCGCGATCTGGAGCCGATGGTAGTCTCTTACCCAAGTTGTTGTCAGGGAGCCCTCATGGGCAATCACAAGATCGGAATTCGTCGCACCAACGTCGAGAAAATCCTGCTGGCGGCGGAGAAAGTCTTCGCTGAAAAGGGCTATGGCAGCACCGCCATGGCCGACATCGCTGAAGAAGTGCAACTGCCGCGCTCCAACCTGCATTACTACTTCACCACCAAAAGCGAGCTGTACAGCGCGGTGCTGTTCGACCTGCTGGAGGTGTGGAAGCAGGATGCCCTGAGCTTCGAAACCTTCGATGACCCGCGTGTGGTGCTGAGCAGCTACATCCGCGCCAAGATGCAGCGCTCGCGCACGCGGCCGTATGGGTCCAAGGTGTGGGCGAATGAAATCATCCACGGCGCGCCGACGCTCGGTGAGGCGCTGGATGCAAGCCTGTACGACTGGGCCAAGATGAAGGAAGCGAAAATTCGCCAGTGGGTGGAGGACAAACGCATCCTGCCGGTGGAAGCGTCGAGCCTGCTGTACATGATTTGGGCGTCGACCCAGCACTACGCCGACTTTGATCACCAAGTGAAGATTTTGAATGATCACCAGCCGTTGTCGGACATGCAGTTCGAGAAGGCGATTCAAACGGTGACGGGGGTGATTTTGCGCGGGATTGGGTTGGAGCCCTGATTTTTTGGTGGGGCTTATGGCCTCATCGCAGGCAAGCCAGCTCCCACAGTTGAATGTGTTCACAAATCAACTGTGGGAGCTGGCTTGCCAGCGATTGCAATCTGGAAGGCTACACAGCCTCCCGATAAGGATTCCTCGGATCCTGTGTCCAGTTCAAAAACGGCTTGCCCGTGTCCACCGGCACCATCTCAATGCAATCCGCCACCGGGCAGGTGATCTGGCATAAATTGCACCCCACACACTCATCATCAATCACTTCGTAAACGTGCGTCCCGTCTGGCTGTTTCACACTCGCAATCGCCTGGTGCGACGTGTCCTCACAGGCAATATGGCAACGCCCACAACCAATGCACGCTTGCTGATCGATCTTGGCGATTACCTGATAGTTGATGTCCAGGTACTTCCAGTCTGTGGTATTGCCCACCGCCCGCCCGGAAAATTCCTGCAGGCTTGTGTAGCCCTGGCTGTCCATCCAGCGCGACAGGCCGTCCTTCATCTCCTCCACAATTCGAAACCCGTGCAACATGGCCGCCGTGCACACTTGCACCGCGCCGCAGCCCAACGCGACGAATTCCGCCGCATCCCGCCAGTTGCCGATGCCGCCAATCCCGCAGATCGGCAGCCCTTGAGTCTGTGGGTCGCGGGCGATCTCGGCGACCATGTTCAGCGCAATCGGTTTGACCGCCGAGCCACAATAGCCGCCGTGGGTGCTTTGCGTGCCGACCATCGGCAGGGCGACCATGCGCTCCAGGTCCACGCTGGTGATGGAGTTGATGGTGTTGATCAGCGACACCGCGTCTGCGCCACCGCGATAGGCCGCACGCGCGGCCACGCGGATGTCGGTGATGTTGGGCGTGAGCTTGACGATCACCGGCAGCGAGCTGTACGTCTTGCACCAGCGCGTCACCTGTTCCACGTATTCCGGCACCTGACCGACCGCCGCGCCCATGCCACGCTCGGGCATGCCGTGGGGGCAGCCGAAGTTCAGCTCGATGCCATCGCAGCCCGTGGCTTCCACCAGCGGCAGGATGTTTTTCCAGGATTCTTCAACGCACGGCACCATCAGCGACACGATCAGTGCGCGGTCCGGCCAGTCCTTTTTCACCTGGGTGATTTCCCGCAGGTTGATCTCCAGGGAACGGTCGGTGATCAACTCGATGTTGTTGATACCCAGCACTTCACGGTTGGCGCCGTAATGGGCCGAGTAGCGCGATGACACATTGACCGCCGCCGGGTCTTCTCCCAGGGTTTTCCACACCACACCGCCCCAGCCTGCTTCAAAGGCGCGGACCACGTTGTAGGCCTTGTCGGTGGGCGGCGCGGAAGCCAGCCAGAACGGGTTGGGGGCTTTGATACCGGCAAATACAATCGAGAGATCGGCCATTACGCGGCCTCCACATTCAGCATGAGTTGGGCGTGCATGGCCTCAGCGGCGAGCTTGCCGTGTTGCACCGCTTGCACGGTGAGGTCCTGGCCGAGGCTGACGCAATCGCCGCCGGCATACACGCCGGGAATGCTGGTGCGCAGTTGCTCATCGACGAAAATCCGCTCGCCCACGCGGTGCAGTTGCTGGGCCAACGGGTCGTGTAACGCCTCGTTATCGAAGCCTTGCCCGATGGCCTTGAAAATGGCATCGGCGGCGAGTTCGAAGGTTTCACCGGTGGGGTGCAGACGGCCGTTTTCCATGCGCGTGCGCAAGAAGCGCATGCCGCGTACGTGGCCTTTGTCGTCGAGCAAGACCTCTTCGGGCTGGGCCCAAGTCAGCAGGCGCACCTGATTGGCCTTGGCAATATCCTGTTCATGGTGAGTGGCGCCCATGTCCGCCAAGCCACGGCGGTAGACGAGGTTCACGTCGCGCGCGCCGAGGCGAGCCATTTGCACGGCCATGTCGATGGCGGTATTGCCCGCGCCGAGCACGATGCAGCGGTCGGCCAGAGGCAGTTGGGTCAGGTCATCGGCCTGGCGCAGTTCGCGGATGTAGTCGGTGGCGGCGAGCAAACCGGGGGCGTCTTCGTGGGGCAGGCCGAGCTGTTTGCTGGCGGCAAGGCCCAGGCCGAGGAACACGGCATCGAATTGCTGGTGCAGTTCGCTCAGGGTCAGGTTGTCGCCCAGGCGTTGGCCGTGACGTATATCGATGCCGCCGATTTGCAGGAGGAAATCCAGTTCCTTCTGGGCAAAGTCGTCGACCAGTTTGTACTTGGCGATCCCGTATTCATTCAGGCCGCCGGCTTTTTCCCGCGCTTCAAAAATCACCACGTCGTGGCCATGCAGCGCGCTGCGGTGCGCGCAGGCCAACCCGGCTGGGCCAGCGCCGACCACGGCGATGCGCTTGCCGGTAGGCGCGGCGCGCTGGAAAGGGTGTTCGCTGAAGTGGGCGTTGTCGATGGCGTAGCGTTGCAACAGGCCGATCAGCACCGGGGCGCATTCTTCGCTGTTATTGCGCACGCACGCTTGCTGGCACAGGATCTCGGTGGGGCAGACCCGAGCACAGCTGCCGCCGAGGATGTTGGCCGAGAGGATTTTCTGCGCGGCGCCTTGTACGTTGTCGGTGTGAATGTTGCGAATAAACGAGGGGATGTCGATTTCGCTGGGGCACGCGTTCACGCACGGCGCGTCGTAGCAATACAGGCAGCGCGAGGCTTCCAGTTGGGCCTGGCGAGCGTTGAGGGGCGGCGCCAGGTCGGTGAAATGGCTGGCGAGCGTGGCCCCGTCCTCGGTGGGATGGGGGAGGTGGGTCAGGGTCTGGATCACGGTGTTGGCCTCACGGTGGTTGAGGTGCTGCCTCTGATGGGCACTGGTTTTTGTGTGGTCTGTTCGGGCCTCATCGCAGGCTAGCCAGCTCCCACATTTGAACTGTGTGAATCCGATCAAGTGTGGGAGCCGGGCTTGCCCGCGATAGCGGTATCAGCGTTTCACAGCAGTAGGCCTGGAATGCTCCGCCCGCTTGCTCAACTGCTCAAACACCGCTGGATACGCCGGCCGCTCCACGTACCGCCCGGCACCGCGCTCGGCGCGCAGGTCGCCGTCCGCCCAAACCACTTTGCCCTGGCTGATGGTGTGGCTCGGCACGCCGCGTACGGTCTTGCCTTCGAAGATATTGAAGTCGACGTTTTGATGGTGGGTCTTGGCGGAAATGGTCCGTGTACCCTCGGGGTCCCACAGCACCAGGTCGGCATCCGCGCCCACGCGAATCGCGCCTTTGCGTGGGTAAATATTGAAGATCTTCGCGGTGTTGGTGGAGGTCAGCGCGACGAATTCCTGCATCGACAGGCGCCCGGTATTCACGCCTTCATCCCACAGCAGCGCCATGCGGTCCTCGATACCGGCGGTGCCGTTGGGGATCTTGCTGAAGTCGTCACGCCCAGCGGCTTTTTGTTCGGCGCAGAAGCAGCAGTGATCCGTGGCGGTGGTGTGCAGGTTGCCCGATTGCAGGCCATGCCACAGCGCTTCCTGGTGCCCGCGCGGGCGGAAGGGCGGGCTCATGACGTAGCCGGCAGCGGTTTGCCAGTCGGGGTGTCGGTATACGCTGTCATCCAGCAACAGGTGGCCGGCAAGCACTTCGCCGTATACCGGCTGGCCCTTGGACCGGGCGTAGGTAATTTCGTCGAGGGCTTCCCTGGTCGACACGTGGACCAGGTACAGCGGCGTACCAATGGTCTCGGCGATCCGGATCGCGCGGCTGGCGGCTTCGCCTTCCACCTGGGAAGGCCGCGACAGCGGGTGCGCCTCCGGCCCGGTAATGCCCTGGGCCATCAACTTGCGTTGCAGGTGATACACCAGCTCGCCGTTCTCCGCGTGCACTGTGGGCACCGCGCCCAACTCAAGGCAGCGTTCAAAACTGGCGACCAGCGTGTCATCCGCTGCCATGATCGCGTTCTTGTAGGCCATGAAATGCTTGAAGCTGTTGATGCCGTGATGGCTGACCAGCTCGGCCATTTCCTCGCGTACCTGCTCGCTCCACCAGGTGATCGCCACGTGAAAACCGTAGTCGGATGCGGATTTTTCCGCCCAGCCGCGCCACTGGTGAAACGCTTCCATCAAGGACTGCTGCGGGTTGGGAATCACAAAGTCGATGATCGAGGTGGTGCCCCCCGCCAAACCTGCCGCCGTGCCGCTGAAAAAGTCATCACTGGCCACGGTGCCCATGAAGGGCAGTTGCATGTGGGTGTGGGGGTCGATGCCGCCGGGCATCAAGTATTGGTCACTGCCGTCGAGTAGTTGTGTGCCGGCGGGAACATCCAGATTCGTGCCAATAGCGCGAATTAGACCGCCTGCGCATAAAACATCGGCGCGGTAACTTTCATCATGGGTAATAACGGTGGCGCCACGGATCAACAGCGACATGTCGAATTCCTCACAGGCTTGACCGGCTTGTGCCAGTTCTAAGTGTTGTAATGCCTCTTGCCGATGATGGATTAAAACCTGTCATCGGTGACAGGAATAGAAACTAGCCCGAGTTTTTAGATTGAGCAAGCAGATTTTTTATAAGCTTATGGCGTGATTAAGTTACTGATAAATAAAGATAATTATTGTAAATCCCCAAAATGTAGCGGCGCCTCACCATTTTGACGCACTTGACAGGTTTCTAAACTGAGCAACATTTCTTATTGCAAATCAGACGCTTGAGACGTGCCTCTTGACGGGGGCGGGAAATAAAAATAATTGTGTTGCACCAGATTGAGTCCTGACGGTTCGTATAACTTCCACGTTAATTAGCCTGATTAACGTGGCAAGTACCGCAGGCGTAATCGGAAAGCTGATTAACATCAGCACCTTAGTTAAGCGGTGAGGGTTCAAGCCAGGTTGTCGGCACGGTTATTGAGTGCAGTGGCGGCTGGCCGGGCCCGTGATGTTATGTTGTTTACGAGGTACTCCGGCCATCCAGCGCATCGTGCTGGATGAGCAACAATAATTCGAAAAAACCGTGGAGCGGCCATGCAACAGAACAGATCGCAAGTCATTGAGCGCAACGGCCTGTACGAACTCGACGCCGGCCCCGACGTCCTCGACAGCCCTCGCTACAACCACGACATGGCACCGACCAGGGTGCACGAACGAACCTGGAACAAATGGCACATCACCGCGTTGTGGATCGGCATGTCGATCTGCGTGCCCACCTACACTTTGGGCGGCGTGCTTACCGCGTACTTCGGGCTGTCGGTGGGCGAGGCGCTGATGGCGATCCTGCTCGCCAACATCGTCGTGCTGATTCCGCTGACCCTCAACGCGTTCCCCGGCACCAAGTACGGCATACCGTTTCCGGTGTTGCTGCGCTCCTCGTTCGGCATCCTCGGTTCCAATGTGCCGTGTTTGATTCGGGCGCTGGTGGCCTGCGGCTGGTTCGGTATCCAAACGATGTTTGGCGGGCTGGCGATTCACCTGTTCCTTGGCTCGATTTTCGACGGGTGGAAATCCCTCGGCGGCACCGGTGAAGTGATCGGCTTCATGATTTTCTGGTGCCTGAACTTGTGGGTGGTACTGCGTGGCGCCGAGTCGATCAAGCGCCTGGAAACCCTCTCGGCGCCATTGCTGGTGGCCGTCGGCATCGGCTTGCTGGTGTGGGCGATGCCCAACGTGTCGATCAGCGAGTTGATGGCGATCCCACCCAAACGCCCCGAAGGCGCGAGCCTGACCGGTTATTTCATGGCCGGCCTGACCGCGATGGTGGGTTTCTGGGCCACCTTGTCGCTGAATATTCCGGACTTCAGTCGCTACGCCAAAAGCCAGAAAGACCAGATACTCGGGCAGATTTTCGGCCTGCCGCTGACCATGTTCCTGTTCGCTGCACTCGGCGTGATCATGACCGCCGCGTCGGTGAAACTGGTGGGCGTCAGCGTCTCCGACCCGGTCACCCTGATCGGGCATATCCAGAGCCCGGTATGGGTGGCCATCGCCATGGCGCTGATCATCATCGCCACCTTGTCCACCAACACCGCAGCAAACATTGTTTCGCCGACCAACGACTTCCAGAACATCGCGCCCAAGTTGATCAACCGCACCACCGCGGTGATTCTCACCGGCGTGGTGGGGTTGGTGCTGATGGGCCATGAACTGCTGAAAAAACTCGGGCTGATCGTTTCCGATGTGAGCCTGGAAACCGTCTATTCCAATTGGTTGCTGGGCTACTCAAGCCTGCTGGGGCCGATCGCCGGGATCATGGTGGTGGACTACTTCGTCACCCGCAAACAGCAACTCGACCTGGCCGGTTTGTACCGCGACGACGTGTACCCGGCGTGGAACTGGAGCGGGTTTATCGCCTTCGGCGTACCGGTGGTGCTGACCTTGCTGTCCCTGGGCAGTGATGCGTTCAGCTGGTTCTACAGCTATGGCTGGTTTACCGGTTCGGCGTTGGGCGGGTTGTTGTATTACGGCCTGAATGCCAAGCGCGGCGCCCGCCCAATCGCCGTTAAAACTTCGTTGTAAACCCGGTCAATGTGGGAGCTGGCTTGCCTGCGATAGCATCACCTCGGTTCGGCAGAAACACCGAGTCGCCTGGATCGCAGGCAAGCCAGCTCCCACACAAGCCAGCCCCCCTTTGATTGGGGCACTTTATAAAAATGTAGCCTGAGGAGATCCCCATGAACGCTGCCCTTGACGTTCTGCAATCCACCGATCAGCACATCAACCGCGACCGCCTCTGGCAGTCACTCATGGACCTGGCCAAACTCGGCGCCACGCCCAAGGGTGGCGTGTGTCGCCTGGCCCTCACCGACCTCGACCGCAAGGCGCGTGACCTGTTTGTGAAGTGGTGCGAAGAAGCCGGTTGCACCGTCACCATCGACGGCATCGGCAACATCTTCGCCCGCCGCCCTGGGCGCAATCCCGACCTGCCACCGGTGATGACCGGCAGCCACATCGATACCCAGCCCACCGGCGGCAAATTTGACGGTTGCTTTGGCGTGTTGGCCGGTGTGGAAGTGCTGCGCACCCTCAATGACCTCAACCTCCAGACCGAGGCGCCGCTGGAAGTGGTGGTGTGGACCAACGAAGAAGGCTCGCGCTTTCCGCCGTGCATGATGGGCTCGGGGGTGTTTGCCGAGAAATTCACACTGGCGGAGACACTCGCCAAGGTGGACGCCGACGGCGTCTCGGTGGGCGATGCGCTGAATGCCATTGGCTACGCGGGCACGCGGGCCGAGAGTGGGCACAAGGTGGGCGCCTACTTTGAAGCGCATATCGAACAAGGCCCGATTCTTGAGGACGAGAAAAAAACCATCGGTGTGGTGTTGGGCGCCCTTGGGCAAAAGTGGTTTGACTTGAAATTACGCGGTGTCGAGGCGCATGCGGGGCCGACGCCCATGCATCTGCGCAAGGACGCCCTGGTGGGTGCGGCAGCGGTTGTGGCGGCCGTGAATGCGGCGGCGCTCGGTCATCAGCCCCATGCGTGTGGCACAGTTGGTTGCCTGCAAGCCTATCCCGGCTCACGCAATGTCATTCCCGGCGAAGTGCGCATGACTCTGGATTTCCGCCATCTGGAACCGGCGCGGCTGGACTCGATGATTGCCGAGGTGCGCAACGTCATCGACAACGCCTGTGCCAAACACGGGTTGAGTTTTGAGATGGAACCGACGGCAGACTTCCCGCCGCTGTATTTCGACAAAGGCTGCGTGGACGCCGTGCGCGATGCGGCGAATGGGTTGGGCCTGTCGAACATGGACATCGTCAGCGGGGCAGGGCACGACGCAATCTTCGTCGCCGAGCTGGGCCCGGCGGGGATGATCTTCGTACCCTGTGAAGGCGGCATCAGCCATAACGAAATCGAGAATGCCGCGCCGGATGACCTGGCTGCCGGGTGTGCGGTGTTGTTGCGGGCGATGGTGGCGGCTTCGGCGGCGATTGCCAGTGGGAAACTAGCCGCTTGAGAGGCCGCCATCGCAGGCAAGCCAGCTCCCACATTGAACGGTGTGAACCCGATCAAATGTGGGAGCGGGCTTGCCCGCGATGGCGTCAGGTCAGGCACCCGGTTCCCAACCACCACCCAATGCCGTGACCAACCCCACACTCGCCTGCAACTGCCGCGTCTGCACCGCCTGCAGTGTCCTCTGCGCCTGTAACGCCGCTGTCTGCGCGGTCACCACATCCAGATAGCTCACTGCCCCCGCCTGATAGCTGTTCATCGCCAATGACTGCGTATGTTGCGCCGCATCCGCCGCCGCTTGTTCATCCTGTGCTTCCTGCTGCAAGTCGCGCAGTTGCGCCAGGTTGTCTTCGACTTCGCGGATGGCTTTGAGCACATGGCTGCGGTATTGCGCCGACGCTTCTTCAAACTCGGCTTTGGCCTGGCGTTCATTGGCGCTCAAGCGGCCGCCATCGAAGATCGGCAGATTGACTAACGGCCCCAGCGCCCAATACCGATTGCCGGCCGACAGCAGATTGCCGACGCCCTGCGTTTGCCCGCCAATCAAGCCGGTCAGACTGAAGTCCGGGTACCACGCCGCCTTGGCCACGCCGATGTTTGCGTTGGCGGCAAACACTCGCCGTTCCGCCGCCGCGATGTCGGGTCGACGTTGCAGCAGGTGACTTGGCAACTGCGACGGAATGCCGGGCAGCGCGATCAAATGCTGGCTTGGCGGCACGGAGAAATCGCTGGCCGCTACACCCACCAACTCGCCAATTGCGTGCTCGGTCAGGTTGCGTTGCGCGCGCACTTCATCCAGTTGCGCCTTGGCTTCGGCGAGTTGATTTTGCGCGCGGGTCAGGTCCAGTTCCGAAGCAATCTGGCCTTCATACCGGCTGCGCGTGAGTTGCAGGGCCTGGCTGAAGTCATCCAGCGAGCTGTTGAGAATGCGGCTCTGCGCATCCAGCCCGTTGAGCTGCACATACAACGTTGCCAACTGGTGCTGTAGGCTCAAGCGCGCCACCGCCAGATCATCCCCGGACGCTTGCGCCTGGGCATCTCCAGCTGCCACCTGATTGCGGATTTTGCCCCACAGGTCCAGGTCGTAACTCAACGAAAACTCAGCCGTGTTGCTGTTGTACACGGAGGGCTGCGTATCACCGCGCAACGGCCGTGAATCCGATTGCCGTTGGCGTAACGGCTGTGCGCTGGCAGTAATCTGCGGGAACAACCCGGCGTGCAGTTGGCTGGCATACGCCTGGGACGCATCGAAGTGCGCCAGCGCCGCCGCCAAATCCGGGTTGGCCTTGAGCAGTTGCTGTTGCAGGTCATTCAGGCGCGAGTCGTTGTAGAGCTTCCACCAGTCGGGCGCCAACTGGTCCGACGGTTGCGCGCTGTGCCACGGGCCATCGCGGGTCTGTTCGCGATAGCCCGCCGGCAGGTTGACCGTCGGCACCTTGTAGGTGGGCGCCATCGAGCAGCCTTGCAACGCGAGCAGCATCAACGCCGCGAGGGGTTTAAGCCTTGGGCGCATGCGCACCTCCGGCTTCAGCCAGTTGCACGGGGTCACCTTCGCGCAGCGCATCCGGCGGGTTATCGACCACGCGGTCGGCGGGTTTCAGGCCTTGGTCGATCACCAGGCGTTCGCCCAGGTCGAGACCGATGTGAATGTCTTGCAGGTGCACGTGGTTCTGCGCGTCCAGCACCGCAACCTGAGTGCCTTGGGCGCGGAAGATCAGCGCGCTGGCGGGGATGCTCACGCCGTGGGTGTCTGCCGGAATCGGCAGGGTGGCTTCGGCGTAATCGCCGGGCAGCAATTCGCCGTTGGGGTTGTCGGCGACGAACTGCGCAAGCAAGGTGCCGGAGCGCCGGTCGATGGCGGTGGAATCGCCAATCAAACGCGCCTTGAAGTGCTCGCCGGGGTGCTCGGGCACGGTCAGCTCGGCCTCCAGGCCTGGGTGGATAACGGCCGCGTAGTTCTGCGGCACCGGTACGTAGAGGCGCAGCTGGTGGGTGTCGGCGATGTTGAACAGCTCCGGGTCGCTGTCGGTATCGGCCTTGATCAACTGGCCGATGTCGGTGTTGCGCGCGGTGATGGTGCCGGCGAACGGCGCGCGGATGGTCTTGTAGCTTTCCAGCGCCGACAGCCGCGCGTAGTCGGCAGCGGCAGCTTCGGCGTTAGCCTTGGCTGCGGCGGCGTTGGAGGTTTTTTCATCGGCTTCCTGACGCGACACCGAATGGCTTGCCAGCAGGTTTTGCCAGCGCGTGGCGGTGGTTTGCGCCAGGCGCGCGTTGGCCTGTTCCTGGATCAGGCGGGCGTGGGTTTGCGCCATTTGCTGGTCGAGGTCCGGGCTGTCGATTTCGGCGAGCACTTGCCCGGCTTTGACCTGGGTGCCGATGTCGACTTTCCAGTCCTTCAGGTAGCCGCTGACCCGCGCGTGAATCGGTGCCTTGCTCCAGGCTTCCAGGTGCGCAGGGAGGCGCAGGGTGTCGCCGGCCACGTTCTGTTTGGGCTGGAACACCATCACTTGCGGGATGGCGGCTGTTTCCGTCCAGGCGGTGACCGATTGTTCGTGCATCGTGCGGGCGTGCAGGCCGTTGGCGACCAACAGGGCGGCCAGTGTCAGGCCGCCGACACCCATGAGCATCAGACGCTTGCGCGAGGGTTTGTGATCAGACGACATGTGGCGTTTCTCCAGCAGTTGCGCGAGTAGGGTGACGACCGTGGACCATGCTGAAGACCACGGGAACAAACAACAAAGTGGCGACGGTGGCGAAGATCAAACCGCCGATGACGGCGCGGCCCAGCGGGGCGTTTTGCTCCTCGGAAATGGCCAGCGGCAACATGCCGATGATCATCGCCAGGGCGGTCATGCACACCGGGCGAAAGCGTGTGTAGCCAGCTTCCATCGCCGCCTTCAACGCGTCGCCATGTTCGGCGAGGCGCTCTCGGCAGAAGCTCACCACCAGGATCGAGTTGGCAGTGGCCACGCCCATGCAGAGGATGGCCCCCGTCAGTGCCGGCACCGACAGCGAGGTGCCACTCAGGAACAGCATCCAGACGATGCCCGCGAGCGCTGCCGGCAAGGCGGTGATGATCACGAACGGGTCGGCCCACGATTGAAAGTTGACCACGATCAGCAGGTAGATCAGCACCACGGCGCCGAGCAAGCCGAAGCTCAAACCGCTGAAGGCTTCGTGCAGCGCATCGATCTGCCCGTGCAGGCTGATCACCGCGCCTTTGGGGCGCATGGAGGCGGTGTCATCCAGCACTTTCTGCACGTCGCGCGCTACGCCGCCGAGGTCGCGGCCTTGCACGTTGGCGTAGAGGTCCAGGGTCGGTTCGATGTTGTAGTGGGTCACCACCGCCGGGCTCTGCACCCGCGAGATGGTCGCCAAACCGCCGAGGATCTGCGACTGGCCGTCGGCACCGGTGACCGGCAAGGCTTCCAGTGACGGCAAACTGTCGAGGCGGTATTGCGGAGTGGCCGCAACGATCGAATACGACACGCCGTTGGCCGGGTTGAGCCAGAAGGTCGGCGCCACCTGGGAGCTGCCGGCGAGGGAGGCGACCATGCTGTTGGTCACGTCGCGCTCGGTAATGCCCAGGCCATTGGCGCGCATGCGGTCAACGTTGACTTGCAGCGACGGGTACCCGGTGGACTGCTGGATACGCAGGTCGGCGATGCCCGGCACGTGTTGCAGGCGACGTTCCAGCTCCACGGCGTAGGCGCGGTTTTCTGCGTCATTGCGCCCGGAGATTTTCACGTCCAGCGGGGCCGGTGCGCCGAAGTTGAGGATCTGGCTGCTGATGTCGGCAGGCAGGAAGGCGAAGTGGCTGCCGGGGAAGCTTTCCGGCAGGGCTTCACGCAGTTTTTTCACGTAATCGGCGGTCGGCGCGTGGTGCTTTTTCAGGGTGACCTGAATGTCGCCGTCCTGCGGGCCAATGGTGCCGCTGCTGCTGTAGGCCATGTCGATGCCGCTGAGCGGGATGCCGATGTTATCGACGATGGTGTCCAGCTCTGCCGCCGGAATCACTTCGCGAATCCGCGCTTCAATGCGGTCAAACGCTGCGGCGCTTTCTTCAATGCGCGTGCCCAGTGGCAAGCGCACGTGAAGGGCGAGGGCGCCGGCGTCGGTGGCCGGGAAGAAGTCCTGGCCCAGGCTTGGCAACAGCAGGAACGACAAGAGCACGCAACCCAGGAAACCGACGATAAAACGCTTGCGCGCGCCCAGCGCGAGCACCAGCAGGCCGTGGTAGGTGTCGCGGATATTCGAGAAGTGACGCTCGAAACCCTGCTGGAAATTCAGCACCGATTGCAGCACGCGGTTGCGTGGCTTCTTGTGCTGCTCACCTTCGTGGTGGTTGATGAATTCATCTTCCGGGTGATGCCCCGCGCCTTGCTCTGGTGTATGCGGTTTGAGCAGGAACATCGCCAGGGTCGGCACCAGGGTGCGCGAGAGGATGAACGAGCTGGCCATGGCAAAGATCACCGCCAGGGCCATCGGCCGGAACAGGTAACCGGCAATGCCTTGCAGCAGGAACATCGGCACGAACACGATGCAGATGCACAGCAGCGAAACGAAGGCCGGGCCGACGATTTGCGCGGCGCCGTCGAGGATCGCGGTCTTCACCGCCTTGCCTTGTTCCAGGTGCCAGTTGATGTTTTCGATGGTCACCGTGGCGTCGTCCACCAGAATCCCCACCGCCAACGCCAGCCCGCCGAGGGTCATCACGTTGAGGGTTTGCCCGGTGGCGGCCAACAGCGCGATGGCCGAGAGCACGGCCAGGGGAATCGAGGCGGCAATGATCAGGGTCGAACGCCAGCTGCCGAGGAACAGCAGGATCATCGCACTGGTCAGCAGGGCGGCGATGATGCCTTCCTGGGCCACGCTGCCCACCGACTGTTTCACGAACACCGACGCGTCACCCAGCAGCGAGGTTTTCAGCGACGGCGGCAGGGTTTCGTTGATGCGCGGCAGCATCTGGCGAATGCCGTCGATGATCGACAGGGTAGAAATGCTGCCGTTTTTCAGCGCCGGCATCAGCACGGCGCGGTGGCCGTCGACGCGCACGATGTTGGTCTGCGGTGGTGAGCCGTCACGCACGTGGGCCACCTGGCCGATGGTGATAATTGCACCGTCGACGGTCTTGATCGGCAGGTCGTTCAGCTCATCAATCGCCTTGGGGCTGTTGTTGAGCAGAATCGTGTATTCGTTGGGGCCGAGTTTGGCGGTGCCCACCGGGATGATCTGGTTCTGCAATGCCAGGGCATTGCCCACGTCTTGCGCTGACAAACCTTTGGCGGCCAGCGCCTGCGGGTCGAGGTCGAGGGTGATCTGACGTTGCTTGCCGCCCATTGGCGTGGGCATGGCCAGGCCGGGCAGGGCGCTCAGGGGCAGCCGGATGTTGTTTTGCACCAGGTCGCGGATTTTCGCTTCCGAGAGGCTCGGGCTGGAAAACGCCATTTGCAGGATCGGCACCGTCGAGGCGCTGTAGTTGAGGATCAGCGGTGGCGTGATGCCCGGCGGCATCTGCTTGAGCACGGTTTGTGAAACCGCCGTCACTTGGGCGTTGGCGGTGCGGATGTCCACACCGGGTTGAAAGAAGATTTTCACGATGCCCATGCCGGGCAGCGATTGCGATTCGATATGTTCGATGTCGTTGACGGTGGTGCTCAGGGAGCGTTCATAGGTGTAGATCACCCGACCGGCCATGGCGTCCGGCGACAGGCCGTTGTATTGCCACACTACCGCGACGACGGGGATGCCAATATCGGGAAAAACATCCGTGGGGGTTCGCAGGGCCGCCATCGGCCCGATGATGCAGATAAATATGGCCAACACGATAAACGTGTACGGCTTTTGCAGTGCGGTCTTTACCAGCCCGAGCATGCGTGAACCTCCGAGGGGAGCAAAATTGCAAACCCCGGCAGTCTTGCCCGACCCACCTAACACGCACCTTTCAGCCAGGTGAAGGAACATTTAGGTAACGGCTGAAGATCGTTTCATATGTATTCATTTGTTCTGCACAGGGTGGCTCTCCAAGCTTGTAGCCCATCGGACACGACACATTTACATCGAGTCCAACGCTTTTACTGATGCCCTTTGGAGCCCTGCCATGTCACTGAAAAACCTGTCACTTAAACCACTTTTGTTGATTCCTGCACTTGGCGCCGTGCTGCTGTTGTCGGCCTGTGCCGGGCCAATCCCGAAAGCCGACCCCAGTGAAGCCTGGATCGGCCTGAAGGAAGAAGCGCCGAATGACTTGATGGCCGAGCGGGTAGATGGCAAGCGCGTGGACGACGGCCGCTTCTTTGAAGTGAGCCCAGGCGACCATCAACTGGATGTGACCTTGTTTGAGGAAGAGCCAGGCGATGACAACCAGCAGGACTGCCAGGGCCGGGTCGAGTACAAGAACTTCAAGGCGGGTGAGCACTACACGCTGGTGGAATCCAGCCTGGGCACCACCGTGCGCGCATCCCTCAAGGATGGTCACGGCAAGGAAGTCGCAGCGACTCAGGACTTCAGCTGCATGCCTGGCTAGGCGTGATGCGCCGCCGCCCTGCGGGGCTTGGCGGGTGCAACGGGTTTAACGTGGGGGTGGTGATGCCGACGCGTTACGCGCATCACCCCCCACAACATGGCGGCGGCAACCGCCAGCCAACCGCAGACCAACATGAAAATCGTTGTTGCAAGGCTCATCTGGGCCTCCTTTCGCCCCGCTCGGGGCACACACAGTCTTCTCAATGGACAGTCTAGCTACCTGCCGGTTGCCTGGTATTGACCAATGGTCGTGTCCGTCCAACTCGTTTGCTCTATCCCGGGCCTTTTACTAACGTTCAAGGCTATACCCGCGTGGCCGGGCGCCCTATGATCAGGGCCCTTACCGGCAGTTGATCAAGAGAGTAAAAAATTGCGGTTACGGTCGAACGTTAAAACCTCGTTGCTGTTGGCGTGCGCCCTGGGGCTTGCGGCCTGTTCCAGCCACCCGTCGAAGCTTGCCGGCCTGCCAGAGCGAGTCGAACTCACTGGCGTGCCGACGTTTCGCAGCGAGGCTTATCTGAGTGGTCCCAGTGCTTTAGCCAGCATGCTGTCGCAACAAGGCATTGTCATGACACCCGGCTTGCTCGATAAGCCGCTGCACTTGCCGGGTGGCGAGGCGGACCTGGAGCGCAACATGCAGGCGCTGGCGCGTGAGTACGGGCTGATGGTGTACCCGCTGGATGCTGAGCTGACGGCGGTGCTGGCGCAGGTGGCCGCGGGTTACCCGGTGATGGCGCGGATTAACCCGAGCCTGTGGTCGGGGACGCGTTATGTCGTGGTGGTCGGGTTTAACCAGCAAAAGAGTACGGTGCTGCTGCGTTCGGGGTTGGACCGCCGGTTGCTGATGAGCTTCAGTGACTTTGAGTCGGCGTGGAAGAGTGCCGGTAACTGGGCGATTCTGACCCAGCGCCCAAGCCAGTTGCCGGCGAAGGTGGATGCGCAGCGCTGGCGTGATTCGGCGAATGCCACGGCGCGGGCCGGGCAGGAGCAGGCGGCGGCGCAGGCGCTTAAGGTGTTGGCGGAAAGAAAGTAGCAGTAGTGAATATCATGAATCTGTGAGGGGCGGGTTTGTGTGGGAGCCGGGCTTGCCCGCGATGCAGGCAACTCGGTTTTTCAGTGGGACCGAGTTGATGCTATCGCAGGCAAGCCAGCTCCCACACAAGCCAGCTCCCACATTGGAACTGTGTTAGCGACGCACTTCGGCTGCATTCGGGCGGTTCTTCAAATTCTTGTCAGCCTTGTAGCGCAACGCTACGTCCGGCACCGACCCGCTGCGGCCCGTTTCGACCCAGTTACGAATGCGTGTGGCATCGGCAAAGTGGGTGAATTTGCCGAAGGCATCAAGAATCACCAGCGACACCGGACGGTTACCCATGGTCGTCACCAATACCAGGCAGTGACCGGCCTGGTTGGTAAAGCCGGTCTTGGTCAGCTTGATATCCCAGTTGGCGCGGTTGATCAGGTGGTCGGTGTTGGAGAAACCCAAGGTGTAGTTGGGCTTGCGGAACGCCACAGTCTTCTCCTTGGTTGTGCTCAGTTGGCTCAGCATCGGGTATTTGCGCGCCGCAGCCAGCAGCTTGCTCAGGTCGCGGGCTGTCGACACGTTATGAATCGACAGGCCGGTGGGCTCCACATAGTGCGTGCTGGTCATGCCGAGCGCCCTGGCCTTGGCGTTCATGGCCGCGATAAAGGCCGGGTAACCGCCCGGGTAGTGATGGGCCAGGCTGGCAGCGGCGCGGTTTTCCGACGACATCAGCGCGATCAGCAGCATTTCCTTACGCGGCATTTCGCTGCCGATCTTCACGCGGGAGAACACGCCCTTCATCTCTGGCGTGTCCTTGATGTTGATGTCGATGTACTCGTCCATGTTCTGCTTGGCTTCGAGCACAATCAAACCGGTCATCAACTTGCTCACCGAGGCGATGGGTACCACCACGTCAGGGTTACTGGAATAAATGACTTTGTTGGTCTGCAGGTCTACCAGGATGGCGCTGCCGGAGGCAATTTGCAGTTTGGAAGTGTCACGCGGTGCCTGGATGGAGTCGGCGGCGTGCGCGAGGGTGCCTGTGAGTGCAAAAAACAGGCTGATAATAGAGAGACGAATTTTCACGCGGATGAACTCGCTAAAAAAGTAAGGAAATACCGTTCTGGAAACGGGTGATTTGAAAAATTACGTTACATTCTAGAAGTATGGATCAGAAACTGTCGAATGTTCTTCTAGAACCCGATGAAAGTTATTAAAAACTAAGAAAAAACAGGTTTTTCTTCGGGCAATAAAAAGCCCTGCGATAAGGCAGGGCTTTTTCATTACAGCTGGTTATTAGCTGTGCAGCGTCTCGGCTGCATACAGCGTGTTTTCCAGCAGGCACGCGCGGGTCATCGGGCCAACGCCACCCGGCACTGGCGTAATCCAGCCGGCGCGGGGCAGGGCGGTTTCGTACACCACGTCGCCAACCAGTTTGCCGTCATCCTGACGGTTGATGCCCACATCGATAACGATGGCGCCTTCCTTGATCCACTCGCCTTTGACCAGGCCCGGCTTGCCGGCGGCGACGACGACCAGGTCAGCGCGGCCGACGTGGCCGGCGAGGTCCTTGGTGAAACGATGGGTGACGGTCACGGTGCAGCCAGCCAGCAGCAGTTCCATGGCCATCGGACGGCCCACGATGTTGGAGGCGCCAACGACCACGGCGTCGAGGCCGTACAGGTCGACACCGGTGCTTTCCAGCAGGGTCATGATGCCTTTCGGCGTGCACGGGCGCAGCAGCGGAATACGCTGGGCCAGGCGACCGACGTTATAAGGGTGGAAACCGTCGACGTCTTTGTCCGGGCGGATGCGCTCCAGCAACAAGGATGCGTCCAAGTGTTCAGGCAGCGGCAATTGCAGCAGGATGCCATCGATGTTCGGGTCGTCGTTAAGGCCGTCGATCAGGTCGGTCAGGGCCTGTTGGGTGGTCTCGGAAGGCAAGTCGTAGGCCTTGGAAACAAAGCCGACCTCTTCACAGTCTTTACGCTTGTGCGAGACATAAACCTGAGAGGCAGGATCGCTGCCGACCAGGATCACCGCGAGGCCCGGCGTGCGCAGGCCTTGCAGGCGACGCTCGGTGACGCGTTTGGCGATCTGCTGGCGCAGGCTGGCGGCGATTGATTTGCCGTCGATAAGTTGTGCAGTCATTACGCGTGATTAACCATCGAGAGGGGGAAGAAAAGTGCGCGCATTCTCGCACGCCAAGGCGTGAGGGCAAAGGCGCTCTGTCCGCAAATTGCCCTAACCCCTTAAATAAAATGAATTTTTTTCAAAAAAGATTTGACGGGTTTCGGGGGCCTCTATACTATTCGTCGCACTTGTCGGGCACAGCCTAGCACTGGTTAAGAAGGTCGAGCAGAATTGATGGTTGTTCTGCAAGGCTGGAAGCACTTAGTTTGTAATCCTCCAAGAGTACAGATTAATAAGGCGCCCGTAGCTCAGCTGGATAGAGCATCCGCCTTCTAAGCGGATGGTCGCAGGTTCGAGTCCTGCCGGGTGCGCCATTAGGCAGCTTTGGCACAAGTAGCGTTAGATGGTGGGCGTAGCTCAGTTGGTAGAGCACGGGATTGTGACTCCCGTTGTCGAGGGTTCGATCCCCTTCGTCCACCCCATATTTTAAAAGGCGCCAGATTAATTGTCTGGCGCCTTTGTTTTAAAAGCTTTACGCGCGGATGTGGTGGAATTGGTAGACACACTGGATTTAGGTTCCAGCGCCGCGAGGCGTAAGAGTTCGAGTCTCTTCATCCGCACCAATCAAGCATCATTCGGCCTTCGGGCGGATTGAGGCCAGGCAAGGAAGATGGTTGAGTTCTTTGTCGACGCAAAATGGTGGGCGTAGCTCAGTTGGTAGAGCACGGGATTGTGACTCCCGTTGTCGAGGGTTCGATCCCCTTCGTCCACCCCATATTCAAAAAGCGCCAGATCATTGATCTGGCGCTTTTTTTTGCACCCGAAAAATGCATGGGGGATGTGGCTGGTTGACGCCAAGAAAAAACAAGCATTCTCAATGCCTTGGCGTTAGAATCGTTGCCGGTTTTGAGCGTGTGGAACTGATCCGAAGCGATATCCGGTTCAGTGCAGCTATTTATTAGCGAATTGCGGCGCAGTACCTGAACAAGGGCTGTGCCGTTTTTGTTTAAGCGTTTTGAATTTTCAGGGCAGGGCGTTTCATCGTATTTGTGTTTCTCGATGCTGCTGCCGTGACCTCCGGTCCTGTTTTCTGGGGCGGTAGCCAGGAGCGCGTGTCAGGCTCTTCTATATATAGAAGGGTTGATTCAGAGCCTTGGCGTGATGAGCTGTATTTGCTAACGGGATGAGGTGCATGCGTGCACTTGAACCCATAAATGACCTGCTGTTTTTCTACCCGTTTTCAGTAGGGTGACTTCTTGAGTTTGACCCACTAGAATGCATGCCCTTGATTCTGGGGTCGGAAACGGCCGGCTAACGTCTGTGCAACGAGGAATATCCATGCAAGTTTCTGTTGAAAATACTACTGCTATCGAGCGCCGCCTGAGCATCACCGTGCCGGCAGAGCGTATTGAGACTGCGGTCAACAAGCGTCTGCAGCAGACTGCCCAAAAGGCCAAGATTGCTGGCTTCCGTCCAGGCAAAGTGCCAATGAGCGAAATCAAGCGTCGTTTTGGCGCCGATGCGCGTCAGGACGCAGTTGGCGACGTGATCCAGGCTTCCTTCTACGAAGCCGTTGAAGCACAAAACCTGAAGCCTGCCGGTCAGCCTTCGATCGAGCCAAAGTCCCTGGAAGCTGGCAAAGACCTGGAATACGTTGCCGTATTCGAAGTGTTCCCAGAGTTCGAAGTTGCCGGTTTCGATTCGATCGCCGTTGAGCGCCTGAGCGCTGACGTGGCTGACAGCGACCTGGACAACATGCTGGAAATCCTGCGCAAGCAGAACACTCGTTTCGAAGTGGCCGACCGTGCTGCCCAGAACGAAGACCAGCTGAACATCGATTTCGTTGGCAAGGTTGACGGCGAAGTCTTCGCTGGCGGCTCCGCCAAGGGCACTCAGCTGGTACTGGGTTCCAACCGCATGATCCCGGGTTTCGAAGACGGCCTGGTTGGCGCCAAAGCCGGCGAAGAGCGCGTGCTGAGCCTGACGTTCCCTGCTGACTACCAGAACCTGGACCTGGCTGGCAAAGCCGCCGAGTTCACCGTGACCGTCAACAGCGTTTCCGAGCCTAAACTGCCAGAGCTGAACGAAGAGTTCTTCAACCAGTTCGGCATCAAGGAAACCGGCATCGAAGGCTTCCGCACCGAAGTTCGCAAGAACATGGAGCGCGAGCTGCGCCAGGCCATCAAGTCCAAGGTCAAGAATCAGGTAATGGACGGTCTGCTGGCCGCCAACCCGATCGAAGTGCCCAAGGCTCTGCTGTCCAACGAAGTGGATCGCCTGCGCGTTCAAGCGGTTCAGCAGTTCGGTGGCAACATCAAGCCTGATCAACTGCCTGCCGAGCTGTTCGAAGAACAAGCCAAGCGCCGCGTTGTGCTGGGTCTGGTCGTGGCCGAAGTGGTCAACCAGTTCGACCTCAAGCCTGACGAAGATCGCGTTCGTGAAATGATCCAGGAAATGGCTTCGGCCTACCAGGAGCCTGAGCAGGTTGTGTCCTGGTACTACAAGAACGACCAGCAGCTGAACGAAGTACGTTCGGTTGTGCTGGAAGAACAAGTTGTGGATACTGTTCTGCAGAAGGCTAAGGTGACCGACAAAGCGGTCTCTTACGAAGAAGCAGTCAAACCGGCGGAAGCAGCACAAGCCGACTGATTGTCCAACTCGTTGGAAATACAACCATAAGCCAGCCTCGCGCTGGCTTATGCGTTTTCAAGACATGACTATTTGGGAGTAACTGCAGAGCATGTTCCGTAATTCCTATATTCAGCAGAACTCTGATATCCAGGCCG
The DNA here is from genome assembly GCF_049896045.1 of Pseudomonas sp. PWP3-1b2. Lineage (NCBI taxonomy): Bacteria > Pseudomonadati > Pseudomonadota > Gammaproteobacteria > Pseudomonadales > Pseudomonadaceae > Pseudomonas > Pseudomonas sp. PWP3-1b2. Next base: position 98,292 of record NZ_JAFCTN010000008.1, read on the forward strand.
CTGGCGGCCTGGTCCCGATGGTTGTCGAGCAATCTGCTCGTGGCGAACGCGCCTATGACATCTACTCGCGCCTGCTCAAGGAACGAGTCATCTTTTTGGTCGGCCCTGTAGAAGACTACATGGCCAACCTGATCTGCGCGCAGCTGCTGTTCCTTGAAGCGGAAAACCCGGACAAGGACATCCATCTCTACATCAACTCCCCGGGCGGTTCGGTGACGGCAGGTATGTCGATCTACGACACCATGCAGTTCATCAAGCCGAACGTATCGACCACGTGTATCGGTCAGGCGTGCAGTATGGGCGCTTTCCTGTTGACGGCCGGTGCTGAAGGCAAGCGTTTCTGCCTGCCTAACTCGCGTGTGATGATTCACCAGCCACTGGGCGGTTTCCAGGGCCAGGCGTCGGACATCGAGATTCACGCCAAGGAAATACTGTTTATTCGCGAACGCCTCAATACCTTGATGGCCAAGCACAGCGGGCACACCCTGGAAGAGATCGAGCGCGACACCAACCGCGACAACTTCATGAGCGCAGAAGCAGCACGTGATTACGGGTTGATCGACGCCGTGATTGAAAGACGCCCCGCTTAATTAAGCTGCTCAAAATAAGGCTGGTCGGCGTATCCGACCACCGGCGGGCTTGAAAAAGCCCGCATAAGCCTTCATCTTGTGTTGCAAGCCTATCGGATTTGGATCGAACGAATGACTGACACCCGCAACGGCGAGGACAACGGCAAGCTGCTTTATTGCTCCTTCTGCGGCAAGAGCCAGCATGAAGTACGCAAATTGATCGCCGGTCCCTCGGTGTTTATCTGCGACGAGTGCGTCGACCTGTGCAATGACATCATCCGCGAGGAGGTGCAGGAAGCCCAGGCCGAAAGCAGCGCGCATAAATTGCCTTCGCCTAAAGAAATCAGCGGCATCCTTGACCAGTACGTCATTGGTCAAGAGCGTGCAAAAAAGGTTTTGGCCGTAGCGGTGTACAACCACTACAAGCGCTTGAACCAGCGTGACAAGAAAGGCGACGAAGTTGAACTCGGCAAGAGCAACATCCTGCTGATCGGTCCTACCGGCTCGGGTAAAACCCTGCTGGCAGAAACCCTCGCTCGCCTGCTCAACGTTCCGTTCACCATCGCCGACGCCACCACCCTCACCGAGGCTGGTTACGTGGGTGAGGACGTCGAGAACATCATTCAGAAATTGCTGCAGAAGTGCGACTACGACGTAGAAAAGGCCCAGATGGGTATTGTCTACATCGACGAAATCGACAAGATTTCGCGCAAGTCCGACAACCCGTCGATCACCCGTGATGTCTCCGGTGAAGGCGTACAGCAGGCCCTGTTGAAACTGATCGAAGGCACGGTCGCTTCCGTACCGCCACAAGGCGGCCGCAAGCACCCGCAGCAGGAATTCCTTCAGGTTGATACGCGCAACATCCTGTTCATCTGTGGTGGTGCGTTCTCCGGGCTGGAAAAAGTTATTCAGCAGCGTTCCACGCGCGGCGGCATCGGTTTCGGTGCGGAAGTGCGCAGCAAGGAAGAAGGCAAGAAAGTAGGCGAGTCCCTGCGTGAAGTCGAGCCTGACGATCTGGTCAAGTTCGGTCTGATCCCGGAATTCGTTGGCCGTCTGCCGGTCCTGGCAACGTTGGACGAGCTGGATGAGGCTGCCCTGATTCAGATCCTCACCGAGCCGAAAAACGCTCTGACCAAGCAATACGCCAAGCTGTTCGAAATGGAAGGTGTAGACCTGGAGTTCCGTACCGATGCTCTCAAATCAGTGGCCAAGCGGGCACTGGAGCGCAAAACCGGTGCACGGGGCCTGCGTTCGATTCTCGAAGGCGTGTTGCTCGACACCATGTACGAAATCCCCTCGCAGTCCGAGGTGAGTAAAGTGGTGATCGACGAAAGCGTTATCGAAGGCAAGTCCAAGCCACTGTATATCTACGAAAACAGTGAGCCGGCTGCCAAGGCTGCACCCGACGCGTAAGCGTTTTGCAGTTGCACTACAAGCAAGGGGCCTTTCGGGGCCCCTTATTTTTTGAGCCAATTGTTGGGGGCAGCTTTTAAATTTGCGTTTATTCATACGTTTAACTGCTGGCATTGAGCTTGTTTTTTTTGCATGCAGCCCCCATCTTGGTTTCAAGCTATTTTTTCAACTGTCATAGAGGCGAAATCATGAAGACAACCATTGAATTGCCTCTCCTGCCGTTGCGTGATGTCGTCGTCTATCCGCACATGGTTATCCCGCTGTTCGTGGGGCGCGAGAAGTCTATCGAAGCCCTCGAGGCCGCGATGACGGGCGACAAGCAGATCCTGCTGTTGGCCCAAAAGAATCCTGCTGATGATGATCCAGGCGAAGACGCCCTGTATCGCGTCGGCACCGTTGCCACTGTTCTGCAATTGCTCAAGCTGCCCGACGGCACCGTCAAGGTGTTGGTGGAAGGCGAGCAACGCGGCGCGGTAGAGCGTTTCATGGAGGTGGATGGCCACCTGCGCGCTGAAGTGGCGCTGATCGACGAAGTCGAGGCCCCTGAGCGCGAGTCCGAAGTATTTGTGCGCAGCCTGCTCTCGCAGTTCGAGCAGTATGTGCAGCTGGGCAAGAAAGTCCCGGCTGAAGTCCTGTCGTCCCTCAACAGCATTGATGAGCCAAGCCGCCTGGTCGACACCATGGCTGCGCACATGGCGCTGAAGATCGACCAGAAGCAAGACATCCTCGAGATCATCGACCTGTCGGCCCGTGTTGAACACGTGCTGGCCCTGCTCGATGGCGAAATCGACCTGCTGCAGGTCGAGAAGCGCATTCGTGGCCGTGTGAAGAAACAAATGGAGCGCAGTCAGCGCGAGTACTACCTGAATGAGCAGATGAAGGCCATTCAGAAAGAACTCGGTGACGGCGACGAAGGCCACAACGAAATCGAAGAGCTGAAAAAGCGCATCGATGCCGCTGGCCTGCCCAAAGATGCCCTCACCAAAGCCAATGCCGAACTGAACAAGCTCAAGCAAATGTCGCCGATGTCGGCTGAAGCCACCGTGGTTCGTTCCTATATCGACTGGCTGGTGCAGGTGCCGTGGAAGGCACAGACCAAAGTGCGTCTGGACCTGGCGCGCGCAGAAGACATTCTCGACGCTGACCACTACGGTTTGGAAGAAGTCAAAGAACGCATCCTCGAATACCTCGCCGTGCAAAAACGCGTGAAGAAAATTCGGGGGCCGGTGTTGTGCCTGGTCGGGCCGCCGGGTGTGGGTAAAACCTCTCTGGCCGAGTCCATCGCCAATGCCACCAATCGCAAATTTGTGCGCATGGCTCTGGGCGGTGTGCGCGATGAAGCGGAAATTCGTGGTCATCGCCGTACCTACATCGGTTCGATGCCGGGCAGATTGATTCAAAAGATGACGAAAGTGGGGGTTCGCAACCCGCTGTTCCTGCTCGATGAAATCGACAAAATGGGCAGCGACATGCGCGGCGACCCTGCCTCGGCGTTGCTCGAAGTACTCGACCCCGAGCAGAACCACAATTTCAATGACCATTACCTGGAAGTCGACTACGACCTGTCCGACGTAATGTTCCTCTGCACCTCCAACTCCATGAACATCCCGCCAGCGTTGCTGGACCGGATGGAAGTGATTCGTCTGCCGGGTTACACCGAAGACGAGAAGATCAACATTGCCGTCAAATACCTCGCGCCCAAGCAGATTTCGGCCAATGGCTTGAAGAAGGGCGAGATCGAATTTGAAGTCGAGACGATCCGCGACATCGTGCGTTATTACACCCGCGAGGCCGGTGTGCGTGGCCTTGAGCGTCAGATTGCGAAGATCTGCCGCAAGGCCGTGAAGGAACATGCGCTGGAAAAACGCTTCTCGGTGAAGGTCACGGCCGACTCCCTGGAGCACTTCCTGGGCGTGCGCAAATTCAGCTACGGCCTGGCCGAGCAGCAGGATCAGGTAGGGCAGGTGACGGGCCTGGCGTGGACTCAAGTGGGCGGTGAATTGCTGACCATCGAGGCCGCGGTGATCCCTGGCAAAGGCCAGTTGATCAAGACCGGTTCCCTGGGTGATGTGATGGTTGAGTCCATCACTGCCGCGCAGACCGTGGTGCGCAGCCGCGCCAAGAGCCTGGGGATCCCCCTGGACTTCCACGAGAAGCACGACACCCACATCCACATGCCGGAAGGGGCGACCCCGAAAGACGGCCCCAGCGCCGGTGTAGGCATGTGCACGGCCCTGGTGTCGGCATTGACCGGCATTCCTGTGCGCGCTGATGTGGCCATGACCGGTGAAATTACTCTGCGTGGTCAGGTATTGGCCATCGGTGGTTTGAAAGAGAAATTGCTCGCGGCTCACCGGGGCGGTATCAAGACCGTGATCATTCCTGAAGAGAATGTTCGCGACTTGAAGGAAATTCCGGAGAACATCAAGAGGGATCTTCAGATTAAACCGGTTAAATGGATTGACGAAGTCCTGCAAATTGCGCTGCAATACGCGCCGGAGCCCTTGCCGGATGTGGCTCCGGAGATCGTCGCGAAGGATGAAAAACGCGAGTCTGATTCCAAGGAAAGAATTAGCACGCATTAATGCGATTAAGCCGGGTGGCTTCCTTGACAGCTTTTTAGAGCCCTTGTTATAAAGCGGCTCTTAAGTGTCTCTAGGCCATTTGGCACTGGTTTTTGCTTTCACCAAAAAACTTAGAATCATACTCAATAGAAATATAAGGGGACTTAGAGTGAACAAGTCGGAACTGATTGATGCTATCGCCGCATCCGCTGATATCCCGAAAGCTGCTGCTGGCCGTGCGCTGGACGCAGTAATCGAATCCGTCACTGGCGCTCTGAAGGCCGGCGACTCCGTGGTACTGGTAGGCTTCGGTACTTTCTCTGTGACTGACCGCCCAGCTCGCACTGGCCGTAACCCACAGACTGGCAAAGCACTGCAAATCGCTGCTGCCAAGAAACCAGGTTTCAAAGCCGGTAAAGCCCTGAAAGAAGCCGTTAACTAAGCCTCGCTCAAGCCTTACCTACCCGGGTCAGACGCAGGTCTGACCTGGCAGCGGAGCGGCAGCTGACCCTTATGTCCATCGGGTCGCCACGCCGGGGGTGTTGGGTTCAAACCCCCGTCCGCTCCGCCAGTTACGAGAAGGCGCATCCTCGGATGCGCCTTTCTTCTATCCGGACTCTACCCACGCTCCACGGTTGCCTAATTTTTGACGTTCAACCGTTTCTGGGGGAAGCATGCTGCAAAATATCAGGGACAATTCACAAGGCTGGATTGCCAAGACCATTATCGGGATCATCGTCGCATTGATGGCGTTCACCGGTATCGAGGCCATTTTTCAGGCTTCGACCAACAACAAGCAGGACGTGGCCAAGGTCAACGGTGAAGAAATCACCCAAACCGAACTGAGCCAAGCCGTCGATATGCAACGCCGTCAGTTGATGCAACAGCTGGGCAAGGATTTCGACGCTTCGCTGCTGGACGAAAAACTGCTGCGCGATGCGGCCCTCAAGGGTCTGATCGATCGCAAGCTGTTGCTGCAAGGTGCTGCGGATTCCAAGTTCGGCTTCTCTGAAGCTGCGCTGGACCAAGTGATCCTGCAGACGCCGGAATTCCAGGTGGATGGCAAGTTCAGCGCCGATCGTTTTGACCAAGTGATCCGTCAACTGGGCTATAGCCGCCTGCAATTCCGTCAGATGATGACCCAGGAAATGCTCATCGGCCAGATCCGCGCTGGTATCGCCGGCAGCGGTTTCGTGACTGACGCCGAAGTGCTGGCATTCGCCCGTCTGGAAAAACAGACCCGCGATTTCGCCACCGTCAACATCAAGGCGGATCCTGCGGCGGTGAAACTCACCGACGACGAGGTCAAGGCTTACTACGACCAGCACGCCAAAGAGTTCATGACCCCGGACCAGGTGGTCATTGACTACCTGGAATTGAAGAAGTCATCTTTCTTCGACCAGGTCACCGTCAAGGACGAAGAACTGCAGGCTGCCTATCAGAAAGAAACCGCCAACCTCGCTGAACAGCGTCGTGCCGCGCATATTCTGATTGAAGTCAACGACAAGGTCACCGACGCGCAAGCCAAGGCCAAGATCGAAGAAATCCAGGCGCGCCTGGCCAAAGGCGAGAAGTTCGAAGCCCTGGCCAAGGAGTTCTCTCAGGACCCGGGTTCGGCCAACAATGGCGGCGACCTCGGTTTTGCAGGCCCTGGCGTCTACGATCCGGACTTCGAAACGGCCTTGTACGCGTTGAACAAAGACCAGGTTTCGGCCCCGGTGCGCAGCACCTTCGGTTGGCACTTGATCAAGCTGTTGGGCGTGGAAGCACCGCAAGTGCCAACGTTTGCCAGCCTGAAAGACAAGCTGACCCGCGAGCTCAAGGCTCAACAGGTTGAGCAGCGTTTTGTCGAAGCGACCAAGCAATTGGAAGATGCGGCATTCGAAGCCTCAGACCTGGCTCAGCCGGCGTCGGACCTGAAGTTGACCGTGCACACCTCCGCGCCGTTTGGCCGTGAAGGCGGCGAAGGCGTTGCGGCCAACCGTGCCGTGGTGACTGCGGCGTTCAGCCCGGAAGTCTTGGATGAGGGCGCCAACAGCAGTGCCATCGAACTCGACCCGGAAACCATCATCGTGTTGCGTGCCAAGGAGCATTTGAAGCCTTCGCAGTTGCCGCTGGAAAGCGTTTCAACAGCGATTCGTGCCCAGATGACCAAAGAGCGCGCCAGTGCGGCGGCCAAGACTCACGCTGACGAGCTGATCGCCAGCCTGCGTGATGGCAAGACCCCGCTGACCCAGCCAATTGATGGCCAGGCCTGGAAAGTCACCGAAGCGGCTACCCGTAGCCAGGAAGGGATTGACCCGGCTGTGCTGCAAGCCCTGTTCCGCATGCCCAAGCCTGCGGCCAAGGACAAGCCGACCTTCACCACCGTGACCCTGGCTGACGGTAGCCTGGTGTTGGTGCGCTTGAACGGTGTCAATGAAGCGGCTGCCCCTACGGATGAAGAAAAGGCGCAATACCGCCGCTTCCTCGCTTCCCGTATTGGCCAGCAAGACTTTGCTGCGTTCCGCAAGCAGTTGGAAGCCAAGGCTGACATCAAGAAGTTCTGATGTACGCCTGAATAAAAAGCCCCCGGCCTGAAAAGACCGGGGGCTTTTTTATGGGCGTTGTCCGGTGGTCAGCTGTGTCCGCGCAGGCAGTCATGGCATGCCGTTACAAGGAATCGCTCAGTGCAGGTGCCGAGCCCGTGCGGTGATGGCGAGCGCGAGCAGCAGCAAACCGATGACCGCCCATGAAAATGAACCCACGCCCAACCCTTGCAAAAGCAGGCCACCCGCCAGCCCGCCACCGGCAATGCCCAGGTTCCAGACGGTGACCAGCATTGATTGCGCCGCATCGGCGGACTGGCCGGCGGATTTGGCCAGCGCCGTTTGCAAGAGAGCGGGCAAGCCACCAAATGCCAGGCCCCACGCAGCGACGGCGACGTAAATCACGGCTGGCGAGGTCATCCACAGCGCCATTGCCAGGGCCGCCATGGCAAACAGTGCACAACTGATCAACAGCAGCGTGCGCAGCCATTGATCGATCCACACGCCTGCCAGCCAGATGCTCAACACGGCGGCCAGGCCGAACACCAGCAACACTTGATCGATGTCCGAGGCCATCCCGGCGGGCACCAGCAACGGGGCGATGTAGGTGTAAAGAATGTTGTGGGCCAGCACACAGGTAAAGGTCACCCACAGCACCGGGCGAATACCCGGCAGGGTCAAAACGTTGCGCAGCGCCAAGCGTTTGCCCTGTGGTTCGCCCGCGAAATCCGGGAGCTGCCAGCGCGCCCACACCAGCAGCACCAGCGTGAGCCCGGTCATGATCGCAAAGCTCATTCGCCAGCCAACCGCAGCCCCGAGGAAGGTGCCGGCCGGCACGCCCAAAGACAATGCCAGGGGCGCGCCAAGCATTGCTACCGCAATGGCCCGTCCCTGTAAGTGTGGCGCAACCATGCGGCTGGCGTAGCCCGCCAGCAGCGCCCAGAGCAGGCCGGCAAATACCCCTGCGAAGAAGCGTGCCACCAGGGTCAACCCGTAATGGCTCGACAGTGCGGTCACGCTGTTGACCAAGGCAAAGCCGCCAATGGCAACCAGCAGCAACGGTCGTCGCCGCCAACCTCGCGTCCACAGCGTCAGCGGGATGGCCGCCAATAGTGAGCCAAGGGCATAGAGGGTAACCAGCTGCCCAATCAGCGCGGGCGACACCTCGAGCCCCTCGCTCATCTGTGGCAACAATCCGGCAGGCATAGCCTCAGTGAGGATGGTGATAAAACCGGCGCACGCCAGGGCCAGCAAACCTGCCAGCGGCAGCGCGTCAGGTTTGCTGACGGGTGCGGCGTCGGTCATTGAAGGGCAGTCGCTCATGCTCTGTGTCCATACAAAAGGGTAGGGAGGCAGAGTAGGAGGATGTGCAGGGCGGAAAAACAGGCTAAGGTTCCGAACTTATCGGACCTATACGTCCGTAATCGACACAGGTTGGGTCATGGACAGTCTGGGCAGTCTTGCAGTGTTCGTGCAGGTCGCGGAAACCCGCAGCTTCACCGCCGCCGGCCGAGTGCTGGGCGTTTCCTCTTCGGCTGTGGGTAAAAGCATTGCGCGCACCGAGGAACGCCTGGGCGTTCGCCTGTTTCATCGCAGCACGCGCAGCATCACTCTGACAGGTGAGGGCGCGCTGTTTCTGGAGCGTTCGCGGCGCATTCTGGCCGAGGTCGAGGCGGCCGAGCAGGAGTTGACCCAAGCCAGCGTGACGCCCAAGGGCAAGCTGCGCGTGAGCCTGCCGCAAGTGCGTGGCTTGTTGATGCCGGTGCTCAGCGACTTCATGCGCGCCTACCCGGACATCGAGCTGGACGTGGATTTTTCCGACCGCATGGTGGACGTAATCGAGGAAGGTTTCGATGCGGTCATTCGCACGGGCAAGCCAGAAGATTCGCGCCTGATGGCACGTCATTTGGGGCATTACCAGTTGGTGCTGGTGGCTACTCCAGAATACTTCGCTGAATTCGGCACGCCGCAACGGCCACAGGACTTGAGCGGCCACGCCTGCCTGCGGCATAAATTCTGCGCCACCGGCAAGCTGGAGCCCTGGCCGCTGCGTCATTTAGCGGGCGCGCCCGAGCCGGTGTTGCGTACGCCCTTGGTCAGTACCACCATCGAGTCCCTCAACCATGTGGTGCTGGAGGGATTGGGCATCGCCTGCCTGCCGGACTTCATGGTGAACCGGGCGGTGCAGCAAGGGCGCTTGCTGCGGGTGCTGGATGATCACCTCGAGCACCGAGGCAGTTTCTGGCTGTTATGGCCATCGAGTCGCCATGCCTCGGCGAAACTGCGCGTGTTTATCGACCATATGTGTGCCGAGCTTTTCCCTGCAGCCCCCGTCGCATAGGCCTGTGACGTTTTACCGACAGGAATGCGCGCGCCAAGGCCTCGTTCTGTTGCACAATACCGCCCGGACCGTTTTCCTCAGGACTTTCAATGTCGACATCATTTCACTTGCGTAGCCTCGGGTTGGCGCTGGTGCTGGCGGGCGCCGCGGGCTGCTCGTCACCCAAGACCGCTATTTATGAACATGAGAATTTCGACGACTCCGGTACGTTTTCCCGTGACTACCCTGTCAGCGATGTCGCCGCGTGCGAAGCCGCACGGCGTGCGCTGCTGAGCCAGGGTTACATCATCACCAGCAGCGATCCGAAGCTGGTGGTAGGCAACAAGAGCTTCCAGCAGACCGGCGAGACTCACCTGCAAATCAGTTTCAACGTGGTGTGTGCCGATGACGGCAAAGGCAACAATCATTCGACGATGTTCGCCAATGCCTTGCAGGATCGCTATGCGCTGAAGAAGGTCAACAACTCCGCCAGCCTGGGTGTGGGTGTGTTGGGTTCGGTGTCGATGCCGATTGGTTCTACCGACGATTCGATGGTCAAAGTCGCAAGCGAGACCGTTTCGGCGCCGAAATTCTACGACCGTTACTTCTCACTGGTGGATGTATTCCTGCCGCAGGAAGTGAAGAAGGCCGAGCATATTCCCGAGAAGCCCAAGGCCGATCTGGGTGTGCCCGAGCCCAAGGTTGCAGCGCCGGTTGAGAAGGTTGAAACGCCCAAGGAAGAGCCCGCTGCGCCTGCCGTTTCGGAACCGCTGGCCCCGCCACCTGAGGCCGCGCCGATTGCGCCACAGGAAGAACCGGCGCCTGCATCTGCACCTGCCGCGACTAACCCGGCGTTGCCAGCGCCGACAGAAGCGATTCAGCCTCTGCCGACACCTGCGCAGTAATTCAGACCGCTACGGGGTTCGCCTTGTCGACATTGATCCCGTAGCGACTGATCGCCTCACTGACTTTCTCGCGGCCAATCACTCCATCGTCCGCCAACGCCTTCAAGGCCGCCAGCACGATGAAGTGGCGGTCCACCTCAAAGAACGCCCGCAAGGTTTCACGGGTATCCGATTGCCCGAAGCCATCGGTGCCCAGCGCGACAAACCGGCGGTTGTCTACGAAAGGGCGGATCTGGTCGGCGAACAGTTTCATGTAGTCCGTTGCGACCACTACCGGCCCTGTCTTCGCCTTAAGGCATGCTTGCACATAGCTCACGCGCGGCTCACTTTCCGGGTGCAGCAAGTTCCAGCGTTCAACCGCATGCCCGTCGCGGCGTAGCTCGGTAAGGCTGGTGACGCTCCAGACATCGCTTTGCACATTGAAGTCGCTGTGGAGCAATTGCGCCGCTGCGATCACTTCTCGCAGGATCGAACCGCTGCCCATCAGTTGCACCTGCGCATGCTCTGCGCTGCTCAGCGGATACAGGCCTTTAAGAATGCCGTCTTCCACACCTTCGGGCATTGCCGGGTGTGGGTAGTTTTCGTTAAGCAGGGTGATGTAGTAGTAAATGTCCTCCTGTTCGACATACATGCGTCGCATGCCCTCGCGAATAATTACCGCCAGCTCGTAGGCAAACGTCGGGTCATAGGACACGCAACATGGAATCACCGATGACAGGATATGACTGTGTCCATCGTCGTGCTGTAAACCTTCACCCATTAACGTCGTGCGCCCGGCAGTGGCGCCGAGCAGGAAGCCGCGCGCCCGCGCATCGCCTGCCGCCCAGGCCAGGTCGCCGACGCGCTGGAAGCCGAACATCGAGTAGAAAATATAGAACGGCACGGTCATCAAGCCGTGGTTGCTGTAGGACGTACTCGCCGCAATCCACGAGGAAATGGCACCGGACTCATTCAGACCTTCCTGCATGATTTGTCCGTCTTTGCTCTCTTTGTAGTAGCTCAATTGTCCGGCATCTTGCGGGGTGTAGAGCTGGCCGACGGCGGAGTGAATGCCGATCTGACGGAACAGGCTTTCCATGCCGAAGGTGCGCGACTCGTCCGGCACGATGGGCACGATCAATTTGCCCAGGTGCGGGTCCTTGAGCAGCGTGCCGAGGATGCGCACAAAGGCCATGGTGGTGGAAATGGCGCGGTCGCCGGTGTCTTTGAGCTGGGTTGAAAAAGCGTTCAGGTCGGGAATCTGCAGCGGTTCCACAGCACTGTGCCGCGCCGGTACGTAACCGCCCAGGGCCTGGCGGCGTGCCGCGAAATAGCGCGCCTCTTCGCTGTCGGCGGCAGGCTTGAGGTAGGGGATTTCGTCGAGCTGGTCGTCGGCCAAATCCAGGCCGAAACGGTCGCGGAAGGCCTTGACGGCGTCTGCGCCCATCTTTTTGAGCTGATGATTGATGTTCTGGCCTTCACCGGCTTCGCCCATGCCAAAGCCTTTAACGGTTTTCGCCAGGATCACTGTCGGCTGACCCTTGTGGCGCACGGCGGCGGCGTAGGCATTGTAGACCTTGTCGGGGTCATGACCACCGCGTGAGAGTTTCCAGATGTCGTCGTCGGACAGGTCCGCCACCAATGCCAGCAACTCGGGGTATTTGCCGAAGAAATGTTCGCGCACATAGGCGCCGTTCTGGGATTTGTAGTTCTGATAGTCGCCGTCCACACACTCCATCATGCGTTGGCGCAGCAAGCCGCTCTGGTCCTTTTCCAGCAACGCATCCCAGCCGCCGCCCCAGATCACCTTGATTACATTCCAGCCGGCGGCGCGGTACAGGCTTTCAAATTCCTGGATCACCTTGGCGTTACCGCGCACCGGGCCGTCCAGGCGTTGCAGGTTGCAGTTGACCACGAAGATCAGGTTGTCGAGTTTTTCGCGACCGGCCAGGGAGATGGCCGCCAGGGATTCCGGCTGGTCCATTTCGCCATCACCGAGAAACGCCCAGACTTTGCGGCCCTGGTGTGGTTTCAGGTCGCGAAACTCCAGGTAGCGCATGAAGCGCGCTTGATACGCGGCGGTGATTGGCCCCAGCCCCATGGACACGGTGGGGAATTGCCAGAAATCCGGCATCAGCCGCGGGTGCGGGTAGGACGATAAACCCTCGCCACCGGCCTCGCGACGAAAGTTATCCAGCTGAGCCTCGCTGATGCGACCTTCAAGGTAGGCGCGCCCGTAGATGCCCGGGGAAGAGTGGCCCTGGATATACACCAGGTCGCCGTCGAATGTATCGGTGCGCCCACGGAAGAAATGGTCAAAACCTACGTCGTACAGCACGGCGGCTGACGCATAGGTCGCAATATGCCCACCGACGCCTGAGTGTTTGCCTGCACGCAGCACCATCGCCATGGCATTCCAGCGAATGAACGCATTGGTGCGCCGCTCGATCGCCAGGTTGCCGGGGTAGGGCAGTTGGCGTTCTACCGCAATAGTGTTGATGTAGGGAGTGGTCACCCGCCCGTAAAAGTCGCCATGCCGCGCCACGTCGAAATCCAGCAACTGATCAATCAGGTAGTGGGCGCGCGGGCGGCCTTCGGTGGACAGCACCGATTCGATGGACTCCAGCCACTCGCGGGTTTCCTGTGGATCGTCGTCCAGTCTTACTGCGTTGTTCGGGGTCATGTGAGGCTCCAGGTGTAGGCGGATTTCAAGCGGCGACCTCTTGGTGAGAGGAATGCCAATCTAGTTGCAATTGCAACGACATGCCTGAATCTAGCGCGGGATGAGCTACTATTGCAACCTTCTTGAAATTCCCCGGATGGTGTTGCATGTCGTCGAAAGAGCCTGATGTATGGTTCCGTTTTGTCAGGGCGCACAGGACGGTCATCCGTGAAATCGAACGCCGTCTGGCCGAGGCGGAATTGCCGCCCTATGCCTGGTACGACGCGTTATGGGGCCTGGAAAGCGGCCCCGACGGCACACGGCGTATGCACGAACTGGCCGACGTGCTGGCGATCGAGCGTTACAACCTGACGCGCCTGGTTGACCGCCTGGAAAAGGACGGCCTGGTGGTGCGTTCGCGCTCCGACGGCGATGGCCGTGCGGCATTTGCCTCGATCACCGACGCCGGGCGCGCGCTGCGCAAAAAAATGTGGAAGATTTACGAAAGCACCGTGGACGAGCTGTTTGTGTCGCAGATCGAGCCGGAGCAGCGTCAACTGTTCGCCGATACCCTGGAGCGCGCTGCCGGGTTGGCGATGGAGGCGGGTGTGCAAACCCGAAGCCGGCGCAAAATCTGAGAAACGATAAAGATCCCAATGTGGGAGCTGGCTTGCCTGCGATGGGGGGCTGTCATCCAGCGCACCTGTGCCTGGCCTACCGCTATCGCAGGCAAGCCAGCTCCCACCGTTGTTCGCCTTCCAGTTCAATGAAGGTGGTACCGGCTCATGGCGGATTTCACGTGCTCAGCATCAACCCGCCCCTCATCCGCCAACGCCCTGAGTGCCGACACCACAATCCAATACCGGCTCGGCGCTGCCGCCTGCACTGACCCCGCTCCCAGGGCGACAAACTGCGCATCCACATACCCCGCGACCTGATCGACAATTGCCTGCGGATACCCGGTGACCGCCACCACTGGCGCAGCATTGCCCGCCAGGCAGTCACGTAAATGGCAGCTTCGTTTCGGCGCCAGGGGATGCAGGCGGTTCCAGCGCTCAGCGGCCGCAGCCTCACGGGCCAGGCGTGTGTAGCTGGGGCAACTCCACAGCTGCGCCGTGACCTGCCAGTCCTGCTCCAGCAATTGCGCGGCTTGCACGACTTCCTCAAACGCGCGACCGGCGCCGAGCAATCGCACCGCGCCGGTGCGGCCTCTTTGGATCGGGTACATGCCCTTGAGCGCGTCCTCCCGATCCTGTGCACTTAAATGCCTTCTGGTGTCCTGATCATGCAACGCCAGGTAATAAAAACCGGGTTGGCCGTCGACATACAGCGTGCGCAACCCCGCGAGCACAATCGCCCGGGCTTCCGCTGCGCAGGCCGGGTCGTACGGCGTGCAGTGCGGATGGGCAGCCAGCCAGAGCGGCACGCACGGTTGCGTGCCTTTGGGCCAGGCTGAAGGGTGGTTTTCGATGTCATTGCACAGGATGCCGCGTTGCGCCGTTTCGTCCGAGAGTGCGCACAATTGTGCCGAAGACGCTGCGCTGTGCAGGTACAGCATGGGTTTTTCGGCGGTATTACGTGCGAACCAACTGGGCCAATTACTGACCCGCCGAGAGCGCGACTGGCCGCGAATCACCCAGGCTTGTCGGCTGAACTCCAGGGTGTTGGCCATGGTCATCACCGCGTACAGCGGCGAGCCGTCCGACTGCCCGGCAGTGTTCAAAGCCTCGATACAGAGCTGTGCGGCGTGTGCGGTAGGAGGGGGCATGGCGCGGGTCACCTGGCGACGAATAGCCATACCCTAATGGAAGTGGGTATTTGATTGCAATTGCAATGATAGCAATAGCGCCTCAAAAATCCCTGGGCTAAATCAACGCTGCGCTGCTACGTTTAATCGTGAGGTGCAGGAACGTCATGACGCCGACATTTTTTCGTCATCACGGCACTTTAGGCTGGGTTTGCAGGTCATTTATTTGCAACCGCTTTTAATCGATAAGGAGTCCACCATGGACGATTACCAGGAAGAACTGCTGGAGTACCACGCGTTTGAAATGGATCCACTGGATCCGGTTGATGACGCCACCGAGCTGTAACACCGACTTCAGGCGGAATGCCGCTGACTGCGGCGAAATTCCCCTGGGGTCTGGTTGTTCCATCGCCTGAACGCCCGTTGAAAGGCTTGGGCTGAGGCAAAACCGAGCAAGTAGGCGATCTCGCCGAACGCCAGTTCCGTGTCGCGAATGTAGGTCATGGCCAAATCGCGGCGGGTATCGTTGAGAATCGCGCGAAACTGCGTGCCTTCGTCGGCCAGTTTGCGGCGCAGCGTCCAGGTTGGCAGCTTCAAGCGTGCCGCCACTTCTTCCAGGTCGGGTTCCCGGCCGCCATTGAGCATCGGCCCGAGTAACCGGGTAATGCGCTCGCGCAGGCTGCGGGTGCGGGTCAATTGCTCCAATTCCCTTTCACACAGCTGCAACAGCAGGTTCCAGGTACTTGGGCAGTGCTGCGGGTTGCGCAGGGCCAGCGTGGATTTGTTCAGCCGCAGTTGGTTGGCGTCAGCGCCGAAGTGCACCGGGCTGTCGCCGAGCGCGCTGTAGTGTTCGCTGTAGTCTGGCGCGTCAAACTCGATCTCGATGCGCTGCGCCTGCACCGTTTGCCGGGCGAGACTCGAGAGCTGGTGCAGCCAGCCGGCAATGATCGAATCCACCACAAAACGGTTGTAGGCGTTGTAGGGGCTGATGGAATAGAAGCGCAGCCACGCGCCTTCGGCGTCCTCATGAAAGCTCGACTGGCCGCGATAGTTGGAGCCGTACAAGGCTTCAAAGCGCGTCAGTGTGCGCGCAGCTTCGCGCACATTCGGCGCCTGCGCGGCGGTCACGCCGGCCAGCCCCGCCTGGCTCAAGCGGCTGAGCTGGCCCATGCGCAAACCCAGGCTTGGGTCGCCGGTCAGCTGGATCGCCGCGTGGCCCAGGCGCATATAGCGCGGGATCGACAAGCGTGCACCGGCTTCGGCGAGGCGCTCCGGGTCCAGGCCGTATTGCAGCAGCAGCGGCTGCGGGTCCAGGCCATGACTGTGAATCGCATCGGCCAGGGCCTGCACGAAGCCCACCGACAAATCCCCCAGGCGCACCGGTTTCAAAGCGCTACAGCCAGATATTCAGCAGACGCGCGCCATGGTCATCGCTGCCAGCGGTGACCTGCCCGTTGCTGCTGAGGAAGCTGTGCCCGGCAGTGCCCAGGTCCCAGAATTGCCCGCGCAGGAACACGCTCATGCCGGCACTCGCCTGGCTGATCGGCTGTTGGCTGATCAGGGTGAGGCGACGCCAGGCTTCGCCCTCGCTGAGTTCTTCGGGCTTGAGGCTGATTTCAGGGGGCGTGGACACGCTTTTGAAGCCGCGCCATGGGCGTTCCCACGTGTCGCGACCGGTCACAAACGCGGGCACCGCAACCAGTTGCGCGCCTCTCTCGTTGAGTTTGCGGTAGTTGTCCGGGTACCAACTGTCACTGCCGATCAGGATGCCCAGGCGCCCGGCAGGGGTATCGACCACGCTGATGAGGTTTTCATCGCCCGGCTCGATAAAGCCACGCTCATCGTAGATCGGGTAAAACTGACGCTGTGGCTGGCCCACCGGTAACCCATCGGCGCCAAACACTACGCTGGCGTTGTACAGCGGGCCACGCCCGACCTGCAATTGCCCTTCGCTCACGCTGGGGTCGGGCAGGGCAATGGAGCCTGCCACCAGGGTCACGCCAAATTCCCTGGCCAAGCCGCCGAACAGCGCCTGATAGTCGCGGGCCATTGCCTGGGCTTTCATGCGCAGGTAGGCGTCGTCCATGCGGTTTTCACCGGTGGCGCTCAGCCAGGCCCGCGCAAACAAAAACGGGTTACTGGCCGACAGCCAGTTCATTGCATCCTTGAGATGGATGGACTGATACAGCTCGTTTTTCTCGCCGCTGAGCATCAGCCAGGTGCCGATATGTTCCGGTAGCACGACGACGGTCTTGCTGTTGATCAAACCCTCGTCGCGGGCTTTTTGCAGGTACGCCGCAAGCTTCAGGTGCAGGCGTTCCAGGCTCTGGTAGTCGGCCGGGAACAGCTCCGGCTGGATGCCCAGCAAGTTACCCCGATCGGAAGGTACGCCTTCATTGACGGCCAGGGTAATACGCAGGTCCGACAGGTAATGCGCCACAGGGCGCTCCTGGGTCCAGACCAGATACGCGGCGACGGCGGCAACCAGGGCCAGGGTGAACGCTAAAGCAAAAAGTTTACGCATGGGGAGCAAAAAAGGGACCAATGGGCGGGTGTGTAAATTCGGTTGAACTGCGGTCGAGGATACACAGAGTCAGTGGGTTACAGAAATTATTGGGCCAACGCAGCAGCTTTTTCACCTCAGTGAGACGCCCGCTGCTTGCGGCGCACGGCTCTTGGAGCGCTATCCCCTGGCTTGGTTCCTGTCGCCTTCGGCCCGCGTGTTGCTGCTGATCAAGACGCTCGCAGTTGCGTTCGCGACGGGCCCTCGCCGGGATGGTTTCTCTCAATCCACGCCTGAAGGTCCTTGGGCGAGAGCGCCTTTGAAAAGAAGTACCCCTGGCCTTGATGGCATTGCCAGGCACGCAACAGTTCGAACTGCGACAGAGTTTCTATGCCCTCCGCAACCACTGTCAGATCCAGGCTGCGCGCCAGGCTGATGATGCCTCGTACGATATGCCAGTTGCTGTTGTCAGGTTGCAGGTCGGTTAACAGCGAACGGTCAAGCTTGACCATTTTTGCCGGTATGTCTCGCAGGTACTTCCAATTGCTGTAGCCGCTTCCAAAGTCGTCAATCGCTATGGCAATGCCCAGCAGGTGCAGGCGCTTCAATTGGTGCTGCACCGCCTCAAAGTCAGTCACCAGAACGCTCTCGGTGAACTCCAGCTCCAGGCAGTGCGGCGCCAAGTCAAACTCACTCAAGGCGTGCTGCACCTGATCATAAAGTCGACCATCGGTGAGGTCTATTGCCGAAATGTTGAGTGAGACGGTCAGTTCAAGCCCCTGGTCGCGCCACGCGGCAATCTGTTTACAGACGTTTCGCACGACCCAGCTCGTAATGTGCCTGATCGCGGCAGTGGTCTCCGCCAGGCCGATAAATTCAGCTGGCCCTATTTCGCCCAGCGTCGGGTGCTTCCACCGTAGAAGCGCCTCCACAGCGAAGCACCGACTGTCGGCGAGATTGACCCGGGGCTGGTATTCCATCCGCAACTGGTCGGGTGAGCGCAGCGCCGACTCGATAGCGTGAAGCAACATCGCACTGCGTTGCGAGCGGGCGTCGACGCTGGGGTCGTAATACAACCAGCGGTGTTCGGAGCGGCGGGCGGTGTCGATCACGCTGGCCATTAACCTCAGGTTATCGACAGGCGTCAGCGCGTTCGGGCCTAACTTCAGCACGCCGATACCGACATCGGCGAAGACCGGGATACTCTTGAAGTGCACCGGTTGAGCAAGGGCATTGCTGATCGCTTTGATCAGCACCGGCAGCTGGATGCGGGGACCATCCTCAACCAACACGGCGAAGCTCATCGTGCTGGCTCGATACAGATGCGCACCTTCTGGCAATACGGCAGTGAGCAAATTTTTCATGCCCAGCATGAACTCAACGAAGCAGTCCAATCCCAGCGCTTTCACCAACCTGTCCATGCCGGCAGCGGTCAGCGGTTCAATCAATATTGCCCATCGATGAGGCAATTGAGCCGCGCCTCTGGCGACGTCCTGCTCAAAACACAGGCGATTGGGCAACCCCGTCAACGCGTCGAAAAAGTGCTTCTGATGAATGGATTCCAGGCGCGCAACGACGATAGCGGCAGCATTGTGCAGGAAGGTTTTGTCTTGCTCGCTCATGGGCGCGCGTTGTTTTTGGTCGATGACGCACAGTGCGCCTAACGCGCGGTTGCGTGCCGTTACCAGGGGTACACCTGCGTAATACCGAATGAACGGTGTGCCGGTGACCATGGGGTTATCGACAAACCGAACATCCGTAGCGGTGTCGAGGACCTCCAGCAAGCCTTCGGTGAGCAGGCAATGGACACAGAACGACTCGGTCAGCGTCATGCTCTGAACATCGAAGCCGACCTTGGCCTTGAACGTCAAGACGCCATCATTGACCGCGCTGACCACCGCAATGGGGGCACCGAAGTGCGCGGATATCATGGCGACCACGCTGTTCAACACCTCATCGGCGTCGCAGGCGATATGCGCGGTGAGCCGCTGCACTTCGGCCTGGCGCATCAGTTCGGTGAACGCTGAAAAGGAAGTTGGCATTTAAAATCCTGCAATGATCGACCAGGTGACGCCCGCGGGTGAGCCGTCCACGCGACGAGGGGTTAATAGATGGCCGTGTGTTGTAAGGATCTCAAGGTGACGGACAGCGACTTGAGGCTGTTGGCAATCGACCGGCAGATGTTATCCAGCCCGGCAATCAACTTATCGACCGCCACAAAAACACACTCGGACGAAGGCGAAGGCTCAAACTCGGCCTTTGCCGCGATAACGTCATCGCGGATGCTATCGAGTTGAACCCCGGCAATGGCCAAGCGTTGAATCAGGTCTGTGTTGAACGTGGCAATCACGGTGTGCAGATCATTGATGGGAAAGATGAACAGGTCTGCGTGAGCCGTATGTGCCTGTTGGGTTTCGACGCGTACCTGGAAGCCCGCCACCTCTGCATTCACGTCACACAGCCGGCTGACGATTGACTGCACATCGCGCAGAACGGCGTTTACCCGCGACTCTACAGAGCAAACAAAGCTGTTCAGTTGTTGCATGACGGCGCACCTCGGAGTAGCTGTTTTTGTGAGTTAACAATTGCCGCTGGCCGGCCACCGATTCCGCTGGGGGCGGCGGTTGATGCCAGAATGATGGCGCTGCGTATATTAATGAAGTCAGCAAAATGTATGGCTGCGATAGGCGCATTAAATAATTGCGCGCTAAATAAAATCCGGGCGGTTATGCTGGATCGGCAGGTGCGCTGTGCATTTAAGTTAATAACTTGTAAGTTTCAGTCATTGAGCGGTCGTCCAGCGGCTCTTAGTCTGTGGGACATAAACCGATGGCGGGCCATTCGAGCCTTCCACGTCCCGTGATGATCCGTTGTGGAGCTGTACCATGACCGCTGCTGCCTACCCGCACCTGCTGGCCCCGTTGGACCTGGGTTTTACCACCCTGCGTAACCGCACCCTGATGGGGTCGATGCACACCGGCCTTGAAGAAAAACCCGGCGGTTTCGAGCGCATGGCGGCGTATTTTGCCGAGCGCGCCCGTGGCGGCGTGGGCCTGATGGTCACCGGCGGCATTGGCCCGAACGATGAGGGCGGGGTGTACGCCGGTGCGGCCAAGCTGACCACCGAAGAAGAAGCGCAAAAGCACAAGATCGTGACCCAGGCCGTGCACGCGGCGGGCGGCAAGATCTGCATGCAAATCCTCCACGCCGGGCGTTATGCCTATAGCCCCAAGCAGGTCGCACCGAGCGCGATCCAGGCGCCGATCAACCCGTTCAAGCCCAAGGCGCTGGACGAGGAGGGGATCGAGAAGCAGATCCAGGATTTCGTCACCTGCTCGCTGCTGGCCCAGGTCGCCGAATACGACGGCGTGGAAATCATGGGCTCGGAAGGCTATTTCATTAACCAGTTCCTCGCCGCCCACACCAACCATCGCACCGACCGTTGGGGCGGCAGCTACGAAAACCGTATGCGCCTGGCCGTGGAAATCGTCAGCCGTGTGCGCGACGCCGTTGGCCCGAACTTCATCATCATCTTCCGCCTGTCGATGCTCGACCTGGTGGAAGGCGGCAGCACCTGGGAAGAAATCGTGCAGTTGGCCAAAGCCATCGAAAAAGCCGGTGCGACGATCATTAACACCGGCATCGGCTGGCACGAAGCGCGTATCCCGACCATCGCCACCAAGGTGCCGCGTGCCGCGTTCAGCAAAGTCACCGCCAAGCTGCGTGGCGCGGTGCAGATTCCGCTGATCACCACCAACCGTATCAACACCCCGGAAATTGCCGAGCAGATTCTCGCCGAAGGCGATGCCGACATGGTCTCGATGGCGCGGCCGTTCCTCGCCGACCCGGATTTCGTCAACAAGGCCGCCGCCGGGCGTGCCGATGAAATCAACACCTGCATCGGTTGCAACCAGGCCTGCCTGGACCACACCTTTGGCGGCAAGCTCACCACCTGCCTGGTCAACCCGCGAGCGTGCTACGAGACCGAGCTCAACTACTTGCCGGTCAAACAGATCAAGAAAATCGCCGTGGTCGGTGCCGGGCCTGCGGGCCTGGCGGCTGCCACCGTGGCGGCTGAGCGTGGCCACCAAGTGACATTGTTCGATTCGGCCAGCGAGATCGGCGGCCAGTTCAATATCGCCAAGCGCGTGCCGGGCAAGGAAGAGTTTTTTGAAACCCTGCGTTACTTCAAACGCAAATTGCAGACCACCCACGTCGAGCTGTGCCTCAACACGCGGGTGGATGTGGAGCAACTCAAGGCCGGCGGTTATGACGAGATCATCCTCGCCACGGGGATCGCGCCGCGTACGCCGGCAATTCCGGGCGTCGAGAACGCCAAGGTGTTGAGCTACCTGGACGTGATTCTGGAGCGCAAGCCGGTGGGCAAGCGCGTGGCCGTGATCGGCGCTGGCGGTATCGGCTTCGACGTGTCGGAGTTCCTTGTGCATCAGGGCGTGTCCACCAGCCTGGACCGTGACGCGTTCTGGAAGGAGTGGGGCATCGATACCCAATTGGAGGCGCGTGGCGGTGTCGCCGGTATCCAGCCGCAGCCCCACGCCCCGGCGCGTGAGGTGTTCCTGCTGCAACGCAAGGCTTCCAAGGTCGGCGACGGCCTGGGCAAAACCACCGGCTGGATCCACCGTACCGGCTTGAAGAACAAGCAGGTGCAGATGCTCAACAGCGTCGAATACCTGAAAATTGACGACGAAGGCCTGCACATTCGCATCGGTGCCGAGGGCGAACCGCAACTGCTGGCGGTGGACAACATCGTCATTTGCGCCGGCCAGGACCCGTTGCGCGAACTGCAGGACGGCCTGCTCGCCGCCGGCCAGAACGTGCACCTGATCGGCGGCGCCGACGTGGCGGCCGAACTGGACGCCAAACGCGCGATCAACCAGGGCTCACGCCTCGCCGCCGAGCTGTAAGACCCTAAAAGGGGCGGTGGTAGACTACCGCCCCTTTTCTCATTCAGATGCTCCCGATGGGTCCTTTCGACTGGCTTCCCCATGCGCCCCTTGAACCCTTGCCGCTGGATTGGCTAGAGGGCGTCGAGCTGGCCGTGTTACGCCTGGACCGCATCGACCCGCTGATCAGCGGTAACAAGTGGTTCAAGCTCACCGGGCATCTGGCGTGTGCGCAAGCTGCCCGCGGCATCATCAGCCTGGGCGGCGCCTACTCCAACCATCTGCATGCAGTGGCGGCGGCGGGTAAACGCTTTGGTTTTCCCACCGTCGGCCTGCTGCGCGGCCATCCGCAAGACACTCCCACCGTTCTCGACTTGAAAGCGTTCGGCATGCAGCTGCATTGGCTGGGCTACGGCGGCTATCGCGCGCGGCATGAGCCGGATTTCTGGCTGCCGTGGCGTGAGCTGTACCCCGAACTGCACCCCGTGCCCGAGGGCGGTGGTGGTATTGCTGGGGCGACGGGCTGCGCGGTGTTGGTCGAGCAGGTTCGCGCACAGTTAAGCGCACTGGGCTGGGACGATTACGACGCGTGGTGGTTGGCGGCGGGCACCGGCACCACACTGGCGGGTTTGGTGATGGCAGAGGCGGGCGCGCATCACGTCTACGGCGCCATGGCGGTGCCGGATGATCACGGCGTGGCGCAAAACGTCGAGGCCATCGTGAGCGGCGGTTACGAATTGCTCGACGCCAGCCGAGGCGGCTTTGCCAAGGTCGATACGCAGCTACTCGACTTTATCGACACCACGCAACAGGCCTGCGGTTTGCCACTGGAGCCGCTGTACACCGGCAAAGCGCTGCTGGCGCTCAAACAACACATCGAAGCCGGACGCTTCGCTCCCGGCACCCGCCTGATCTTCGTCCACACCGGCGGCCTTCAAGGCCGTCGAGGCTTCACCGCCTAGCACACACCCCTGTGGGAGCGGGCTTGCTCGCGAAGGGGCTGTGTCATTTGGCAGATTTGCTGACTGACCCACCACTATCACGAGCAAACCTACCCGGCATCATCCGCAACGCGGTGTTATCCCGCAGGACGTAATGGTGGGCAATCCCCGCCAATGCATGCAACCCGATCAGCCAATAACCGACCTTCCCAAACCATACATGCCAGCCCTCAATCTGCTTGGCCAGGGCTTTGTTCTCCGCGATCAACGGCGGCAATTCCATGCCGTAGAACATCACCGAATGCCCCTCGGCACTCACAATCAGCCAACCCGCAATCGGCATGCCGATCATCAATGCATACAGCGCGAAGTGCATCAGCGTGGCCAGCAGGCGTTGCCATTGCGGTGGTGCCGGCACAATCTTCGGCGCAACCCCCAGGCTGCGCGCAAACAAACGCAACCACACCAGCACAAATACGGTAAGGCCAAGCATGAAGTGCATTTCGACGATCAACGTGCGCCCGCCACTGCCTTTGGGGAATTGGCCGCGTAGCTCAATGCAGGCGTAAACCACCGCCAGCAACACCACCATTAACCAGTGCAGCGCGATCGACACGGTGCTGTAGCGTGTATCGGAGTTTTTCCACGGCATCGCTGGGTTCCTCACTCATCAGGGCATACCTCCATTCTTTTGACGGAGTGCGTTAACTGTATGCCGGTTTTGAGTGGCTCGCCTGGCGCAAATGCGCTTGTTTTGACCTCAGTCAGTGGCTTTGCGGCATTTCACCGCGTGCCAGGCGACTGTTGATGTCGCTGATGACCGCAGGCAGGTCGTTGATCGTGTCGATCAGGTAGTGCGGGCGCGAGCCTTCGAACAGGGCTTCGATGCGTTTGCGTTCGCTGGCCAGTGTGGCGGCGTCGAGGGCGCGGAACTGCTCGTAGGTCAGGCCCAGGGCGTTGCCGGAACAGGTCAGCGCCACCGTCCACATGCCGGCGCGACGGCCTTCGAGAATGCCCGGCACGGTGTCGTCTACTTTCACGCACGCCGCCACATCATCGACCCCCAGGGCAATCACGTTGGCCAGGGCCTGGGCCGGCCACGGGCGGCCATTTGGCACTTCGTCGGTGGCGACCACGTGGTCGGCGATGTAGCCGTTGGTGGCCGCCAGCGCGACGACCTTGTCCATGACTTGCTTGGGGTAGCCGGAGCAGGAACCGACCTTGATGCCTTGCACGCGCAGACGGGCGATGGTGTCCAGCGCGCCGGGGATCAGCGCCGAGTGCTCGGCGATCTTCTCGATTTGCAGCGGCATGAAGCGCTGGTAGATGGCGGTCACGTCGTCATCGGTCGGCGTGCGGCCGAAGGCCTTGCGGTAGCGCTCGGCCACTTGCGGTTGGTCGCACAGGGTGCGGATATGGTCCCACTTGCCCATGCCCATCGGGCCACGGGCTTCTTCGATGGACACTTGCACGTCGAACTCGGCAAAGGCTTCGACAAAAATCTGTGTGGGGGCGAAGGAGCCGAAGTCGACCACAGTGCCGGCCCAGTCGAGGATGACGGCCTGGAGGGTGTTGGGGTTTTGATAGTTCATGGCTTGGATCCTGTGGGTAATAGGGGGAATCAGATGTCCGACACTTCCATTTCTTGCAGCACTTGCCCGATGGCCGTCACTGCCGCCTGCATCTCGGCCGTGTTTATGTGGCCTATACAGCCCACGCGAAAGGTCTCCACGTGGGTCAATTTGCCCGGGTACAGAATGAAACCCTTGGCCTTGACCCGTTCGTAGAATTCCCTGAACTGGTAGCGCGGGTCTTTGGGGGCGTGGAAGGTGACGATGATCGGCGCCTGGATCGCTGCCGGCAGAAAGCTGCGCAGGCCCAGCTCGGCCATGCCGTCCAGCAGCACCTGGCAGTTGCTCGCATAACGCTGATGACGCGCCGCCAGGCCACCTTCTTCAGCGTATTGCAGCAGCGCTTCGTGCAGGGCCGCGAGCACGTGGGTCGGCGGCGTGAAGCGCCACTGGCCGGTCTTTGCCATGTAACTGTGCTGGTCGAACAGGTCCATCGCCAGGGAATGGCTGTTGCCTTGGGCGGCGGCCAGCGCGTGTTTGTCGGCGAAGACAAAGCCCATGCCCGGCACGCCTTCAAGGCATTTGCCCGAGGCGGCGATCAGCGCGTCGAACGGCACCTCGCGGGCATCGATCGGCAACGCGCCAAAGGAACTCATGGCGTCGATGATCAGGCGTTTGCCGTGGTTCTTTACGACTTGGGCGATTTCCGGCAGCGGGTTGAGAATGCCCGTGCTGGTTTCGCAGTGAATCAGCGCGACGTGGGTGATGGCCTTGTCTGCGTGCAGCAGGCGGTCCACATCAGCGGCGGTGGTTGGTTGGTCTTCGGCGGTTTCAAAGGTGCTGAACTCGCGGCCCAGCACTTCGCAAATCTTCGCCAGGCGCTTGCCGTAGGCGCCGTTGATCAGCACCAGCACCTTGCCGTTACGCGGCACAAGTGTGCCGATGGCCGCTTCCACGGCGAAGGTGCCACTGCCTTGCAATGGCACACAGTGGTGGCTTTGGGCGGCGTCGAGAATCGCCAGCAACTGCGCGCAGGCGCTGGCGGTCAGCTGGTTGAAACGGTCATCCCATGAACCCCAGTCGACCATCATTGCCTGGCGGGTGCGGTTCGATGTGGTCAGGGGGCCAGGCGTCAGCAGGATGGGCGCGGCAGTGTTCATTTGAAGTTCTCGCAAGGCATTGGGGTTGAGGCTACGGCGCCTAAATTGCAGTTTGGCTTGTCATCAATCAAATTGTTTGTTGTTATGCGAGCTATCAGTGAGGCCAATAGCCATGAATTTGTTCCAACTGCGCGCATTCGATGCCGTGGCCCGTGAGAGCAGTTTTACCCGCGCGGCGGCTCGGCTGTTTATCAGCCAGCCGGCGGTGACCGGGCACATCAAGGCCCTGGAAGAGCACTACCAGATCCCCTTGTTGCGCCGCACCGCGCGACGGGTGGAGTTGACCGAGGAGGGCGCGCGCCTGGCTGCCATTACCCGGGCAATTTTCGGCCTGGTAGACGAAGCGCAGACCCTGCTGGAGGCCAACCGTCAGTTGGTCACCGGGCGCCTTGAAGTGGCCGCGGATGGGCCGCACCTGGTGATGCCGATGATCGCCAGCCTGCGCGCGCGCTACCCGGGCATCACCGTGAACCTGCGCTTGGGCAATGCCCAGGAAACCCTGGCGGCATTGTTGTCCGAACATGCGGACGTGGCGGTGTTGACCGAGGTCGAACCGCGCAATGGCCTGCACCTGCAACCCTTGGTTGAGTCGCGGATTTGCGCGCTGGTACCGGCGGGCCATCCCTGGCTGGCTGACCCGCAAGGCATCCGCCTTGAGCAGTTGCACGAGGTGATCATGGTGCTGCGCGAGCCCAGTTCAATTACCCGCCGCACCTTTGACGACGCCTGTCTCAGCGCGGGCGTGCAGCCCAAGGTGTTGCTGGAACTGGACAGCCGCGAGGCGGTGACCGAAGCCGTCGCGGCGCAACTGGGGGTGGGCGTGGTGTCATCGATGGAGGTTGGCCGCGACCCGCGTGTGCAGGCCATTGCCTTGCAGGGTGATGGGCTGGTCAACCGACACATGCTCGGCTGCATGGAGCGACGCCGCTCATTGCGCCTGATTCAGGCGTTTTTCGAGTTGGCGTCTTGACGGTTTTTTGCTGGAACGATTTTTTTTTGCCCTATAAACTCTGCCCCCAAAGCGCCGGCCAGTAGACGTCTCGGCGCGAGGGACGAAAAGAGAGTGAGTCATGGGCGCACAGTGGAAAGTCAAACATAAAGAAGCGGCATCCAATGCCAAGGGCAAAATCTTCGGCAAGCTGGTAAAGGAAATCACCATTGCTGCCCGCAACGGTGCCGACGTCGCGACCAACGCTCACTTGCGTCTGGTGGTGGAGCAGGCCAAAAAGGCCTCGATGCCCAAGGAAACCCTGGACCGCGCCATCAAGAAAGGCGCCGGCCTGCTGGGTGAAACCGTGCAGTACCACCGCGTAACCTACGAAGGGTTCGCCCCGCACCAGGTGCCGTTGATCGTTGAGTGCGTGACCGACAACATCAACCGCACCGTGGCGGAAATCCGTGTGGCGTTCCGCAAGGGTCAACTGGGCGCCTCGGGCTCGGTGTCCTGGGACTTCAATCATGTGGGGTTGATCGAAGCCTCGCCGCAGACGCCGGACGCTGATGCAGAAATGGCAGCTATCGAAGCCGGTGCGCAGGATTTTGAAGACGGCGAAGAAGAGGGCACAACCCTGTTCATCACCGAGACCACCGACCTGGATGCCGTGCAAAAAGCGCTGCCGGATCAGGGCTTCACCGTATTGTCGGCCAAGCTGGGTTATATCGCGAAAAACCCGGTGAGTGGTTTGACCGATGAGCAGATGGCTGAAGTTGAGGCCTTTCTGGAAGGTCTGGACAACCATGATGACGTGCAGGACATGTTCGTCGGTCTGGCTGGGTAAAATGCGCTAAAAAATGTGGGAGCTGGCTTGCCTGCGATAGCGGTGGATCAGTCACTGAAAAGGTGAATGAAACATCGCCATCGCAGGCAAGCCAGCTCCCACATTTGGAGTGGGTTTCAGGCTGATTTGAGCAACGCTTCGATTTCCTCAAAACCTGGGCGCGCCAGCACATCCGGCTGACAGCAACGCGCCTGCAGCGCATTCAGCGCTTCATCGTTCATCCCCTCAACGCGCTCCAGCAATTCCCCCAGCAGCACGCCGAATGCGCGCACTTCAATGCGCTGCAATGCCCGGGTTTCCAAAGTGTCTGCCGTGGCATGGAACGACGCCGCGCCAAAATCCCCCAGCAAGCAATCACCCGCCGCATTCCACAGAATATTGTGGCCGTACAGGTCGCCATGGGTGATGCCGTGCCGGTGCAAATGCGCCGCCACCGACGCCACACCCCGCGCCATGCGCAGCGCCACTTCAGCGCTGAAGTGTGTAGCAGGTTCATAGATGTCACGCGTGCACGACGCCAGGCTTGGCAGGGCTGCGAGGTTGCGGTAACTCGGGTCGATCAAGTCCATCACCAGCGCGGCGCCGTCGTCAGGGTGGCCGATAACGCGTCCTTGCACCTTGATCAGGTTCGGGTGCAGCCCCGCCGCGATGCAGGCCTGCATTTCATGCAGCGGCGAGCCGTCGCTGGTGATCGTGCCTTTGTACACTTTGACGGCCACCGGCTTGGCCTGCGGCGTCCACATTGCCTTGCGGATAACGCCCGAGGCGCCTTCGCCCAGCACCTCGCCCAACGCCAGTTCGGACCAGTGAATATCCGGCGTCGTGTCATCTGCCGTGACGGCCACCGCCATTTCCACCGGGTTCCCGGCATAGGCCAGCCAGGTCAGGCTCGGCATCTTCAGCAGCCACTCCGGCAACTGCGTCAGGCGGTTGGAGGCGATGCGCAGCAGCTCGAGGTTTTTGCACTGGGCCAGGCTTTCGGGCAAGTGAGAAAGCCGGTTGCCGGCCAGCATGAGTTTTTGCAGTAACGGCCGCTCGCCCACTTCATCGGGCAATTGGCTGATGCAGTTGTCGGTCAGGATCAGCCAGCGCAATTGTGGCGGCAGGGCGGCGCCGGAGACTTGGCTGATTGTGTTGGCCTTGAAGCTGATCATGCTCAGCGTCGCGCACTGGCCCAGGCATTCCGGCAGCTCGGTGAAGGCGTTGTCCGGGCAAAACAGCACGCGCAACTGGGTCAGGCGGTGCAGGTCATCGGGCAAGCGGCTCAGGGCATTGCCCCCGAGGTTGAGGATTTCCAGGGTGTCGGCCAGTTCGAAGATTTCCCGGGGGAATTCAGTCAGCCCGCAAGACAGGTCCAGGCGCGTAATACCGGCCAATTGGCCGGCTTTGAGTTGAGCGAGGGTATTCATGAACGGCGCGGTCACTCGGCTAGAGGGCGTAAATGGCGCTCATGATACCGGGTCGGGCGCGTGTTGCGGGTTGACCGTTTGCAATTGGTTCAGCCGGCTGGCGGTGCGGGCGAGGTCGATGGCCTGGCCGCTCAAAGCGGTTTCCAGCGGTTGCGTGCCGATCAGGCTCAACTGCTTGTCGCGGTCGTAGAGCACGTCCACCAGGTTGATAAAACGCTGCTGCACGGCGATGGGGCAGTCCGCCAGCAAGGGCAGGCCGTCGATGATCCAGTGCTCGTACTCCTCGCACAGCAGCAGGTAATCCATCACCGCCGTGAGTTGTTCGCACAGGTCGGCGAAGGTGAAGGCGATGGTGCGCGCCTGATGGTTGCGACACACTAATTGCCGGTTGCCGACGGTCAGGGTTTGCGCCGGGCAATCGAGGGCGGGCAACCCGAATGCCTCGCGCTGTTGCGCCGTGCCAGGCCAGATGTACCGGCCACGGGTAAAGTGCTGCGCACTCTGCGCCTGCGCCAAGCTGCGAAAATCCTGGGGTGAACTGACTTCCAGCACGTCCATGCGCGCGGCGATCAAGTCGATAACCGGCTTGAATCGCTGGTGATACAGCGGGTTAGGCAACAGGCCTTCTGGCGGGTAATTGGAGGTCACCAGCACCAGCACGCCACGTTTGAACAGCGCCTGGAACAGCCGGCTGATGAGCATCGCATCGCCGATGTCGTGGACGTGAAACTCGTCGAAACACAGTACCCGGCAGCCCGCCAGCAGCTCATCAAGAGTGACGCCCAAGGCATCGTCCCGGTGGCTGTGTTTAAACATGCCGCGATGCAGGCGCATGAAGAATTCGTGGAAGTGCACGCGCTGTTTCTCGGCGATCGGCACTGCCTGGAAAAAACCGTCGAGCAGCCAGCTTTTGCCGCGCCCCACCGGGCCGTGCAGGTACAGGCTGCGCGTGGGCTGGCCGGCCAGCAGGTGCGCGGTTTCAGTGCTCAGGGCGGCAATCGCCCGGGTTTGGCCGGGGCTGAGGGTGTAGCCCTGTTGTTCGGCCTTGTCCTGGAAGAACCCAGGAATGGGCGAATCGACGGGGCGCTCGGTTTTTTTTCCGAGCAGGCGCTGGATCAGGGGAAGCACGGCCAAGGCGGGTCACTCTGTGTTTCGGTGGTCGCTCACTGTAGGGCGCGCGCGCCGATTTGACCAATAGAGAAGGGGGCGGCCAGCGATCTCGAAAAGGCATGGTGCAGGTGTAGTCCCTTACCGACTGGCAGTTTCCTTCTTAATGGCTAATCTCATAAACAGGAGTCACCCCTGTATAAGGAATTGGGGCAGTGAAGGGACGAGCGGTATTGGCAGTCATGGGCGCGATGCTCTGCGGTACGGTTGATGCTGCGCAGCTCCAGGTGGTGGTGCGCATCGACGTGCAGCGGGGCTGCCAGTTGGTGGGCACCACCCGCAGCGCCGGCATCGAGCAGCTGGGCGTATTGGATTTTGGCAGCGGCCCGCGTCTGGATGACCCGGCCGGGCCGCTGAGTGCGGCCTTGATCAGCCAGCGCCAGCCGCGCCTGGAATGTAACCCCGACACCCCTTATCAAATGCGCGTTGACGGCGGCCTGCACGGCGGCGTGGGCGAGGTGCGCTACCTGAGCGCCGCCACCCCTTCCAGCAAACCCATTCCCTATCGCATCTACGCCGACGCCGCACGCTTGATTCCGTTGCCGGTGAATGTGCCCGTCAGCGGCCGCGTGCCGGATTCCGGCTCCGTCGATTTGCCGCTCTATGGCCGCATCGAACCCCTCAAAGACATTCCCGCCGTCGGCCGTTACTCCGACCTGCTCAAGGTCACGATCACATGGTGAGCCGCGCGCTGGCCGTGCTGGCCATGAGCAGCGCGTTGCTGCTTTCGCCGAGCGCCCGTGGGGCGGTCGCCAGCGGGTTCATCCAGGCGAGCATGGTGATCACCGCCAGTTGTGAGGTGACCAAGAACATTGAAACGGCGCCGGTAGGCCCGACTGGCGGCACGGCCATGCTTTATTTTGGCAGCCAGGGACCGACCTGGACCAACACCCTGGCAGCAGGTCTCTCGGCCACTGATAACGCGCCACTTTCGGTGGCGTGCAACCCGACAGTTGCCAGCTTCACCGTGACCATTGACGGCGGCACCAACGCGGCGGGCACCACCCGGCGTTTGAGCAACGGGCGGCAGATGATCCCTTATCAACTGATGGCCGACCCGCTCGGGCGAATTCCGTACAGCATCGACCAGCAACACAGTTTTTTTGCCAGCGATGGCAAACAAATGACCATCCCGGTGTGGGGCGCCGTGGTGGCCAATACGACGGCCCTGCCTGCAGGGATCTACACCGACACCTTGACAGTGACTCTGGACTGGTAAATTAAAAGGACCTACATCATGCACACACTTGCATCTCGACTCGGCGTTTGCGCACTGGGCCTGGCAATGGCCTCCAGCCTCAATGCGGCGACCACTGTGACCGGGCAGATCAGCTCGACCATGACGTTGATTGCCAGCTGCCAGGTCAACGGCTCCGGGGCGGCCACCGGGCTGAACTTCGGTAGCTTGAACTTCGGTACCACCAACAGCCTTTTCACCAACGCCGATGCCCAACTGCTCGGCGGCACCGGTACCGGCGGCGCGCTGTCGGTGCTGTGCTCGGCGGGCACCACGCCCACCATCAAGGTGCGCGCCGGGGCGCATGACAATGCTTCCCCAGGCGGCACGCGGGCTCTGGCCGACGGTGCGGGCAACTTTGTGCCCTATGACTTTTACACCGACAGCGGGCATTCGGCGCTCCTGGCCATCGACGGCGTGATCACCCTGGCTGCCAGTACCGGCGTGGCGCAGAGCGTGAACCTGTATGGGCGGGCGGTGGGCAAGGCGGGGCTGCCGGCGGGCACCTACACCGACACCGTGGCCGTTGAACTGACGTTCTGAAGCCATGAACCGTTTGGTGGCAAGAGCAATGCTGGTGTGCGGCCTGGCCGTGCCGCTGCCGTTGTCGGCGGTGACCAGCCAGAGCTTTCAAGTGAGCGCGACTGTGACGCCGGGCTGCCTGATTGTGGGCGGCGCCTCCAACTACGGGGCGCTGGCCTACGGCAGTCATTCGGCACTGGCAACCGGCACCGTTACAGCCGCGCTGACCGGCGGGGTGACCTTGCAGTGCACGCCGGGCGTGACCTTGAGCATGAGCGTCAACGGCGGCCTGCATAACAGCACCGAGCGTAATTTGCAGCTCAATAGCGGCAGTGCGCGGGTGGCTTATCAATTGTTTCGCGATGCGGCGTTCAGTCAGAGCCTGGGGATCAGTCAGAGCGTCAACGTGGCCTACAGCGATGCAAATAACATCAGCCTGCCGATTTACGGACGGGTGCAGTTACCGGGCAACCAGCCTGGGGGAACGTACAGCGACACGCTGCAGGTGCAGCTGACGTGGTAGGGCTATGGGTATAAGGAGTGGGTTTATGCGTTCAACTTCCCGGCGGCTGTGGGCCGCGGGTATGGCCTTGTGTGCCGCGTGTAGCGCAGGGGTTGTGCAAGCGGCCAGTTCGGTGCTGATCTGGCCGATCGATCCGGTGCTGGAGGCCGACCAACAGGCCAGTGCACTGTGGCTGGAAAACCGTGGCACCGAGACCGCCAGCCTGCAGATTCGCGTGTTTGCCTGGAGCCAAAGCGGTTTTGACGAGCAGTACCAGAACCAGCGGGATGTGATCGGCAGCCCGCCAGTGGCGAAGATCGAGCCGGGGCAAAAGCAGCTTGTACGGCTGACGCGCACCCGCGAAGTGCCGCCGGGGCAGGAACTGGCGTATCGCATCATCATCGATGAAATACCGTCGGCGATTCAGGTGCCGCCGCCGCCGGAAGGCAAGAACACCGCCGCGGCCATTCGCTTTCAGATGCGCTATTCGGTGCCGCTGTTTGCCTACGGCGCGGGCCTTTGGAGCAAGGACGACGCGACGCGTCAACGCGACCCCAAAGGCGCCGGCAAGCCAGACCTGAGTTGGAAAAAAGTCACGGTGGCCGGGCGCTCCTACATTGAAGTACGCAATCAGGGCGCGGTGCACGCGCGCCTGACTGACGCCTCGTTCAGGCAGGGTGGGCAACCCCGCCCTCTGGTGGACGGTTTGCTCGGTTACGTGCTGCCGGGCGCGACCATGCGCTGGCCGGTGCCGGACGCGGTATCCGCCGATCAACCGTTGCAGGTCCGCATCAACGGCGCACCACAGTTGGAGAGCCTGGCGCCGAAGCGATAACAGGGTTTGGAGTGGGGCGGGGTGAAACCCGGTTTTGACAGGATGGAGATGTCCATTGAAGGACGCAATGCCATGGAGTCGTGGTCGGGCTCGTTGTAAGTGGCCGGCGGTGGCAGTGGTGAGCGGGCTGTGGGGCGCAATGATCGCGCTTCCGGTCGTGGCTGGCGACCTCCCGCCGCCCCCGAGCAGTATGGAGGCAGTCGCCGATGCACAGCTGTTTCTGGAGCTGGTGGTCAACAGTATGGACACTGGCCGGGTGATTGCGGTGGACCAGCGCGCCGGGCAACTTTACGTACCGGCGAGCGCACTGCAGGACGTGGGCATGAAACTGCCCGGCGACCTCAGCGGCAGCATCGCTTTGGACAAGGTCCCCGGCCTGCACAGCGACTACGACAGCAACGGTCAGCGCCTGTTGGTGGATGTGCCGCCGTCGTGGCTGCAGGAACAGTTTATCGGCAACCGCAACACCTACCCGCGCACCCAGGCGATGAGCAGCTTCGGCGCCTTGCTCAACTATGACGTATATTTCAACGACACGGACGAAGGTGGCAGCTACCTCGCCGCCTGGAACGAGGTGCGCCTGTTCGACAACTGGGGCACCTTGTCCAATACCGGGCAGTACCGGCAAACCCTGGTTGGCGGGGTCAGCGACAGCACGCTCAATAACGGCTATCGGCGCTACGACACCACCTGGCGTTTTTCCGATGACGAGCGGTTGCTGACGTACGAGGCGGGCGACGTGATCAGTGGGTCATTGCCCTGGAGCAGCTCGGTGCGCCTGGGCGGGGTGCAATTGTCCCGGGATTTTGCAGTGCGCCCGGACCTGGTCACTTACCCGTTACCGCAATTTGCCGGCGAAGCGGCAGTGCCGTCCTCGGTGGACCTGTTTATCAACGGCTACAAATCCGAAAGCGCGCTGCTGCAACCGGGGCCTTACACCCTGACCAATATCCCGTTTATCAATGGTGCCGGTGAAGCGGTGGTGGTGACCACGGACGCGCTCGGGCGCCAGGTATCCACCACGGTGCCGTTCTACGTGACGAGCACGTTGCTGCAACACGGCCTGAGTGATTTTTCGGTGGCAGCCGGCACGTTGCGCCGTGATTACACCGTGCGCGACTTCGGCTACGGCCCGGGCGTTGCCAGTGGCACGTTTCGCTACGGCTATTCCGACTCACTCACCCTGGAAAGCCATGCCGAAGCCTCCAGCGACCTGACCCTGGGCGGGCTGGGCGCCAACCTGCGGCTGGGTAACTTTGGCGTGCTCAACACGGCCGTCAGTCAAAGCCAGTTCGACGGCCGTACCGGCCAGCAGTTGAGCCTGGGGTATCAGTACAACAGCTCACGCTACAGCCTGTCGTATCAACGGGTTCAGCGGCGCGACGAATACGCCGACCTGACCCTGGTCGACACGCCTTACGCCAGCCTCAGCAAGCGCAGTGAACAGGTCACGCTGAGCCTTAACCTGGAGCGTTTCGGCAGCCTGGGCTTCGGCTATTTTGACGTGCAGGCGGCGGACGATTCGCGCACGCGTCTGCTCAACCTCAGCTGGAGCAAGCCGCTGTGGCACAACACCAGCTTTTACCTGTCGGCCAACCGCGAGATCGGCGACAGCAACTGGGCCATGCAAGCGCAATTGGTCATTCCCTTCGACATCAATGGCAGCCTGGCCTTGAGCAGCGAGCGCAGCAAGGACGGCGCGAGTCGACAGCGCGTCAACTACAGCAGCGCGGTGCCGAGTGACGGCGGGGTGGGTTACAACCTCGGCTATGCCCAGGGCGACGGGCCGACTTACCGCCAGGCTGACCTGACCTGGCGCCTGCAATCGGTGCAGTTGCAGGCCGGCGTGTACGGCAGCAGCGACGCGCAAACGCGCTGGGCAGATGCCAGTGGCTCGCTGGTGTGGATGGGCGGCGACACATTTGCCGCCAACCGTATCAACGACGCGTTTGTGGTGGTGAGCACCCAGGGGTTTGCCGGCATTCCGGTGCGCTACGAAAACCAGCTGGTAGGCCAGACCAACCGCAACGGCAAATTGCTGGTGCCGTGGAGCAGTGCCTATTACCGCGCCAAATATGAAATCGACCCGCTGAACCTGCCGCCGAATGTGCAGAGCCCGAATGTGGAGCAACGCGTGTCGGTACGCCGGGGCAGCGGGTATTTGCTGGAGTTTCCTTTGCGCCGGGTACTGGCCGCGAGCATCACGCTGGTAGACAGCGCGCACCAGGAGTTGCCCCTGGGCAGCCTGGTGGTCCACGAACAGAGCAACACCCAAGCGGTGGTCGGCTGGGACGGCCTGGTGTACCTGGAAAACCTCAGCGCGCACAACACGCTGCAGGTCACCCTGGGTGAAGGGCGAACCTGCCAGACGACATTCGATATTGATGAACAGCAACAGGACGTGCCCCTGATCGGGCCGTTGGTGTGCCAGTGAAAGGCTGAGAAAGGAGTAGGCGGGTGAAGGGCAAAGGATTGCTGTATCTCGTGGGGCTGCTGTTTTCGGGCCAGGCCATGGCGCTTTGCTCGGTGGTCACGACGTCGCCGGCCAGTTTTGGCTCGATCAGTTCGATGACGGTACGCACCGCTGCGCAGGCCAGTTCGACCACCAACGCAGGGTTGCGCTGCACCGCCACATTGATTTCGCTGCTGGTGTCCAGTGACCACTTTTACGCCACGGTGACCGGCTCGCCCCAAGGCGGAATGGTCGGCCCGACGGGGGATGTGATCGGTTACACGCTGTACGCAAACAACACCACCAGTTACCCGATCACGCGCAACACGCAGTTTGATTTCGGCTCAGCCAGCGGCATCGCTCAAATTATCGGGCTGGTGTCCGGGCCGGGAGCGAAAACCCTGCCGCTGTATTTGAGCAGTATCACCGGCAGTAACGTGGCGGCGGGCCTGTACACCGAAACGTTGAGCATTGCCTGGAACTGGAACTACTGCTCCGGGATTGGTATCGGTGGCATCTGCGCAGGACGTGATATCGGCTCAGGCACGTCGTCGTTGACGGTCAGCATGACCGTTACCAACGATTGCCAGATCACCGCGCCGAATATCAGCTTTGGCAGCGCGCCGGTGGTGAGCGGCTTTACCCCTGTCACCGGCCAGACCATCAACATCAGTTGCACCAAGGGCAGCGCCTACAGCGTGGGGTTGAGCGATGGCCAGAACCCGGTCAGCGTGGGCGGGCGCAGGCGCATGATCTCGGGCACTAATTATTTGGCCTACGACATTTTCAAAAGTGCCGGTACCACGCGCTGGGGCAGCGTGGGCGCAGCGCGACGTGCCAGCAGCACCGCCGAGGTCAACCCCGGCAACGGCCTGGGCATCGGCAGCCAGGTGTTCAACTACAACGCCAAAATCTACACCGACCAGACCACGCCGCCAGGCGGTACCTACCTGGACAACGTGGTGCTGGATGTGGGGTTTTAGAACTTCAGCATCTGCGTGGTCGGCTGGCCCACCGGGCTGACCACTGCATAGTTGTAGCCAGCGCCGGACCAGTACTCGGCCTGCAAGCCGTCGGCACTGCGCCGACCACGGGGCAGGAAGCCGTTTTCCGGGCCCGGTGGGCGGATGTAGAAACTGATGCGCCGACCTTGCGGGTCTTCGTACAAGACCATGGCAGCGGCGCCTTGCTCAGTGGTGAGCAGGCGCCCGCTCACCGGTTTGAAGCCCGACTGGCTCAGGTCTGGCAGGCGATGCGCCTGATTGAAATAGCGGTCCAGCCAGGCTTGCATGGTGCCGCCATTTTGCACGTTGTAATCGGCAGGCATGATGCCGTCCTGGGCAAACAGACGGAACGCTTGCATGGCATCGGCCATCGGCAGCATCGGCGCCTGGGTGACCTCGCGGGCATGCCAGCCGCCGATACCACCGAGGCTGACGGCGATCAGCAGTACGGCTGCCGTGGCGAAGTGGCGACGTGATTGATGCTTGATGCGCTGGCGAATCAGCGCCGGGTCGAGGTTGGGGTTGGCCGGTTGTTGCAGGGCGCCGCTCAATGACGCGCGCAAAAGGTGCGCATCCTGTTGCCATGCCTGCACCTGGGCGGCGGTATCGGGGTGGGCGGCCAACCAGGTTTCAAGCACGCGACGATCACTCTCCAGCAGTTGGTGGTCGACGTAGGCATGCAAATCGCGTTCGCTGGGGGGAAGGCTGATCATTTGAGTATCCGCAGGGAAGGGCTGGTAATTTCGCCATCGCTGAGTTGACGCAAGGCTTGGCGCGCACGGGAGAGGCGCGACATCACGGTGCCGATGGGCACGTCGAGGATTTCTGCGACTTCTTTGTAGCTCAAGCCTTCAACCGACACCCACAGCAGCAGCGCACGCTGCTCGGTATTGAGTTGATCGAAGGCTTGCAGGGCCGATTGGGCCATCACGGTGCGTTCGACCGAGGGTTGTGCGTCGTCACGGCCGGTGAAAAATTCGAGCATGCGTGCATAGCGCCGGCTGCGACGGTGGGCGTCGAGAAACTGCCGATAAAGGATCGAGAATAGCCAGGCGCGCAGGTCGCCTTCGATGCGTTTGTCGGCCCAGCTGATGATCGCCCGTTCCAGGGTCGACTGCACCAAATCGTCGGCGCTGCTGGCGTTACGGGTCAGGGACACGGCAAAGCGCCGCAACCTGGGGATGAGTTCACGTAACTGTTCGTCGAGTTCATGCATGGTCGGCTGACTGTTCACTACGCTGGGACTAGAGAGACGTCTGGCGTTGAAGGTTATTCCTTTTCCTGAAAAATAAACGCAAGGGCCTGGAATAGAGCTGATCGGCGTTCGTCTTAATCTTCCGACCTTATGTTTCACCCCCTAAGGCCTCTGGCCCTGGAGTCACTTGATGGTAGATCACTCATCACCGCCCCGTTCTCCGTTGAGCACTGCGAGCCTGATCGCGCGCCTCGCCGGGATTGGTGCCGTGGTTGCGGTTGTTGCCGGGGCATTTGCCTACGTCAACGGCACGCTCGACCCACAACGCCTGCGCCCCAAAACCCTGGTCAATGCCCTGGAAACCAGTAACGGCATACACCCTGGGTTTCGCCGCAACCACGCCAAGGGTGTGTGCGTGGCCGGCTACTTCGAGAGTAGCCCCGAGGCGCGTGCGTACTCCAGCGCCCAAGTATTCAGCGAGGCGAAAACCCCGGTGATCGGTCGCTTTGCCTTGCCCAGCGGCAACCCTTACGCGCCGGACAGCAGTGTGCCGATCCGCAGTCTGGCCCTGCAATTCAGCCAGGCCAACGGCCAGCAGTGGCGCACGGGCATGAACAGCATGCCGGTATTCCCGGTAGGCACCCCCGAAGCGTTCTACCAACTGCTCAAGGCCGGCGCGCCAGACCCGGCCACCGGCAAGCCGAACCCGGCGAACATGCCGGCGTTTTTTGCCTCCCATCCGGAGGCGGCGCCGTTCCTGGCCTGGGTCAAAACCGCCAAGCCGTCGGCCAGCTATGCGACGGAGACCTACAACGGCATCAACGCGTTTTTCCTGGTGGGTGCTGACGGCAAGCGCCAGGCCGTGCGGTGGGGCGTGGTCCCGCAGAGCCAGGACGCAGCGGGTGACACCGCGCCGTCCGGCAACGACTTTCTCGAAAAAGATTTGCTGCAGCGCCTGACCGCAGGCCCGCTGCGTTGGCAGATGAACATGACCCTGGCCAACCCCGGCGACCCGCTGGACGACGCCAGCAAGCCCTGGACCGGTGAGCACAAGGTGCTGAACGCGGGCACCCTGGTGTTGCAAAGCGGCCAGCCGCAAGCGAACGGCGATTGCCGCGATATCAACTTTGACCCGTTGATTCTGCCGGGTGGCATCGAAGCTTCAAACGACCCGTTGCTGGCCGCGCGCTCGGCCGCCTATGCCAGTTCGTACGTGCGTCGCGCGGGTGAAGTCAGCCCACTGCACAGTGCCCCTCAGGAGTCGAAGCCATGAATGCTCAACCTCGGTTTTTCGCTCCTTTGGCGCGGCTGCTGCACTGGCTGATGGCGCTGATGATCATCGCCATGCTGTTTATCGGTGCGGGCATGGCGGCATCGGTTTCGGAGCGGCATGAATGGTTGATTCACCTGCACAAGCCACTGGGCATCGCGATTCTGGCGTTGGTGATCGTGCGGCTGATCGTGCGCTTTTCCACGCGGCAACCGCCGTTACCCGCCGATTTGCCACTTTGGCAAGCGTTGGCGGCCAAGGCTTCGCATGTGCTGCTCTACGCGCTGATGCTGGTGCTGCCACTGCTGGGCTGGGCGATGATCTCAGCGGCCGGTGATCCGGTGATGCTCAGCAGTACGGTGCAATTGCCGGCGCTGGTGGGGGCGAATGCGCCGTTGTTTGCGGTGTTACGCAAGGCCCATGGTTATCTCGCCTATCTGCTGTTCCTGACAGTGCTGATGCACCTGGCGGCGGCGTTGTTCCATGGGCTGATTCGGCGGGACGGTGTGCTGCAGAGCATGGCTGGCACCAAGGACTGAGCCCGGTTTTGTGGTGAGCGAGCAAGCTCGCTCACCACAGGGGCTGCGCCTGGCTGGAGGTGGAGTCAGCGCAGGAATGTGACGATATCCGCCACGCTGCTCAATACGTCCTTGCCCAACTGCATCGAACGTTTGCCTGACCATCCGGTGTGAGGGTTGGGCGCGTCGTCGTTGTCTTTAAAAGGCATCTCCAGTGTCAACGACAGGCAGTCATACTTTTCTCCAACGGCGTTGCAGGCTTTGGTCATGATTGCCTCACCCGGCAAATCGCGGGGGTAGCCGTAGGTGGTCTGGAAGTCGCGGGTCAGGGCGCTCAAATGGCCGCGGAAGTGTTTTTCCAGCGCCTCGATACGGGGGGTGTAGCCCGGGTTGCCTTCACGGCCTGCGGTGAACACGTAGGGGATTTCTTCGTCACCGTGGATATCGAGAAACAGGTCGACGCCATACGTGTCCATCTGCTGTTGAGCGAACAGCACTTCAGGGCTGATTTCCTCGCTGGCGCTCTGCCAGGCACGGTTAAGGTCCTGGCCCATGGCGTTGGTGCGCAGGTGGCCGTGGAAAGCACCGTCGGGGTTCATGTTGGGTATCAGGTAGAGGTCAGCAACGGACAACAGTTTTTTCAGCTGCGCGTCACCGTCCTGTTGCAGGCGCTCGATGATGCCCTCCATAAACCATTCGGCCATGTGCTCGCCGGGGTGTTGCTGGGCGATGATCCACACCTTGCGCTGGCCTTCGGCGCCTTTGCCGCGACGCAGCAATTGGATATCACGGCCCTCGGCGCTTTTGCCGATGGCGAGCAATTCGGCGCCGGCGCGGTGAATGGCTTGCTCGATCAGCCAGTCGTGACGCTCACGGCTGTAAGGTTCGAAGTAGGCGAACCAGGCGTGTTTTTCGCGGGTTTGCAGGCTGATGTGCAGTGTCTCGCCATCAAAGCGCGTGGGCACGCGGAACCAGTTGATATGGTCGTAGGATGCCACGGCGTTATAGCCGCTCCAGGCGTTTTTATAGGACGACTGGCTCGCGTTGCTCAGGCGGAAGCTGTGGGTGTGGCCCACGTGCATGCCTTCGGCCTTGAAGTGAAACCATTGGAAGTGTGGGCTGCGGGTATCGGGTTTGATTGCCAGCAGCAATTGGTAGGCATCACTGGCATCCAGGACCTGGATGTTGCCGCTGTCGAAGTCGGTGCTGATCTTGATGGAGGTCAAGGCCACGGTCATAGTCTGGTTGCCTGAATATGAGTGTTGTGGCGGTTATCTTACACAGGAGTCAGGCAAAATCTTGATGCAAAAATGTTGCACGGGGAAGGGGGCGTCGTCCTTGACGCGACGGCAGCTTAGAATCTATGCGATTGATTCTCAAGCGCTAATTCGCAAAGATCCGGGCTAGAGCGTTGGTTCGGCTTTCTTTTGGAGATGGTCATTTGCTACCATGCGCGCCATCGAGCAACACACAGTCTTCATTAGCCTGAAGCCAAGCCAGGAACACTGGCAAAAAAAAGACCCGGCCAAAGAGCCGGGTCAAAAACCGTGATTAGCCTGATGAGGAGATATTCCAAGAGTCCGACCTAAGGTCTCTTGGTCTATCGACTGATCTCGCGATCAGCTGAGTCCAATAATAATCATTATCATTTGCAAGTCAAATGTTTTTATCTGTGAGATAGAAATATTTTTCGTTGTGCCTGCTATGCGTTTGCCTGATGTGTGGCTGGCGCCTGCAACGAACGCTCCACCATCGCTTTCGCCATATCAATCAAATACACCACTGAGAACGCCAGGTCACGCTGATTGCCTTTATGGTTGCTCGCCGACTCGTACGCGGTGGCGGCTGCACTGCGCAACAGGTCCGAGGCGTGGATCAAGGCGTCTTCATGGCTGATGCCGGGCTTGATATCGAAAAAACAGTCGTCCGGCACTGGCGCTGACACATCTTCTTTCAAGTAATAATCCAGCGCGCGTCTGGCAGCACCGCTGCTGCGCATGCCGTGGAGTTCATCGTTATCAGCTGTTTCGTTAAGGAGACACGGGCTCATCGTCATAAGGGTCGGTACTCTGGTGGGGTGTCGAAAACCATAGAACCGATGATAGTACGTATCGTATTTATGTCCTTTTATGGATTACTACAAACTGTTTATTGCCCTGAAAAGTACGCAACGTATTGTCAGGCCCCATGGATAACTGGATAGCGTTGGTGAGAGCCAACATGAAAGACCGCAAGGTCACGCAAGACAAACTGGCCGAGCGCCTGGGCATGTCCCAGGGCGGGGTGGGCCATTGGCTGAACAAGCGCCGTGTGCCGAGCCTGGCCGACATGAACCGGGTACTCGCTGAGTTGGGTCTGGGTTACCTGGAAGTCACCCTGCAGATCCGCGAGCGGGCTGAGGAGGCACCTGCGCCGCAACAACACTACAACCCGTATTTCCGCTACCCGGTCAGCGACTGGAAAGGCGTGTGCGAAATACGCGAAGAACGCCCCGCCTACGGTGCTGCGCGGTTTGAGTTAACCGATTACCACGCCCGGGGCGAAGCCTTCTGGCTGCCCGTGACGGGGGACGCCATGACCGCGCCCAGCGGCCTTAGCATCGGCGCAGGCATGATGATTCTGGTAGACCCGGCCATCGACGCCGAACCCGGCAAACTGGTGATCGCTCAATGGGCCGACAGTCCTCACGCGACCTTTCGCCAATTGATGGAAGAGAGCGGCCAGCGCTACCTGGTGCCGCTCAATCCAACGTTTCCCAAACTGTTGTTCACCGACGACTGCCGAATCCTCGGCGTCGTGGTGCAAGCCACGGCGAAGTTTTAGTCCGCCGCTTCAAGCTCGACCAGCGCACTGCCTTCGGCAACCATTTCGCCTTCCTGGCAAAACAGCGCTTTAACGACCCCGGCGTGCGGCGCGCGGATGCTGTGCTCCATCTTCATCGCCTCCAGCACCACCAATTGCGTGCCGGCTTCGACCGCTTGACCCACCTCCACCAACACCCTGACGATGCTGCCGTTCATGGGCGCCGTGAGGCCGCCTTGATGGGAGCCGTTGGCTTCGACCGCCGCAATCGGGTCAAACAGGCTGACGGCGTGCACTTCGCCGTCCCAGCGCAGATACACCGCGCCTTCGCTGCGCACGGCGAGATGGGCACGCCGTACGCCGTGTGTTTCGATCACCAACTGTTCGCCCTGCCAGTGTGCAGCGCCGCCGTCCAGCGTCACCAATCGGTGCTGCCCGGCGCAGCTCAGGTGCAGCGAAACCTGGGCAGGCAACCCCGCGCGAAAACCTCGCGTATCCGCCCATGGCCCTTCACCGGCCGGCAAACTCTGCATAAATGCCGAGCCCGCCGCCTGCCAGAATTCATCGCTCAACTCCCCGGCGACTGGCAACAGCTCATCCTGATAGCGCGGAATAAAACCGGTATCCAATTCAGCCGCCGCAAACGCCGGGTGCCCGATGATCCTGCGCAAAAAGCCCAGGTTGGTCTTGAGCCCGCCCACCGCAAATTCATCCAGCATGCTCAGCAAGCGCAGGCGCGCCTGTTCACGGTCCTCGCCCCACGCAATCAACTTGCCGAGCATGGGGTCATAGAACGGCGAAACCACGTCGCCTTGCTCCACACCACTGTCCACGCGACGGCCTGGGCCGGGTGCCGATTGCCGGTACAGCGCCAAGTGCCCGGTGGCGGGCAGGAAATCATTCGCGGGGTCTTCGGCATACAGACGCACTTCAATCGCATGCCCAATCAGCGGCACTTGTTCCTGAGTGATCGGCAGCGCCTCACCTTGCGCGACACGAATCTGCCAGGCCACCAGGTCGAGGCCGGTAATCGCCTCGGTCACCGGATGCTCCACCTGTAGCCGTGTGTTCATTTCCATAAAGAAAAATTCGCCACGCGCGTCCAGCAAAAACTCCACCGTCCCCGCGCCTACATACCCGATGGCCTGGGCCGCTCGCACGGCAGCTTCGCCCATGGCCTTGCGCTGCTCAACGCTCAAACCGGGCGCGGGTGCTTCTTCCACGACTTTCTGATGACGCCGCTGAATCGAGCAATCGCGCTCATTCAGGTAGAGGCAATGGCCATGCTGATCGGCAAATACCTGGATCTCCACATGGCGCGGCTTGAGCAGGTATTTCTCCACCAGCATCTGCCCATTGCCGAACGACGACAGCGCCTCACGCTGGGCCGAGGCCAGGGCTTCGGCCAGTTGGCTGACGTCTTCGACCACCTTCATGCCCTTGCCGCCGCCACCGGCCGTGGCTTTCAGTAACACCGGGTAGCCAATACGCTCGCAGGCGGCGCGGAAGGTTTCCAGGTCCTGAGCTTCGCCGTGATAGCCCGGCACCAGCGGTACGCCGGCGATTTCCATCAACGACTTGGCGGCCGATTTGCTGCCCATGGCGTCGATCGCCGAGGCGGGCGGGCCGAGGAAGATCAACCCTGCGGCTTCAAT
This sequence comes from Pseudomonas sp. PWP3-1b2, assembly GCF_049896045.1. Lineage (NCBI taxonomy): Bacteria > Pseudomonadati > Pseudomonadota > Gammaproteobacteria > Pseudomonadales > Pseudomonadaceae > Pseudomonas > Pseudomonas sp. PWP3-1b2. Next base: position 142,407 of record NZ_JAFCTN010000008.1, read on the forward strand.
GGCACGGGCAAAGCCTGCGTTTTCCGACAGGAAACCATACCCCGGGTGGATCGCCTGGGCGCCGCTGGCCTGGGCGGCTGCGATGATTTTGTCGATTTGCAGGTAACTCTCAGTGGCTTTGCTGCCACCCAAATCCACCCGAATATCCGCCTCGCGGCTATGCCGTGCATCGCGGTCGGTAGCGCTGTGCACGGCCACAGTGGTCAGGCCCATGGCCTTGGCCGTGCGCATCACCCGACAGGCGATTTCGCCGCGGTTGGCCACCAGCACGGTGGTCAAATGTGTGCTCATGAACGTGGCTCCTGGGCTTGCCAGCTGGACGGGCGTTTTTGCAGGAAAGCGCGCAAACCTTCCTGGCCCTCGGGGCTCACGCGAATTCGGGCGATGGCATTTTCGCAATAGCGGCGCAGGGCCGGGGTGAGGGCGCCGTTGCCGACTTCGCGCAGCAAGTCTTTGCTTGAACGCATCGCCGCCGGGCTGTTTTGCAGCAGGTTGGCGACCCACAGTTCCACCTGTAGATCCAGTTCGGTAGCCGGATAACTCTCTGCCAGCAAACCGATTTCCCGCGCACGCTGGCCGCCAAAACGTTCGGCGGTCAGGGCATAACGGCGAGCCGCACGTTCGCCGATGGCCTTGACCACAAACGGGCTGATTACCGCCGGCGCCAGGCCAATGCGCACTTCCGACAAGCAGAACTGCGCGTCATCGGCGCCAATCGCCATGTCGCAGCAACTGATCAAGCCCAACGCGCCGCCGTAGGCTGCGCCTTGCACCACGGCCAGGGTCGGAATCTTCAGTTTGGCCAGGTTGTACATCAGCTCGGCCAGCTCGCGGGCGTCGTCCAGGTTGGTGTGATAGTCGAGTTCGGCTGACTGCTGCATCCAGGCCAGATCGGCCCCGGCGCTGAAGTGTTTGCCGCGCCCGCGCAGTACCAGAAAACGCAGCGAGGCATCGCCCTGTACGTGGTCGAGGGCGATGATCAGTTCACGGATCATCTGGGCGTTGAACGCGTTGTTCTTGGCTTCACGACTGAGCCACAGGGTGGCAAAACCACGGCTGTCGGTGATCAGTTCGAGGGTGTTGAAATCGCTCATGGGTAGGGCTCCATTTACATGCGGAACACGCCGAAGCGGCTCGGCTCGATGGGGGCATTCAGCGAAGCGGACAAGGCCAGGGCCAGCACGTCGCGGGTCTGTTGTGGGTCAATCACACCGTCGTCCCACAAGCGCGCGCTGGAATAGTAGGGGTGGCCCTGGGTTTCGTACTGATCGAGGATCGGTTGCTTGATCGCGGTTTCTTCCTCGTCGCTGAAGCCGACGCCCGCGCGCTCAGCCTGCTCGCGCTTGACCTGCACCAGCACGCCTGCGGCCTGTTCGGCGCCCATCACACCGATGCGCGCGTTCGGCCACATCCACAAAAAACGCGGGTCATAGGCGCGCCCGCACATGCCGTAATTACCGGCACCAAAGCTGCCGCCGATGATCACGGTGAATTTCGGCACCTTGGCGCAGGCTACTGCGGTCACCAGTTTGGCGCCGTGCTTGGCGATGCCGCCGGCTTCGTACTTCTGGCCGACCATAAAGCCGGTGATGTTCTGCAGGAACAGCAGGGGAATCCCGCGCTGGCAGGCCAGCTCGATAAAGTGCGCGCCTTTCTGCGCGGCCTCGGCGAACAAAATGCCGTTGTTGCCCAGGATCGCAATCGGGTAGCCGTGCAAGTGCGCAAACCCACACACCAGCGTGGTGCCAAACAGCGCCTTGAACTCATCGAACACCGAACCGTCCACCAGTCGCGCGATCACTTCGCGCACATCAAACGGCTGCTTGGCATCGGCCGGGATCACCCCGTAAAGCTCCTCACTGCCGTACAGCGGCGCCACGGGCGTGCGTTGCAGCAACTCACCGCGTTTGCGCCAATTGAGGTTGGCCACACTGCGCCGGGCCAGGGCCAGGGCGTGTTCGTCGCTGTCGGCATAGTGGTCGGCCACGCCGGAGATCTTGCAGTGCACGTCGGCACCGCCGAGGTCTTCGGCGCTGACCACTTCGCCGGTCGCGGCTTTCACCAGAGGCGGCCCGGCGAGAAAGATGGTCGCTTGCTCGCGCACCATGATCGCCTCGTCCGCCATGGCCGGCACATAGGCGCCACCGGCGGTGCACGAGCCCATCACCACGGCAATCTGAGGAATGCCCTGGGCGCTCATGTTGGCCTGGTTGAAGAAGATCCGCCCAAAGTGCTCGCGGTCCGGGAACACCTCATCCTGACGCGGCAGGTTGGCGCCGCCGGAGTCCACCAGGTAGATGCACGGCAGGCGGTTCTGCTCGGCGATGGTCTGGGCGCGCAGGTGTTTTTTCACCGTGAGCGGGTAATAGGAACCGCCTTTCACCGTAGCGTCGTTGGCGACGATCATGCATTCGACGCCCTCCACACGGCCGATCCCGGCAATCACACCGGCAGCGGGCACGTCTTCGCCGTACACCTGATAAGCCGCCAATTGGCTGAGTTCAAGAAACGCCGAGCCCGGGTCGAGCAGGCGGTTGATGCGCTCGCGGGGCAGCAGTTTGCCGCGCGAGGTGTGGCGCTCCTGGGCTTTCGTGCCGCCGCCTTGGGCCACATGGGCGAGCAGCGTGTGCAGGGCGTCGACCTGCTGGCGCATGGCCGCGCTGTTGGCGGCAAACTCCGCCGAGCGCGGGTTGAGTTGGGTGTGCAAGGTGGCCATGGCGCGCTCCTTCAGCGGGTTTCGTTGAAGAGTTCGCGACCGATCAGCATCCGGCGAATCTCACTGGTACCGGCGCCAATTTCATACAGCTTGGCATCACGCAGCAGGCGCCCGGCGGGGAATTCGTTGATGTAGCCGTTGCCGCCGAGAATCTGGATGGCGTCGAGGGCCATTTGTGTGGCGCGTTCGGCGCTGTAAAGAATCACCCCGGCCGCGTCCTTGCGCGTGGTTTCGCCACGCTCGCAGGCCTGGGCCACCGCATACAGGTAGGCGCGGCTGGCATTGAGTTGGGTGTACATGTCGGCGACTTTGCCCTGGATCAGCTGAAATTCGCCGATGCTCTGGCCGAACTGTTTACGGTCGTGGATGTAGGGCACGATGAGGTCCATACAGGCCTGCATGATGCCGGTCGGGCCGCCGGAGAGCACCACGCGCTCGTAATCGAGGCCGCTCATCAGCACTTTCACGCCGCCGTTGAGCAGGCCGAGGATGTTTTCTTCGGGCACTTCAACGTCATCGAAAAACAGCTCGCAGGTGTTGGAGCCGCGCATGCCCAGCTTGTCGAACTTGTTGCTGCGGCTGAAGCCTTTCCAGTCGCGCTCGACGATAAACGCGGTGATGCCGTGGGCGCCTTTTTCCAGGTCAGTCTTGGCGTAAATCACATAGGTGCTGGCGTCAGGACCGTTGGTGATCCAGGTTTTGCTGCCGTTGAGCACGTAGCAATCGCCGCGCTTGTCGGCGCGCAGTTTCATCGACACCACGTCGGAACCGGCATTCGGTTCGCTCATGGCCAGGGCGCCGACATGCTCACCGCTGATCAGCTTCGGCAGGTACTTGAGTTTCTGTTCGTGGCTGCCGTTGCGGTTGATCTGGTTCACACAAAGGTTGGAGTGAGCGCCGTAGGACAACGCCACTGACGCCGAACCGCGGCTGATTTCTTCCATCGCCACCACATGGGCCAGATAGCCCAGACCCGCGCCGCCGTATTCTTCCGGCACGGTGATGCCGAGCAGGCCCATGTCACCGAACTTGCGCCACAGGTCGGCGGGGAACAGGTTGTCGATGTCGATTTGTGCCGCGCGCGGGGCAATTTCCTTGGCCACGAAGTGCTGCACCTGGTCGCGCAGCATGTCGATGGTTTCGCCGAGGGCGAAGTTCAGGGACGGGTAACTCATGGACAGGCACCTTAATGTGAGCTTTTGTTTTTGTGTGGACGGCGCCGGAGGAGGGCGCTCACCTTTACGTTAACGTAAGCTTGCGTTGCGAAGCTGTCAATCGTAGTTTACGTTTACGTCAAGCAACCGCCGTCCACCTTACAAAAAAGACAAAAGGGGTCGTTATGGATCAACCGAATCAGAGCTACAGCCGTGGCTCTCAGGACAAGACCTTGCTGGCCATGACCATTGGCCAAGCCTTCGATAAAACCGTCGCGCAAGTCCCGGATGGCGAGGCCCTGGTGGTGCGCCATCAGCACCTTCGCTACACCTGGCGGCAACTGGCCGAGGCCGTTGACCTGCACGCCCGTGCGTTTATGGCCCTTGGGATGCAAACCGGTGACCGCCTGGGTATCTGGGCACCCAACTGCGCCGAATGGTGTATCAGCCAGATCGCCAGCGCCAAGCTCGGGGTGATTCTGGTCAACATCAACCCGGCCTATCGCAGCAGCGAGCTGGAATACGTGCTCAAGCAATCGGGTTGCCAATGGCTGGTGTGTGCCGGGTCATTCAAGACCTCGGACTACCACGCCATGTTGCAGGAGCTGAAGCCCGACCTGCGTGCCATCATCAGCCTCGACCCCAGCCCGCCAGCCGGATTCTTGCCCTGGTCGGAACTCGCGGCTCTCGGTGCAGGCGTCCCGCCCGAGCAATTGCACCGCCGCGAAACCAGCCTGCATTTCGATCAAGCCGTCAATATTCAGTACACCTCCGGCACCACCGGCTTCCCCAAGGGCGCCACTCTCAGTCACCACAACATCCTCAACAACGGTTACATGGTCGGCGAAAGCCTGGGCCTCACCGCGCAGGATCGGCTAGTGATTCCAGTGCCGCTCTACCACTGTTTTGGCATGGTGATGGGCAATCTGGGGTGCATTACCCACGGCACCACCATGATTTATCCGAATGACGGTTTCGACCCGCTGCTGACCCTCACCGCCGTCGCCGAAGAGCGCGCCACCGGCCTGTACGGCGTACCGACCATGTTTATCGCGATGCTTGATCACCCGCGTCGCGGCGAGTTCGACCTCGCCACCCTGCGCACCGGCATCATGGCCGGTGCCACGTGCCCCATCGAAGTGATGCGCCGGGTCATCAGCGAGTTGCACATGGGCGAAGTGCAGATCGCCTATGGCATGACCGAAACCAGCCCGGTGTCACTGCAGACCGGCGCGGATGACGACCTTGACCGCCGCGTCACCACCGTCGGGCGCACCCAGCCGCAGCTGGAAAACAAGATCGTCGATACCGACGGCAATACCGTGGCGCGAGGTGAAATCGGCGAGTTGTGCACACGTGGCTACAGCGTAATGCTCGGCTACTGGAACAACCCCGAAGGCACCCGCGACGCCATCGACGACGCTGGCTGGATGCACACCGGCGACTTGGCGACCATGGATGCGCACGGCTACGTGTGCATTGCCGGGCGCAACAAGGACATGATTATTCGTGGCGGCGAGAACGTGTACCCGCGTGAACTCGAGGAGTTTTTCTTCACTCACCCGGCGGTGGCGGATGTGCAGATCATTGGCATTCCGGACGCGCGTTATGGCGAAGAGATCGTCGCCTGGGTCAAATTTCACCCGGGGCATGTGGCGAATGAGCTGGACCTGCAAACCTGGTGCAAGGGCCGCATTGCGCACTTCAAGACGCCCAAGCATTTCAAATTTGTGGAAGAGTTTCCGATGACGGTGACGGGCAAGATTCAGAAATTTCGCATGCGCGAGATTTCGATCGAAGAGCTGCGAACCCAATCCGACCGACAACACCAGGCCCCCGAAGTTTGAACAGCTGAGTGTCAGGCAGAAAGCACAAAGGGGACCCGAGGGTCCCCTTTAATGTGTCGTTGCGTGCTCTTTTTTTATTATTGAGGGGCGGTCTATTGTTGTTTTTGGCAACCGTTACCCTTTACCGCTGTTTTTGGCGACCCCCATGCGGGGTCAAGAGCAAACGTATTTTTTTGAACGCTGATCTGCAACTTCGTTAACGATCCAACCCGTGGTAGCTACCTGAGGTAGTTTTATTTTTCTCTAACCGGTTGCGGGTTTCGGCACGCCGTACCCTGCGAAGCACATCTTCTTCAAAAAAATCTGTTAGCTGCGTCTCTGCCGTGTTGTTTTTGTTATGTCAGAGTCGTTTCGTCTTATTTTTATTAGGCTTGGTGCTTTTTATTCTTGTTATGCAATAGAGATAGCAGAAGCCGTGCCAACTTTTTAAATACCTTTAAAATCAATGATTTGTATTTTTAGCGCGTCACGGCCTTCAGCAAATTCGACAAAATATGTTCCCGTGTTACTCGAAACGTAAGCGTGCGGTAACACATTGTCACAGCCGCGCTACTCACACCGCGTTACGCGCTTTGGCAACACGTGATCCGGTCGGGCGGCCGAGCACCTGGCTGATTTGCTGGCCCGCGCGAATCAAGGCGTCCAGGTCGATACCCGTGTCGATCCCCAGGCCGTTCAACAGGTACAGCACATCTTCGGTGGCGACGTTACCGCTGGCGCCCTTGGCGTAAGGGCAGCCGCCGAGGCCCGCAATAGAGCTGTCGAACACGTTGATACCTTCGAGCAGGCTGGCGTAGATATTGGCGATCGCTTGCCCATACGTGTCATGGAAATGACCGGCCAACTTTGCCCGTGGTACCTGCGCCCCAACCACCTCAAACAACCGTCGCGTGGCGCCCGGCGTGCCGGTGCCAATGGTGTCGCCCAGGGAAACCTCGTAGCAGCCCATGCCATACAGTTCGCGCGCGACGGCGGCGACTTGTTCCGGCGCAATCTCACCTTCGTAAGGGCAACCCAACACACACGACACATAGCCGCGCACGCTGATGCCGTGTTGCTTGGCCGCCGCCATGATCGGCGCAAAACGCTCCAGGCTTTCGCTGATGGAGCAGTTGATATTGCGCCGGGAAAACGCCTCGGACGCCGCCGCGAACACCGCCACTTCCTTCACCCCGGCCGCCAGCGCATCTTCAAAACCGCGCAGGTTGGGGGCCAGTGCGCCGTAGGTCACGCCGGGCTTGCGCTGAATCTGCGCAAACACCTCAGCGGAACCGGCCATTTGCGGCACCCATTTGGGCGAGACAAAGCTGCCCACTTCGATATAACTCAAGCCCGCAGCGCTCAAGGCGTCCACCAACTGCACCTTGTCAGCCACGCTGATAGGTTGGGCTTCGTTTTGCAAACCGTCGCGCGGGCCGACTTCCACCAGGCGTACGTGTGAGGGGAGGGACATGGCAGTTACCTTCTGATTAATCGCCAACCTGGCTCATGGTGTGGGCGAGGGCCTGGGCGCATCGCTCTTCGGCGGTGTCCAGTTCGAGTTTCATCTGTTCGATGTCCAGCAACTGCTGCTCAAGCTGCGCACGGCGCTCGGTGATTTTCGCCAGCATGCTGTTGAGCTGGATGTGGTTGCCACTGGTGGGGTCGTAGAGTTCGATCAGCTCGCGGCACTCGGCCAGGGAAAAACCGATGCGCTTGCCGCGCAATATCAGCTTGAGGCTGACCTTGTCCCGCGCCGAGTAGATGCGCTCCTGGCCCCGACGCTCCGGGGCCAGCAGGCCTTGTTCTTCATAAAAGCGTATGGCGCGGGTGGTGATATCGAGCTCGCGGGCGAGGTCGGAAATGCTGTAGGTCGTGCTCATGGGGGCGCTCAAGAAGGTCTTGGCGCTAAGCTAATGGCAGGTTGACGTGAACGTCAAGCTCACGGCCGGATTTGAGGGTAGATGGCTTGTTGTCGCAAGACGGCTGGCGAGCAGGCTTGTTGTGTGAGAAGGCTTGTCGTGGCGAGCGGGCTTGCCCCGCGTTGGGCTGCGCAGCAGCCCCAATAAACACAACCCATTTTTCCAGACAAAAACGCGGAGCCTGGTTTTGGGGCCGCTACGCAGCCCAACGCGGGGCAAGCCCGCTCGCCACAACAAGCCCGCTCGCCACGCAAATCCGTCTCGCCACAGAGGGCCCGCTCACCACAGCTCAGGCCTGTTTGCCGTCCAGCTTCTTCTCGTGCGCCGTTACCTGTTGGCATAACTCAATCATCTGCTCACGCATCCAGCGGTTCGCGGGGTCTTGATCGGTGCTTTCGTGCCAGTACAAATGGGTTTCCACCGGCGGCACGTCGTTGACCGGCAGGTTGAACCAGTGCAGTTCATGACGGCGGGCGAAGCGCTCGGGCACGGTCATCACCATGTCGGTCTGTTGCAACACTTGCGACGCCATCAGGTAATGCTGGGAACGCAGGGCGATCTTGCGCTGAATGCCCATCTTGCCCAGCGCCAGGTCGACATGGCCCAGGCCATTGCGGCGGCTGGAGATATGGATATGGGTCAGCGACAGGTAGTCATCCAGGGTGAACTTGTCCTTGCCCGCCATCGGGTGGCCCTTGCGCATGGCGCACACGTAGCGGTCTTCCATCAGCTTGACGTGGCGCACCTGCGGGTCGGTGTTGAGCGGCGCGTCCACGGCAAAATCCAGGCGCCCGGCGGCGAGTTCCTTGGTGGTTTCACGGCGTTTGGACAGGAAACTCTCGATCACCACCGTCGGCGCCAGGCGGCGCAGGCGCTGGAACAGCAGCGGCAAAATCACCGCCTCGGTGAGGTCGGTCATGCTGATGCGGTAGGTCTTGGCGGCCTGTTGCGGGTTGAAAATCCGGCTTTCCTGCACCGACACGCGCAGCAGCGACAAGGCGTTGCGCACCGGGCCAATGATGTTCTGCGCCATGGGCGTGGGCACCATGCCCTGGGCGGTACGCACGAACAGCGGGTCGTTGAAGGTTTCGCGCAGGCGCGCCAGGGCATTCGACACGGCGGGCTGGGTGATGCCGACGATCTGCCCGGCGCGGGTCAAGTTGGCTTCGGTATAGATCGCGTCAAAGACGATGAAGAGGTTGAGGTCGACCTTGCTCAGATTCATTTCGTTGCGCTCTTATTGTTAGGTGCCCATGCGCCGATCATATATCGGTGATGAATGTTAATACACGCCGAGAATAGGCTAGGTAAATGGTTAACGCTGTTCTAGCATCGATTGCATGACCTAAACAACCTCTCAAAGAAGGGAGCTGCTCATGGATTTCGCCTACTCGCCCAAGGTTCAGCAACTGCGTGAACGCGTCACCGCGTTCATGGACGCTTACGTTTACCCGGCCGAGCCGGTGTTTGAACGCCAGGTCAACGAAGGTGATCGCTGGCAGCCCACCGCTATCATGGAGGAGCTTAAAGCCCGCGCCAAAGCCGAGGGCCTGTGGAACCTGTTCCTGCCGGAATCCGAGCTGGGCGCCGGCCTGACCAACCTCGAATACGCGCCGCTGGCCGAAATCATGGGGCGCTCCTTGCTCGGCCCTGAACCGTTCAACTGCTCCGCCCCCGACACCGGCAATATGGAAGTGCTGGTGCGCTACGCCAACGAAGAACAGAAACAACGCTGGCTCGAACCGCTGCTGCGCGGCGAGATCCGCTCGGCGTTCGCCATGACCGAGCCGGACGTGGCGTCATCAGACGCCACCAACATGGCCGCCCGCGCCGAGCGCCAGGGCGACGAGTGGGTGATCAACGGTAAAAAGTGGTGGACCTCCGGCGCCTGCGACCCGCGCTGCAAGATCCTGATCTTCATGGGCCTGAGCAACCCGGACGCACCGCGCCACCAGCAACACTCGATGATTCTGGTGCCGGTGGACACCCTCGGCGTAAAAATCGTGCGCCCGTTGCCGGTGTTCGGCTACGACGACGCGCCTCACGGCCACGCCGAAGTGCTGTTCGACAACGTACGCGTACCCTACGAAAACGTCCTGCTCGGCGAAGGCCGTGGCTTTGAAATCGCTCAAGGGCGCCTCGGCCCAGGCCGGATTCACCACTGCATGCGCTCGGTCGGCATGGCCGAACGGGCATTGGAACTGATGTGCAAACGCGCCGTCAGCCGTACCGCGTTCGGCAAACCGTTGGCCCGCTTGGGCGGCAATATCGACAAGATCGCCGACTCGCGGATGGAAATCGACATGGCGCGCCTGCTGACCCTGAAAGCGGCGTACATGATGGACACCGTGGGTAACAAAGTCGCAAAAAGCGAAATCGCCCAGATCAAGGTCGTGGCGCCAAACGTGGCATTGAAGGTGATTGACCGCGCAATCCAGATGCACGGCGGCGCGGGGGTTTCCAACGATTTCCCGCTGGCCTACATGTACGCCATGCAACGCACCCTGCGCCTGGCCGACGGCCCGGACGAAGTGCACCGCGCGGCGATCGGCAAGTTTGAGATCGGCAAGTATGTGCCTAAAGAGCTGCTGCGCAGCGGGCAGTAAAATCGCATCGCGGGCAAGCCCGGCTCCCACACTCGACCGAGTTCCAGCATGAAAATGCGCTCAAATGTGGGAGCGGGCTTGCCCGCGATAAGGCCAGTATGAACAACACACATCCTTGAACTCAGTACACCCAAACCTCCACCCGCCGATTCTTGATCCGCCCCTCATCTGCCGTATTTGCCGCCACCGGCATCTGCGCGCCGAACCCGCGAATGTCCCTCAGCACCACGCCGCTCTTGACCAGCTCCCGACGCACCGCCATCGCCCGCAACTTCGAGAGCAACGCCGCCCGCTGCGGGTCATTCTTGGCATCGCCAAACCCCACCAGCGTCACCTGCTTATCGAGCTTGTCATGGCTTCTCAAGTACGCCACCACCCGCTGTAAATCCAGGCGTGCCTTGTTGTCCAGGCTGGCGCTGCCTTCTTCGAAACGAAAATTCACCGTCAAGCGCTGCGCGTCACGAGCGATGGCTTGATAGTCCTCCGGCATTGACGCACGCGGCTCCACGCCTATCGCTTGCACCTGCTGCGCAATGAAGCCGTTCGCCGCCACAATCGCCTGGCCCTTGCTGCTTTGGGTAAAGTCAACCAGCGCCTTGGCCCATGGATCGCGGCTCGACGGTGGCAGGTAAAAGAACAGCCGGCGCGACAGCGGGTAGTCCTCGGTGGCAATCAGGCTGTTCAACGGCAACATCGGTTGCGAGTCGCCGTCGACAATCGCCACGGCCTTGGCCTGGCGTACATAGGGCAGTCCGATAAAGCCGATGCCTTGGGGGTCGTGGCTGACGGCATCGGACAATGCCTCGCTGGATTCGAATCGCTTGGCGGAGGCAGTGAGAGGCTTGCCCCGCAGGCGCAGCACCAATTCCTTGAAGGTGTCGTAGGTGCCGGACTGATCATCCCGCGCATACAGATGAATGGTGCCGCCGACGCCGCCCAATTGCTCCCAGGTGCTGACTTCGCCGTTGAAAATCTGCGCCAATTGCTCGGTGTTCAGCGTGTCCAGCGGGTTGAGTGGGTTAAGAATGATCGCCAGGCCGTCGATGGCGATCACCTGTTCGGCTTCGGGGCTTTTCAGGTCGCCCAGCGCTTCAAGATCGACCAGTTCGCTGTCCTTGATCAGCCGTGATGAAGCCGCCAGGTCAGCCGTGGATTTTTTCAGCGCGGCAAACCCTGTGCTCGAACCGTGGGCCGCCACTTCGATGGTCACGGTCTTGCCCTGGCGGGTTTTGCCAACCACCCGTTGCTCGTTCGTGCCGTGAGCCGGTTCGCTGTACACACCTTGCAGGCCCTGGTGCTCCATCAAGCCTTTGACCAAGGCTGGCCCTAACGCCGCGCCAATGGTGTTTGAGCCCTGGATGCGCAATGCCGGGCCTTGCTCGGGAATGGGTAGGGGAGCGCAAACAGCGTAGAAGGGAATCAGGGTCAGCAGGAACAGAACGCGCAGCCTCATGCCGGCACCTTCTCAAGCCAAAGGGAGTGCCGGGAGATTAAGTCAGTTGCATGTCAGTAGTGTGACTGCCCCACATTTTTTCCTCATCAGCTGTGAGATCAGCTCAGCTCCAGCCAGATCGGCGCATGGTCCGAAGGCTTTTCCAGCCCACGCAATTCGTAATCCACACCGGCATCCTTGACCCGCGACACCAACCCGTTGGACGTCAGAATCACATCAATGCGCAACCCACGCTTGGGCTCATCTTCAAACCCGCGGCTGCGGTAGTCGAACCAACTGAAGCGGTCGGCCACTGCCGGGTTCAAGTGCCGGAAGCTGTCCACCAACCCCCAGTTCTTCAACCGCGCCATCCACTCGCGCTCCTCCGGCAGGAAGCTGCACTTGCCGGTCTTCAACCAACGCTTGGCATTGTCGGCGCCAATGCCAATGTCGATGTCTTCCGGCGAAATGTTGATGTCGCCCATCACCACCAGCGCCTGATCGTTGCTGAACTGGCTTTCGAGCAGGTGCTGCAAATCTTCGTAAAAACGTTTCTTGGCCGGGAATTTGGTCGGGTGGTCGCGGCTTTCACCCTGAGGGAAGTAGCCGTTCATGATGGTGACGGGGTTGCCGTTTTCATCCGCGAAGGCGCCCCAGATAAAGCGGCGCTGGGCGTCTTCTTCGTCGCTGGCAAAACCTTTGTGCAGGCTCAGCGCCGGCTTGCGCGAGAGCAGGGCCACACCGTAGTGACCTTTTTGGCCGTGGTAGTAAACGTGGTAGCCCAAGGCCTCTACGTCGGCCAGCGGGAACTGGTCGTCGTGGACCTTGGTTTCCTGCAGGCCGATCACATCCGGCTGGTGTTTTTCGATCAGCGCCGCCAGCTGATGAGGGCGGGCGCGCAGCCCGTTGATATTGAAGGAGACGATTTTCATGGTCGGCAGTCCAGTTTGGCAAAAGGGCGATGCTAGCCGACATGTCAGGCGGGGGCCAGCGTGGCGGTAGACGAGATGCGCTGCTAATGTCTGGGAACGACGGGGGCCGCGTGGGTTCGTAGCTATAAGCTCGTATATAAAGAACGCCCTCTTTGAGTGGCGTCCAAGGAGATTCACCGCATGCTTGACACGCCGACTGCCCCTGCCGAAATCCGCCTGCTCAACAGCGGCTATTCACGCGAAGCCCGCTCGCTGCTCTACCAGGCTTACCGCCATGAGCCGACGTTCGCCTACATCTTCGAAGCGGAGCGCCCCGGCTATGAGCAACGGGTGCGCGCCACCGTGCGCGAATTGGTCAAGCAGCACTTTTTTCAGAAGCTTCCCGCCATCGGCCTGTTCGTTAACGACCGCTTGATCGGCATCGCCCTGATCGCGCCGCCGCAGCGGCGCCTGGGAATCACCGAGAGCTGGGCCTGGCAGATTCGCATGTTTCTGAGCACCGGCGTGCGCGGTACGCGGCGTTATCTGGACTACCATCACGCCGTGCTGGCGTGCCTGCCGACCGAGTCGGTGCATGTGCTGCCACTGTTGGGTATTCACCCGCAATTTCAGGGCAAACACTACGGCGAACAACTGTTGGAGGCGGTGCATAACTGGTGCGCCGAAGACCCGCATTCGTCCGGCGTGGTGCTCGACACCGGAAACTCGCGTTACCTGGAGTTCTATAAGCGTCAGGGCTATGAGGAAATCGGTGAAGTTGCTGTAGGACCTATCCTGGAGCACGTGTTTTTTCATCCCAACCCCCAGTCGTTACACGCTGCAACGGCTTGAGACAGAATTATTCAGACATTTCCGGGTTCAAAGAGCCTCCCTTGCTCGTGTAGCATCCGCGCCTATGAAGTTTCCAGGAAGATTTACCAGCGGCTTGATGCTGCTGTTCACAAGCTGTGGCGCCTTGGCGCAAAGCGAATTGGACGTGCGCATCAAACCCTCAAACGACGCGTTGAAAGCCAACATCGAAGGCTACATCGGCGGGGTAGGCGATCGTGACGAAGAAGCCTTGCTGCGGTTCAGCCGTGGCGCCGAGGAGCAGGCGCGTAAAGCGGCCCAGGCCTTGGGTTTCTATCAGCCACTGATCGAAAGCGATGTGAAGGGCGGCAAGAACCCGCGCCTGATCCTCACCATCGACCCCGGCGAACCGGTGCATTTGCGCGACGTGACCATTCGGGTCGACGGCCAGGCCGCCAGCCTCAAAGCCTTTCGCGTGCCCTCCGGCGACGACCTCAAGTCCGGCGCCGTGCTTAACCACGGCCATTACGAAGACGCCAAGCGTCTGATCCAGAACCAGGCCTCGCGCTATGGCTTTTTCAGCGGGCGCTTTACCCGCCAAAAGCTGTCGGTCGACCCGAAAGCCGGTGTGGCCGATATCGAACTCATCTATGACAGCGGCCCGCGCTACACCATGGGCAACGTCAGCTTCACCGGCGACACGCCGTTCGATGAAGACCTGCTGCAACGCATGGTCCCGTTCAAAAGCGGCACACCTTACGATTCCGAACTGATCGCCGAACTCAACCAGAACCTGCAAGGCAGTGGCTTCTTCGAAGGCGTGCGCGTGGACGCCGCGCCCGCCGCGTCGGCCAACGATGTGATTCCGGTGACTGTGCAACTGGAGACGCGCAAGCCCCGCACCATGGGCCTTGGCCTGGGTTACTCGACCGACGTCGGCCCGCGTGGCAAAGCCAACTGGACCCGCCACTGGGTCAACCCTCAGGGCCACAGCTATGGCTGGGAAGCCGAGTTGTCGGCACCCCGGCAAAACGTCGGGCTGTGGTACGACATTCCCCTCGACCCGCCGCTCACCGACAAACTGCGCTTCGCGGCGGGCTATCAGAATGAAGACCTGGCCAACACCGACACCGTGAGTAAATTGCTCACCCTCGGCCCAGAATGGCACAGCAAACTGCCCAGCGGCTGGACGCGGATCATCTCGCTCAAGTACCAGCGCGAAGAATACAAGCTGGGCAATGACTCCGGCCTGAGCAACCTGGTGATGCCGGGTATCAACTATTCCTACCTGCGCAGTGACAACCGCATCGACCCGCACAATGGCTATCGCCTGGCGTTCGACGCCAAGGTCGCCAAGGAAGGCCTGGGTTCGGACACCAACCTGCTTTATGGCACGGCAACCATCAAGGGTTTGACTACCTTGTGGGATAACCACCGCTTTCTCGGCCGCGCACAGATTGGCGGCAGCGCCACTAACGGTTACCAGTCCGTACCGCCTTCGCTGCGCTTTTTTGCCGGTGGCGACCAAAGCGTGCGCGGTTACGAGTACCAGACCTTGTCACCGGAAAACGATCGCGGCGACCGCATCGGTGGCCGCTACATGGTGGCCTTGAGTGCCGAGTATCAATATTCCATCGCCGAAAAATGGCGAATCGCGACCTTTATCGACCAGGGCAACTCCTTCAACAGCCTGGACATGCCCAGCCTGAAAACCGGCGTGGGCGTGGGCGTTCGCTGGGTCTCGCCGGTAGGACCGATTCGCCTGGACCTGGCCCATGCCCTGGAAGACCCGGGCGGCATTCGACTGCACTTTTCCATGGGGCCTGAGCTGTGATGCGTGGTTTGAAAATAGCGGGGCTGGCCGTGGTGGCGGTCCTCGCCTTCGTGGTACTGGCGCTGTGGGCAGTGCTTGGCACCCAGGCGGGCAGCCGCTGGGTCTTGGGCCTGGTGCCGGGATTGAGCGTGGAGAATTTTCAGGGCCATTTGGGGGGGCGGTGGAGTGCCGATCACCTGCTGTGGCAGCAAGACACCAGCCGGGTCGAGCTAAACGCACCCACGCTGGATTGGTCTCCGGCTTGCCTGCTGCGCATGACGGTGTGCATCAACACACTGGATGTGGAGCAAGTCAGCCTGCAGTTTCCGCCAGGCACCGAAGAGAGCAGCGGGCCGGTCCAGCTGCCGAACTTAAAACTGCCGGTGGCTATCCAGTTGGGCGACGTTCGCGTCGGTAGCCTGCTGTTTAACGGCAGCGAAGAACTCAAAGGCCTGCAACTGGCGGCGCACTGGACTGCGGCCGGCATGCAGATCGACTCGGTGCACCTGCAGCGTGACGGCCTGGTACTGGACCTCAATGGCCTGTTGCAACCCAGCGGCGACTGGCCGCTGAATGCCACCGGTGACTTGAGCTTGCCGTATGCGCCCGGCGGCTCGCCGTGGAAGCTTGCGCTCAAGGTCGACGGTGATTTGCTCAAGACCCTCAAACTCGACGCCGACAGCAGCGGCTACCTGCCCGCCAAACTCAGCGGCGAGCTGCAACCGCTGGTAGAGAACCTGCCTGCGCAATTGCGCATCACCGCCGATCGCTTCAAGCCCAGCGCCGATTTGCCCGACACCTTGCAGCTCAATGGGCTGGACCTTACCGCCAAGGGCGACCTGAAAAACGGTTACCAGCTGTTCGGCAAAGCCGTGTTGCCGGCGGAAAAAGGCCCGGTGGATCTACTGCTGCAAGGCAAAGTCGACGCCAAGGGTGCACAGATCGCCGGCCTGGACCTGAATGCCGGTGACAAGCAAAGCCTCAAGCTCAGCGCCAACCTCGACTGGCAGCAAGGCTTCAGCGCCGATGCCAACATTGCCTGGCAAGATTTTCCCTGGCATCGCCTTTACCCGTTGATCGACGAGCCGCAAGTAACCTTGCGTACTTTCAATGGTGAAATCTCCTACAAAGACGGCAACTACCTCGGCAACCTCAATGCCGACCTCGACGGCCCGGCCGGCAAGTTCAACGTGGTCACACCGTTCAGCGGCGACCTCAAGAAAATCTTCCTGCCCGAGCTGAAACTCACCGCCGGCCAAGGCAAGGCCGAAGGCCATCTGAACGTGCAATTCGCTGACGGTATCGCGTGGGACACGGCCCTGGACCTGTCCGCGCTGAACCCGGCATTTTGGGTCGCTGAGTTGCCCGGCACGCTGGCCGGACCGTTGCGCAGCAAAGGCGAGTTCAAAAACGAGCAGCTCAAGCTCAACGCCGACCTCGACCTCAAGGGCCGTTTGCGCGGCCAAACGGCGGTGCTGGCAGCCAAGGCCGAAGGCGCGGGCGACCAGTGGACCCTCGCCAATCTGGATATTCGCCTGGGCGACAACCGCATCAATGGCAGCGGCAGCCTGCAACAACGGCTGGCTGGGCAACTCGATATCAAACTGGCGCGTCTGGCCCAGTTGTGGCCCCAGTTGAGCGGGCAAATCAATGGCCGTCTCGACGTGGCCGGCAGCCTGAAAGCGCCCCAAGGCAAACTCGGCCTGAAAGGCCAGCAGCTGGCATTCGCGGATAACCGCCTGCAAAACCTCACCCTTGATGCCACGCTGGATAACGCCCAGCGCGCGAAGATCGACCTCAAGGGCAGCGGCATTCAAGCCGGTGAGACCCAGGTCGGCACCCTGACCGCCAGCGCTCAAGGCGATATCAAGAACCAGAAAGTCCAGCTGGACCTGGCAGGGCCCCTGGTCAAGCTGGCCCTGGCATTGGACGGCAACCTCGACAAAGGCAACTGGCGCGGCCGCCTTGCCAGCGGTGATGTGCAAGCCGGTGGTCAGGACTGGAAGCTGCAAGCCCCGGCGAAGATCGAGCGCCTGGCCGACGGCAAGCTCACGTTTGCTGCGCATTGCTGGGTATCCGGCCCCGCCAGCCTGTGCGGTGAGGACCAGCGCCTGATGCCGGAACCCAAGCTGCGTTACCACCTCAAGCAGTTCCCCATCGACAGCCTGGCGGCGTTTTTGCCCAAGGATTTTGCCTGGCAGGGCAAGCTCAATGCCGACATTCAGCTCGACCTGCCGAGCAGTGGCCCTAAAGGCGTGGTCTCGGTGGACGCCAGCGGCGGCACCTTGCGCGTGAGAGACAAAACCCAGTGGCTGGATTTCCCCTACGACACCTTGAAGCTGGAAACCACCCTGAACCCCAAGCGCATCGACACTCAGCTGAACTTCCGTGGCGGCAAACTTGGCGAGTTGCTGGTGCAGGCGCAGATCAATCCGCTGCCGCAGAACAAGCCAATCACCGGCACCTTCACCCTCAGTGGCCTCGACCTCGCCGTGGCGCGACCGTTTGTGCCGATGGTGGAAAAACTCAACGGCAAGCTCAATGGCAACGGCCGGATCTCCGGTGGGCTGCTGGCGCCGCAGGTCAACGGCAGCGTGAACCTGGTTGACGGTGAAGTGTCCGGCAGTGAGTTGCCGGTCAGCCTCGAAGGCTTGAATGTGCAGGCGTTGATTGCCGGCGAGAGCGTGCAATTGAATGGCGCCTGGCACAGCGGCAAAGCCGGGCAGGGCAGCCTCAAGGGCCAGGTCGATTGGGGCCAGGCGCTGGTGGTGGACTTAAACCTGCAAGGTTCGCAACTGCCGGTCACGGTGGAGCCCTATGCGGTGCTGGAAGTGGCGCCTGACCTTAAGATCAGCCTGAAGAACGACAAACTTGCGATCGCCGGCAAAGTGCACATCCCGCGCGGTGACATCACCGTGCGTGAACTGCCGCCGTCGACGGTCAAGGTCTCGGATGACACGGTGATCGTCGGCAGCCAGACCGAAGAGGGCAAGCCGCCGATGGCGATGGCCATGGACATCAACGTGGTGGTGGGCGAAGACAAGCTTAACTTCACAGGCTTCGGCCTGACCGCCAAGGTGCAGGGCCAGGTGCACATCGGCGACAACATGGACACCCGTGGCGAGTTGTGGCTCAACGACGGCCGCTACCGTGCCTACGGCCAGCGCCTTGATGTACGCCGTGCACGCCTGCTGTTTGCCGGCCCGCTTGATCAGCCTTATCTGGACATTGAAGCGGTGCGCAAGACTGACGACGTCACTGCGGGCATTCGCCTGAGTGGCAGTGCCGAGCAGCCGACGACGCAGATCTTTTCCGAGCCGGCCATGAGCCAGGAACAGGCCTTGTCCTATCTGGTGCTGGGGCGTCCGTTGAGTACGACGGGGGAGGACAACAACATGCTCGCCCAGGCGGCGTTGGGCCTGGGGCTGATGGGCAGTTCGGGGGTGACTTCCGACATTGCCAACAAGTTGGGGATTCGGGATTTTGACCTTGATACCCAGGGCAGCGGTAACAGCACCGCGGTGGTGGCCAGTGGCAAGATTACCGAAAAGCTTAGCTTGCGGTATGGGGTGGGGGTGTTTGAGCCGGCCAATACGATTGCCTTGCGCTATTTGTTGAGCAAGAAGGTGTATCTGGAAGTGGCCAGTGGCGTGGCGAGTTCGCTGGATATCTTTTATAAGCGGGACTTTTAAGGGGAGTTGGGGGGTGGGTGTATATCCGTTGCTGCGGTAACGGCGGCTTAGGGTTCCGCTCTTACAGCGGCTCACTTTTGGAAAGACCCAAAAGTAAGCAAAAGGTCTTCGCCCCACCACTCGGTGCCTCGCTTAGGCTCGGCATGCCCTCACTCCGGCTTGAATCCGTGGGCCGCCGCGATGGGCCATCCTTGGCCCAGCGCGGCTAACCCGGCGTCCTG